>JAJTGF010000004.1 GCA_021299335.1 Cryomorphaceae bacterium
AGGCAATCGAGTGCTTCGAGGTAATCACCCTGAGAAGCCAACATCACAAAAAATGGCAAGTGCGCATCGAAAGGTAATTTGGAATTCCAAATGGCAGACAACACCAGCTTGCGATTGTCAGCGTTGGTTTCTTCTTCTAAATAAGTAATGAAGGCATCTGTGGCATCGGTATCTTGGATATCTGAAAGAAAGCCTAAAATGAGTTGTTGCTCTGCGCGTTCGCGCCCTTCTATGGTTTGAAATAATTCAGGAAGGATCGAAGGATGCCCGTAATCTTTGTAGATGGCGAGTGCCGCATTTAAAGAACTGAGGTCTTTTTTTTGTAATAGACCAAAAGCCTCTTCTAACTTCTTTTGATTTTTCTTTACAACAGTCATGCTACAAAGGTAAGGAATTCGGTCTCTATGCACACCAAAATGCCCGAATGTGTTACTTTATGCAATATTTAGTGTTTATAAAAACAGAAAAAAAGCAAATTCTCGACTCATTATTCCAACAACTTTGTAAAAAAAGCTAGATCCATGAAAAATATCTTTTTGCTCTCCCTCTTTACTGCTTTGCTTTTCTCGGCATGTGTGCCTTCCAAAAAATACAACGAACTACTCGAGCGCGAGAAGGCTTGTAGTGAAGAACTGGCCAAATACAAAAAGAGCAGCAGTGACTACGAAGTATTGTCTAAAGACTTGCAAACTAAATATGATTTAGCCGCCAAAGAAGTGAGCCGTTTGCGTGGAGACACCAATAACCTAGGCAATCAAATGCGTCTTTTAAAGCGCGAACAAGAGACTTTAGAAGCACAATACGAAGCCCTCGAGAACTCTTTTGACAAGCTCAAAAGCCTCAGTGCCAAAGAAACAGCAACGCTTCAGACAGAACTCGAACAAAAAACAAAAGAATTGCAGCGCAAAGAAGATGCCCTGCTCAGGTTAGATCAAGAACTCAAAGCCAAACAAGCGCTTTTAGAAGAACGTGAAAAACGCGTGAACGAACTCGAGGAAGCCATCAGAAAAAAAGATGCGAAGATCCAATTGCTCAAAGCGCGCGTGGCAAACGCATTGCGCAATTTCGAAAACCAAGGACTTACAGTTGTTCAGAAAAATGGTAAAATCTACGTGAGTCTAGAAGCCAAACTCCTTTTCAATTCAGGATCGACTAAAGTAGAAGACGAAGGTAAAGAAGCACTTGTAGAACTTGCGCGTGTCCTTGAGACCGAGCGCGATCTCGAAATTGTAGTGGAAGGCCATACCGACACCGACAAATTAAATAGCAGTGTGTCCCCAAAGAATAACTGGGAATTATCTGTTCTGCGTGCTACCTCAGTAGTAGAAATTATGCTAGGCAATTCGAATATGTCACCTACCCAAATTATGGCAGCTGGTCGTAGCGAGTACCACCCCGTGGATCCTGCTGACAAAGCTAAAAACAGACGTATAGAAATCATCATTTCGCCAAACCTTAATGAATTGTTCGAAATCATTTCGAACGATTAAGGCAGATCAAGCTAGCGTATGACGTTGACGTGACCTGAAAGGTCTTCATAGATGCCTTTCTCGATTTCGTAAATGAGGTACCAAGAATAGGTACCGTCTTGAACAGGGACGCCTTCGTATTCACCATTCCAGACAAAATTGAGCTGATCTGAGAAGAAAATCTCCTCGCCCCAACGGTTAAAGATGTAGAAACGGGCACTCAAAAGACCAATAAAACGGCCGTAAAAATACTCATTGAGTCCGTCGCCATCTGGCGTGAATGAATTCGGAAGATAGATGTAGCGCTCGGGAGCAATCTCGATCCATTTAGAGATGCTGTCCAAACAACCCTTCTGATCAGTAGCAATGAGCGTAATTTCATAAGCGCCGGGCTGGGTGTATACATGCGTCGGATTGACCAAAAAAGAACCATTGCCATCGCCGAAAGACCACGCGTAAGACCACGCATTGAACGAAGCATTAGTCAGCTGTACAGGTAAGCCTTGCATTGGGTTTTGGGTTGCAATGTAAAAATTTGCCAAGGGTTTAACTACCTGAACCACTGCTACAGCAGTTGTGCTGAAGGTCTGGCACTCGTCACTTACTTGTACAAAATAACTGGTGGATACTTGGGGTGCCACTGTGATGCCTGGGGTTGTTGCGGTTGTTGACCAATTGTAATAGTACGTACCGTAACCACCTGTTGCGGTCACCAGCAAGTCGACTGAATCGCCAGGGCAGATCTCAAATGGGCCATTCATCTGCAAAACCAACGGTGGACTCAAGATGGTATAAATGACTGAGTCTTGGACGCTATTGCCACAATTATCGCTGACTGTAATGAGGTAAGTAGTAGAACTGCCTGGATTCACAAATAGGGAATCCATGGTGCCACTTAACAAACTATTGACAGACCAGAGATAAGTGTATTGACCCGAACCACCACTAGCCTGAACGCCTATTGTAGCTGGCACATAAGGGCAAATTTCGGTGATATCCGGACTTACTACCACTGCCAATGGCGCGAAAACAGGCACGTTTACCACGAGCGTATCGTAGGCGGGAATTCCCGTACAGGCATCGGTAACTTCAAGCCAAACGGTGGTGGTGTTGCTTGGTGTAAAGGTCATGCTACCCGTAGTTTGCCCCGTACTCCAGAGATAAGTATAGGGCTGCACACCTCCACTGATCTGAGAGTTGATGGTAACAGGGTCTCCGGGGCAACTCGGGGGCGTACTGCTGAGTGTAACTTGCATCGGTTGGTTGTCTTGGATCCATAAGTCCAAAACAAGCGGCGTAACGTTACCACAAGGATCGGTGATGGGAAAAGTAAGCGTGAGTGTTTCCAAGCCTTCTAGTAAGGCATCTGTGAGCGATTGAATCGTAAAACTAACCGTGGTCTGACCCGGTTGAAACGTTACGCTGGCAGGAACGCCGTTGTAGTCAATACCGCTGGTTGCCGTACCACTTAGCTGAACAGGGATGGTCAGACTTTGTGTAAGATTGGCCTGGCGTGTAAGGGTCACGTTAGTGCTCACACAACCTTCGGCCATCCAATCCGGATTCGGAAAAACTTGTTGAGAAAGGGTGTGGTCAATTTCTACTGGTGTCAGTGTAGAAAGGCTATTTGCTTCCAAAAAGATACCAGAATCCCATTGTCCGTCACCGACATCTGCGATGGCAATAATCAAGTGATAGGTCTGACCACATTGCACTTTTGAAACCGCCTCAAGCACCTTGGTAAAACCATCGTATTGGATGTACTGAGGGCTTTGATTGTAGGGAGCTGTGTTACCATCGCCATTATTGACAAAATAAAATGGATTGGTAATGGTATTGACATTATTGATCGACACCACCGCACCATTGGGCAGCAGTGCAATATTTTGAAAACCTGTAATGCCCGGACCCGAAATAAAGAACCCGAAAACATCGTTGTAAGTGGTATTGTTTGGCGGGGCAAATTCTGGGTATTCATCGGAGCCAAAGACGTATTTGAAACGAACGGTGTCGGCATACGGAACAAAATCAAACTCCAAAATAGCCGCATTATACGTTTGAGTGCCTTGAATAGCTTGAGACAACAAATTAAAGCCCCCCATATTGTTGTCTACGCCTGCGCCCGGGGTATCATTGGGGCCGTGTGGGCCATCGCCATTGGGTAAGGTGGTTCCGGTGGTGAGTACAATACCACTGTTGATGCCGAGCGTAGTATTGGCAGCAGTAAATTGAGCAATTGCTGCAGGACTCCCGTTATAGGAAACATTGGAGACGGTTACGCCGTTGCCCAGCAGGACATTCTGTACCAGACCCTGAGGATTCAGGGAGTTATTTGTCTGCAGCTGAGCATACAAAGAAGCCTGGAAGAAAATCCAAAAAAATAAGTGCTGTATGAACAAGCGTTTGTGCATCTATATTAAAACGGATTTCAAAAGATTTCGTTGTCATTTTTGGCACTTTTTTTCAAAAAAAAAGGATGCCAAAGCATCCTTTCAAGTATTGTGCCAAAATCTATGGCTATTTCTTGTCGAACAAAGGCTTGAAGACATACCACGCCAAGAACGGAAAAAAGTGCATGGGCATGGCATAACCGTAGAAAATAAACTGGTGTAATTCGTTGGAATCATCGGTGAAAGTGAAGCCAAGAACACCAACCAAACTTGCAGTTGTGAGCAGCGCAAATAAGAACGCAAAAATAAATTCGCCATATTTGGGAATAAACTTGGTGAGCAGCCAAAAACCGAGTGTTGCTAAAATAGTCCCGATGAGGCAGGAAATAAAAATAGCAGCCGTTGGAACTACATTAGAATAGTCTTCCATGAGTTGCTTCTCAAAAATCTCGCCGTAGCTGTAAGAAACGACACCGGCCAACAAGCCCGAGGATAGGGCCCAAATTACTTTTTTAATCATGTCCTTATTTTTTTACAACCGGGATTGAAGCTGTGATCTTAATTGTTTCTGCTACCCCGGCGTTCTTTTTGCCAATCTGAAAATCAGATCTGTCTACGCTAAATTTAGCAATAAATGTTCCTTTATTTCCTTTTTTCGAGAAAGTAAAGGGGATAATGACTTCTTTACTGACGCCATGCATTTGAAGTTTTCCTGTTGCTTTGAAGCCCTCATTGGTTTTTTCGATCTTGGAAGAAGTGAATTCAATGTACGGATATTTGTCTGCATTGAACCACTCTTCTCCGCGCGCGTGTTTGTTCATGAGGCCATTTCCAGTATTGATGGAACCTACTTCAATTTTGAAACTGAGTTTGGCACTTGCCAACTTTGTTTCATCAAAAACAATGGATGTTGCACTCAGCTCATCAAAAGTTCCGCTGACATCTGGGTTTGTAAATGAAATCTTGTGGCCATCGGCTAATTTATAAGACTGCGCAAAACTCGTTAATGCAGCAAAGCACAAACAAAACAAGAAAATACTTCTCATGTGCTTAGTTTTTGGCGATTTCTAAGTCTGCTTGAAGTTTGACCTCGTCAGCTAAACCTGGGCTTACCTCACCCATTCCAAATTCAGAGCGTTTTACAGCACCTGTAATTTGCAAACCAGCAACTTCTGTTCCTTTATAATTTTTACCATTACCTGTGTGAACACCACTAAAAGTTACTTTTTTAGTTGTACCGTGCATGGTGAGCTCTCCTTCGATCACATAAGTGCCTTTTGCTTTAGCAGCAGTTACAGAGGTGCTTTTGAAGGAAATTGATGGATATTTTTCAGAATCGAAACAATCAGCAGTACGCAAGTGATTGTCACGGGCTTCAATACCTGTGTTGACAGAAGCTGCATCGGCATTCAAAACGATTGTAGCACCAGTGAAGTCTGCATTTGGAGTAGTCACTTCCATAGTGAATTTTCCAAAGTTACCGTGAACGTTTGTAATGCCATTGTGTAAGATGGTAAAACCTAAACGAGAGTGTGCGCCATCGACAGACCAAACGCCTGCTTGAGAAACGACAAATGAAAATAAGGCAAACGCGCCAACTAAACCAACTAATAAATTTTTCATGTTTTAAAATTTTAAGATTACGATATAAACAAATTTAAGACCACAAAGTTGCATGAAAGTCCATTAATTTCTCTTGATGTAAGTCAAGGAATCAGATTGTGGGTTCTTGTAGCGACTTGAGTTGCTCAAATGCGTCTTTGATATGCCTAATTGGCTCGATGACCAATCTGAGTTTGTCGTCTTTTTGAACGAGTCTAAAGCCAGAGGGTTGCGCTAAAATACGGTTGAGGATTCCCTGAAACTGATCCGTTTCGTAAAATGGCGATTGCGGATTGGAAATAAAATGACCCACTAATTTTTCAGACTTGAGTACCAAACGCTCCAAGCCCATTGATTCTGCCAACCACCTTAACTCAAAGGAGAACATCAGTTCTTTAACTTCTTTGGGGAGCGGTCCAAAACGGTCTTTTAACTGTGCGCTAAACGCATGTAGTTCTTCCTGATTTTTAAGGTTGTCCAAAGCTTGGTACAAACTAAGTCGCTCGGCAACTTGATTGACATACTGATCTGGAATGCGCACCTCCATATCGGTTTCAAAAATACAATCCTGAACAAATCCATTGAACTGATCTGTATTTCGTTCTTCAAACAGCTCTTTATATTCGCTTTCGCGCAGCTCTTGCATGGCTTCATTGAGTATTTTTTGATACATCTCAAAGCCAATTTCGGCAATGAAGCCGCTTTGCTCACCCCCTAGCATATTGCCTGCCCCGCGGATATCTAAGTCTTTCATCGCGATATTGAAACCCGATCCAAGATCTGAAAACTGAACCAATGCCTCGAGGCGCTTGCGGGCCTCTGAGGTCATGATGCTGAATTTAGGAGCTATGAGGTAGCAAAAACCTTTTTTATTGCTACGGCCTACCCTACCGCGCAATTGGTGTAAATCGCTAAGGCCGAACTGATGCGCGTCGTTGATGATGATGGTGTTGGCGTTCGAAATATCAATGCCTGACTCAATAATGGTGGTGGCCAGCAAAACATCGTAAGCACCTTCTATAAAATCCAGCATGACTTTTTCGAGTTGCTTGCCATCCATTTGGCCATGACCGATGCCTACTCTCACTCCTGGGCACAAGCGCTGGATCATGCCAGAGAGTTCTTTGATATTGGAAAGTCGGTTATTGACAAAAAACACTTGGCCTCCGCGCCCAACTTCATATGCAATGGCATCGCGGATTTGCTCTTCGTTAAAGGAAATGATATCGGTCAGAACCGGCTGGCGGTTGGGCGGTGGCGTATTGATAATACTCAGGTCTCGGGCTCCCATCAATGAAAACTGCAAGGTGCGCGGAATAGGTGTGGCGGTGAGCGTGAGGGTATCGACGGTAGTGCGGAGGGTCTTGAGTTTGTCCTTGACCGCAACACCAAACTTTTGTTCTTCATCGATGATCATGAGGCCCAAATCTTTAAACTTGACGCGCTCGGCAACTAATGCATGGGTGCCAATTAAGATGTCGATTTGGCCCGCAGCCAATTTTTTGAGTGTTTCGGTGATTTCTTTGGCAGATTTAAAGCGGTTGATGTAGTCTACAGTAACCGGGAAACTCGAAAGTCTGTTTTTGAAACTGCGGAAGTGTTGCAAAGACAAAATAGTGGTTGGGACCAAAACCGCTACCTGTTTGGAATCGGCTACTGCCTTAAAAGCTGCCCGAATAGCCACTTCTGTTTTACCGAAACCGACGTCGCCACAAACCAAACGATCCATAGGGCGCGGCGCTTCCATATCTCGTTTGATGTCTTGGGTGGCTTTGTACTGATCGGGGGTGTCTTCGAACATGAAAGAGGCCTCGAGTTCGTTTTGCAAGTAACTATCTGGTGCGAAAGAAAAACCGGGTTTGCTGCGTCTTTGGGCGTAAAGTTTGATGAGGTCAAAAGCAAGTTCTTTGATTTTCTTTTTGGTCTTGTTCTTGAGATTAGACCAAGCCTGCGTGCCGAGTTTATTGAGCGTGGGTGCACTGCCTTCTTTGCCGGTAAATTTGGAGATGCGGTGCAAGGAGTGAATACCAACATAAAGTACGTCTCCATCTTTATATACCAAGCGAATGGCTTCTTGAGGTTTGCCATTGACATCAATGGTTTCCAAGCCAGAAAACTGACCAACACCGTGGTCAATATGGGTAACGTAATCGCCTTTCTGAAGCTGGTAAATTTCTTTGAGGGTCAGCGCTTGCTTGGCTTGCTTGAAACCTTCTTTTAAACGGAAGCGATGGTAGCGCTCAAAAAGTTGGTGATCGGTATAGCACACCAATTTGAGCGATGGAAAGATGAAACCTTCGTGCAGCGCTAATGGCAGTGCACTGAACTCGCCTTCTTCACCGATGTCGCTGAAAATTTGATACAAACGCTCAATCTGACGCGGTTGGTTAGAGAAGATTAAGTTTTGATATCCTTCTGCCTTGCGGGCCTTTAAATCGGTATTGAGCCGTTGAAAATCTTTGTTGAAACTGGGTTGGGGTATGCAATCAAAAGTTTCTGAATGCGATGCCTTGAAATGGAATACAGGCCCGTACTCAATGACGCTGTGAGCCGCTAACTGCTGCTCAAAATCGAGGTGCGAAACGAATTTGTCTTGAGGTAAGGTATATGGAACGGGGCCGTCGTGCTTGCTGTGAATTTCCACAGCACGCTCGTATTCGCGTTTTAAAATGTCAAATGTACGCTGTACATCGGCCATCCAGCAAATGGCATGAGGACCGATAAAACCAAGGAGCGTCTCTTGAATTTCTAGGCTCTGACCCGACTGAATATTCGGAACTACATTAAAAAATTGATGGCTCGCAATGGAAAGCTGGCTGGCCGCATCAAAAGTGCGAATGCTCTCTACCTCATCACCAAAAAACTCGATGCGAAAAGGATGTTCGTTGGCAAAAGAAAAGACATCTAAAATGCCGCCTCGGATAGAAAACTGACCTGGCTCATAGACGAAATCGACGCGTTCAAATTGATATTCCAACAAGAGCTCATTGAGAAAGTCGGTGCTGTAGCTTTTAGCAACCTCTAAGCGCATGGTGTGCTTGACCAAATTTTTCTTGGTCGGGATTTTCTCAAAAAGCGCTTCTGGATAGGTGATTACCCAAGTATTTTGTTTGTCGCTGAGTTTTTCGAGTACTTCTGCACGGGCAACGACATTGGCATTGTCTGTTTGCTCTTGCTGATAAGGCACCCGATAAGATGCTGGGTAAAACAAAATGCGTTTATCGTCCGGAAACAACCCTTCAAAATCGTTCAAGAAATAAGCGGCTTCTTCTTTATCGGAAAGCACAAATAAATGTGTACCCGGCACCTGTTGCGCAACCATAAGTGAAAGCAAAGACTTGGCAGATCCTACCATTCCTTTCCAATGCAGTCTCGCAGAAGCCACTTGCAGCGCAGCTGCACTGCGATCGAGTGCTGGATGTTTGGCAAGGGTTTTGATAAAGGTGCTGAGTTCCATAGGGGCTGCAAAATTACGCAAAGTATCCTCGGAGCGGAAAATTTTGTGACCTTTTCGGTGATTAACGTTGCAAATAACAATTGAGTGTGAATATCTCCAAGTATTTACAGCAAGTTGCCTGTGGTCTATTACTAATTTTAGCGTACCAAATTAGAACCCAAATATGAAGTTTTCAGTCAAATACACCCTAGTAGCAGCGTTCATGATGAGCGCAGGAGTTTTAAGTGCTCAAGTAGCAGAAGGCGCCACCGAAGAATCTTTCAAAACTGTCGAAGAAATTTCGGCGATTGACTTCCTCATGAAAGGAGGGGTCTTTTTGATTCCGATTGCGTTGCTATTATTCTATAGCACTTACATTGCCGTCGAGCGCTTTTTGTATATCCGCCGCATGACCAAGCAAAATCAAATGCTGCTCAACGAACTTCAAACACAACTCAACGCCGGCAGTATGCAAGGTGCGCTTGATGTGGTCAATCGCGATCAAACCTCGTTTGGGACCGTAGTGAAAGAAGGGGTGCAGTCTATCGGGCGTCCGATTCCGCAAATTGAAGCCAATATGGAGAAAGTTGCCAATATTGAAATTGGTAAAATGGAAAAAAACATCAATCACCTAGGTTTGATTGCAGGTATTGCACCTACCCTCGGATTCATCGGTACCATTTCTGGGGTTATTAAAATTTTCTACAGTATCTCCATTTCGGAAAACGTTTCGATCGGTAATATCTCTGGTGGTTTGTATGAAAAAATGATTTCTTCCGGTTCAGGTTTGGTTGTCGGTATTTTGGCCTTCACAGCTTATCACTTATTGAATGGCCTCATCGATAATTATGCGCTTGCTATTCAAAAAATCAACCTAGAGTTTGTCAAACTAATCAGCTCAAAAGATGGCCATAAAGCGTAATAGAAGGTTCCATGCAGAGGTAGCTACGTCTGCATTGAGCGACATCATGTTCTTCTTGTTATTGTTCTTTTTGATCATTTCAACTTTGGCTAACCCCAACGTCATCAAAGTTCCGTTGCCAAAGTCTGATGCCAATGAAAAAACACAACAACAACACGTCACGTTGACTGTCAAATTCGATGACAATCAGCAACGTCATTTCTATGTCAACAACGATGAAATTGCATTTGATCAACTCGAAGGCGTGTTGATAGGCGAAACAAAAAAGCTTGGCGACAACACCGTCATTTTGCGTTTGCCCTACGATGCCCAAGTACAAGAGCTCGTCGACCTCCTCAAAATTGGTATGCTCAATGACCTGAAAATGATCATTGCGACCAAAGAAGGTTAGTTCGTTTAACACTTAATGTCAAGAAAACATGGAATCCTATCAATTAGAATACATCGGTGCGCGTGCAGATGCCAAAAAGTCTTTGGTCTACACCTCTATTTGGTTGTTATCCTTATTGATATTGGCATTCATCATTAAATTCGATGCCAGACCTGATCAGCTTGTGGATACTCCCCCACTCCGTTCAGATGAAGTCATTGAAGAATTTCAAATAGACAACGTCGAACTCGAAGAAGCTGCTGGCGGCTCGCGCGGTGGCGGCACCCCGGGCTCAGGGCGCATTGCTCCTCCAGCAGATCAAAGCGAAAGAGTAGCAACAACAAACCAAAGCGATTTCAGCCACAATAGCGGTAACTCCAATAACCACAATTCTCAGAACGGCACCAACGGCACCTCCACTACAACCCAAAGCACGAACTTCTTCGGTAGTGGCGGTAGTGGCAACGGAAATGGTTCTGGTAATGGCCCGTTTGGAGGCCCAGGAAACGGGAATGGCGACGGAGATGGTATCGGAAACGGCCGCGGATCTGGAAAAGGTAGAATTCGCTTGAATAATGTCAGTTTGCCGAGGTATGAAAGTGATTTTGACTGCCGTATCGGTTTCAAAGTACAAGTCAATTCCGAAGGACAGGTAGTTGGTGTTCGTTCGATAAAATCAGTGACTACATGCGTTGATGACCGTACCATTAACGACATCAAAGAACGCATCAAGCGCGAGGTAAGGTACAATAAAGAGCCGGGGGCCGGAATTGTGGAGATGGATTACACCATTAATCTGAAAGCTTCCAATTCTTAATCAAGGCCCATTGCCTTTTCGACCATTAATTTAGAGCCAATATAAAATCCTACGCGCTGGTGTAATTCGGTGGGTTGGATATCTAGAATGCGCTGCTTGCCGTCAGTGGCTAAACCACCTGCTTGTTCAGCGATAAAAGCCAACGGATTACACTCGTAAAGCAAGCGCAAACGCCCTTGGGGCGCTGAAGGCACAGCAGGATAGATGTAGATTCCGCCTTTGATCAGGTTGCGGTGAAAATCGGCAACTAAAGAACCAATATAGCGTCCGGAATACGGCTTGCCAGTTTGATTTTCGTTTGATTGGCAGTAAGCTAAATAGGCACGAAGCTGCGGATCAAAATCATTGAGGTTGCCTTCATTAACTGAATACAGTCTACCATTTTCAGGCATTTTCATGTCGGGGTGAGACAAGAAGTATTCACCGATAGCAGGGTCTAAGGTAAAGCCATTGACACCATTGCCTGTTGTATACACTAAGATGGTGGATGAGCCATAGAGCACATAACCTGCAGCAACTTGTTGGGTGCCGGCTTGGAGCATGTCAGCTAAGGTAGTTTTTGAACCTGTCGGTGAAACCCTGCGGTAAATTGAAAAGATAGTACCAATGGAGACATTCACATCGATATTGCTTGAGCCATCGAGCGGATCAAACAACACAACATAATTGGCATTCTGCGCACGCTGGGAGTCAAAGGCAAGAAAATCGTCGTTTTCTTCGGAGGCAATGCCACAAACTTCGCCGCCATTTTGAAAAGCGCGAATAAAGGCTTCATCGGCAACTACATCTAATTTTTGTTGCTCCTCGCCCTGTACGTTTTGACCGCCTTGGGCGCCGAGGATGTGGTCTACCAAACCAGCCTTGCGGACATCGTTGCTGACAATCTTAGAAGCCAATGCGATATCGTGTAGCAAACGCGACAATTCTCCGCTGGCAAAAGGAAAATCTTTTTGCTTACTGACAATAAACTCGTGTAGGGTGGTGAGTTTGGACATGAATTACATCGAGAACATATTGCTGTAGTCCGAACCTAGGTGAATCGGATTGACAATAAGTGTAGGGATGAGGGCATCATTGGTAATTATGTATTGTTCATGATTGGAGGTCAGGGCGGTAAATAGGTTGTTGCGCTGAAGGTTCATGATAGCGATGAGGTCGGCATCAACACTGACTGCGTATTTTACCACTTCTTTGTCAAAACCAGAACTTGGCACGAGTGCGCTGGTCATTTCGATGCCGCGATCTTTGAAGAAGCCTTCAGAGAAAGTGATGTTGGAACGCACTTGGTGACGCAAAAACTCGTCGGTTTCGTCTGGGGTTACAACGTGTACTTTAGGCTTAAAGTATTGTGCTAAATTGGCAACAATTGAAAGTTTTTGTTTGGTTTCTTTGTGGAGGTCCATAGGGACAACGATGGAGTCATAGCCTGAGGCCTTCACGGCTTTTTCTTGAACGATGATAAACGGAACCTGAGAGCTTGTTACCACTTTAAGAGCGTGGCTTCCGGTGATGTGTTGCCAACCGTGAGCGCCATGGGTGCCCATCACGATGAGTTCTGCTTGGTGTTCGGCTGCAAAAGCGCCGATATCTTCAAAGATGCTGCCTATGCGAACGTTTGGCTTGAGTCGAACACCTTCGTGTTCAAACTTGCCGATAATGTTCTCAAGCTGGGCAAGTGCTTCGG
Organism: Cryomorphaceae bacterium; assembly: GCA_021299335.1. Lineage (GTDB taxonomy): Bacteria > Bacteroidota > Bacteroidia > Flavobacteriales_D > Crocinitomicaceae > UBA952. The sequence goes on from JAJTGF010000004.1 coordinate 12,691, forward strand.
GAATTTGGGTGTCTTTTGAAACGACGTGAAGTACTTGGATTTCAGCCCCTAAAGGCTTAGCTGTGGCAATGGCATGTTGAAGGGCGATGTCTGCCACTGCGGTGAAGTCGTGAGGAACAATGAAGTTTTTAGTTTGCATAGTCAAGTTTTTTACAAATTTAAAACAAAGTGCAGTAAGAACGCACTTGTTTTCTCTTTATTTTTGTGTGAAGCCTCTGCTAAAAAAGCTTCTTTTCAAATGCCCATAATTGGTAAGCTCATACAGCGCAGCACTGCAATCAGTTTCAAGCGTATTTCACGCGCAAGCGCAGACTACAAACAACAACTCGAAGCACTCCGACTCAATATCGAACACGCTAAAAAAACGGCATTCGGTCAGCAATATCACTTTCGCTCCTTACTTCAAAAAAGCGATTTGGTCTCACGCTATCAACAAGTAGTCCCGATTACCGAATACGAGCAGTTCTACACTGATTGGCTCCAAGACACCATCAAAGGAAAAAAAGATGTCATTTGGCCAGGCCGAATCAAATACTTTGCGCTTTCTTCGGGCACCACAGGTTCGCCAAGCAAACGAATACCTGTTTCTACAGAAATGATACGCTCTTTTCAGCGCGTGTCTCTGCGTCAATTTTCCATCTTACACGAATTGAACCTGCCGGATTCTTTTTACAGCGCTAAAGTACTCGCCGTTGGAGGTTCAACGAAACTCAAAAAAATAGAACAACACTACGAAGGAGACCTCAGTGGCATTCTCAAAAAGCATACCTCACTCATTGCGGCCCCCTTTACCAAACCAACCAAAAAAATCACACACCTTAAAGACTGGAAAGCCAAATTACCCTTAATGGTACAAGAAGCTCCGAAGTGGGATATTGGCATTATGGCAGGGATTCCAAGTTGGTGTGTGTTGCTGTTAGAAGAAATCGTCAAGCACTATCAACTCAATCACATCCACGAAATTTGGCCCAATTTTCAAGTCTACGTTCACGGAGGTGTTTACATGGATCCGTTCGTTGAAAGACTTCAAAAAGTAAGTGGGAAACCTGTCGTTTTACTTGACACCTACCTCGCAAGTGAAGGCTATTTTGCTTACCAAACCAGCCCAAAGAAAAGAGGGATGACGCTATTAATGAACAACAGCATCTTCTTTGAATTCATCCCCTTCAATGCGGAATACTTTACAGAATCTGGTGAGCTCAAAAATCAGTATAAAGCATACACCATTAGTGAGGTCAAAGCCGGAATCGACTACGCGCTTGTCATCAGTACAAATGCGGGCCTCTGGCGCTATATGATTGGTGACTTGGTGCGTTTTGTCGATACCACTACGCACGAAATCATCATTGCAGGGCGCATTAGGCAATTTCTTAGTTTGTGCGGAGAGCACCTTTCCTTGGATAATATCAATCAAGCACTGAAAGAGGTGAGTACAAAAGCCAAACTTTCTTTTTCGGAATACACCATACACGCCGATGAACAAAACCAACAGCACTGCTGGTATATCGGTTGTGATGATATCAATGTGGATCCTAAAGTGATAGAGCAGATCGATGCCGAACTTCAACAAATCAATGATGACTACGCCTACGTCAGAAAACACAGCATGCCCTTACCCAAGCTCCAATTGTTGCCAACCGCGGTCTTCTACAATTATTTAGATAGCATCGGGAAATTAGGCGCTCAAAATAAAGTGCCTAGGGTGATGAACAAAGAACAAGCCAGTCGATGGAACGCTTATCTTAGCGTAAACGGCTACCTTTGAAAGCCGACTTTTTAAGAAAAGTATAAGAAGCGTTCAGTTCTACAGAATGTCTAAACACCGAAGAGGTTGCGCCCAAGTCAGCGTCGTAAGAAACACCAAAGTCAAAGGCGCCAAAATCCAATGAAAAATAAGGTGCAATTGCTGCTGAAGAACGGAAATACAGCCCTGCACTCATGTAGCGCGTGCTGACCTCGTTTGTAACTTGTGAACTTCCTCGGAGCTTCATGCGGTAAATTGCGCCTAACATGCTCTCGGAGTGTCCGCCTTGCCGCAAGTGGGTCAGAGAAAACTGCAAGGTTGAAATCTCGTTTAAACCCAAAGAAAAACAAGTATAAATGACTGCCTTTTGATACAAGCGGTCTGCAGAAAGGGTGTTGTATTGCAAGCGCGGTCGGTTGACATGTTGTAACGAAAATCCTGTTTGCAAAGACCACTGGCCATCGCGCAATTCTCCGCGCTGATTAGGTTCAAAACGATACGCCAAGCCAAGACCCGCATCGACAAACGCGAAATTGACAAAGTCGTTTTCTTCTCCCGAGTAAACGCTGGGGTCTAGTGAACTGCCGTTCCATTGTGAATAATAAAGTAACTTGCTGAAGTCAGCGCTGCGCTGCTGAATAGCGGTCTGAATACCCGCATCTAGCCAGTGTCCTTTGGCGAGTGGTAAATGTCCACTTGCCGTAAGTCCAAAAGATTTTTGCGTCATGCGCGAATCACCACCAACGTCGTTACTAAAAGACGCCGCAATACCTGCATAGGCACGTTCGGATTGGCGCGTTCTTCCGGGCGTAAACTCAGCCATTCCATAACTCGTTAAAAACTGAGTCCCTGACCCAATCCACTGATTTCGATTGAGCAAGGATATGCGCTCAAAACCTTTGTAAGCACCAACAAAGGCAGGGTTCAAAAAAGCAATACTTCTGTCTGCTTGTGTCAGGTGAAAATCTTGTGAAGATCCTTTTATTGGTGTAAGAGCCAAAACAAAAAGAACCGAGACGAAAAGAAAGAATCGCTGTCTAAACTTCATCTCTTAGCGGATTAATGTAATGTTTCCGGTGAATTTCTTTGTGCTGCCGTTCTCGTATGTGACGTCACAAACATAGGCGTACACACCGCTGTTACAAGGCTTTTCTTTGTAATTGCCGTCCCATTTGAATTGTTTATTGCTCGATGAGAAGACAAGATTGCCCCAGCGATCGACGATTTTGAAATTGATCGCTGCAATATCTTTTCCAGCAATAATTTGGTAGACTTCATTGAGGCCGTTGCCCACTCCATTTGGAGAAAAGGCGGTCGGGAAGAAAATGCCTGTTGCACATTCAGGACTGCTGCCATCGGGGTCGCAAGGGTTGAGGGGATCAGAACCGTTGGTTACTTCAGTGCCGTCGTTAATGCCATCTCCGTCCGTGTCCGGATTCAGAGGATTGGTACCCAACACCCCTTCTTGAGCATCTGTGAGCCCATCAAAATCAGTATCAATTTGGCAACCTGGAAGGGTGTCGTCAGGGTCACAAGGATTCAGCGGATCAGAACCATTCGTTACCTCAGCGCCGTCCATGAGGCCGTCGCCGTCTGTATCTGGGTTGGTTGGATTGGTTCCGGCAGCATTTTCTTGGCTATTGGTGAGGCCATCGCCATCTTGGTCGCAAGGGCCCGCATTCGGATTCGGAATACATGGATCCGTGTTTGCAGGGTCTAATTCATCTGAAACACCATCGCCATCGGTGTCGGTAATGGAAGACTCCAGCGCATCGATGATGCCATCGCCATCGGTGTCGGTTGGAGAAGCGACATTTCCGATTTCAGCACAATCGTTTTCGCCATCGCCATCGGTATCAGGGTTAGATGGGTCCGTACCTACTAAGTTTTCATCGACGTTTAAGCAGCCGTCATTATCGAGGTCTGGTACGTCTGGCACAAAAACGGCAACAATGGTTTCTGGACCATTAATATTAATCGAATTATTGGCGGTAGTACTTGGTAGCGTTAACGGCCCGGTTGTAACCGTCCAATGACTAAACATGAAGCCTGGATTGGCATTTGGTTCAATTAAAGTTTGGATGCCACCAAAATAACTCGTGGACCATGGGTAGGAAGGTGGGTTAATGGAGTTGACCTGAATAGTGCCAGCACCCGCAGGGCTGACATCAAATGTAACTGCAAAAGGTCCTGAGAGCTGGTAGCAATCAATTAAGCCCTGTTCTAGTGCCAAGCAGCGCTGATTGATAAAATTTCGCAATTGGGTCACGCGCGATTGCCATCCATTGTAGGTGCCACCCCATTTAGCGCAATGCGCCGTCATTTCGGGCTCAATTTCGGCGACCATGCTGTCGAGTAGGGCCAACATACTTGTGCAGCTAAACGAAGTATTGATCAGGTCGATGTAACGCGTGATGTAATACTGCTCCACAATTGGATTTTGATTGATGAGTTTTTCAAGGATATCTGTGTGTCCTTGACCACCAGGATTCGGTAAGTTTTCTGCATTGCAAGGATCTGCATTGGCACTTGGATCGGGAATACCGGTATAATTGATGTAGTGGCCAAATGTAGCGTCCATATCCCAGAGCGCATAGCCCCACTTTTTGTGGTCACCGGTGGTGTCGAGGCCACGCCACCAGGCAGTGTTCCAATTGAGCCAGTCTTGGTTAACTGTATACGAATTGATCATGAAATAATCGGCAAGCGATTTCCAACTGAGTAAGGAATCTACGTAATTGAAGTTTGCAGGATTACCCATGTTGTTGGTGAGAATGTAGTTGCGCAAAGCATTCCAGCTTGGCTGCGCATTCGGCGCACCGTATTCTTGCCAGGTACCACCCCAAGTTTTGAGGTAGTGCATATTGTATTTATTCTGGTCGTAGTATTCTTCGGCGTAGTCGTGGTCATCGGCTTTTTCGCGAATTTCATAAACGCCCCAGAAATTACCGTTGAGGTAAACAACAGCCGGACGCCAGGTGCGCTCGTCGAGTTTCATGTCGGCACGAATAGAAAGCGTATGGATAAAAGCATCTCGGATGTGGGCGCCTTGTTCAAATGGGTAGTTGTCGCTCGCGCCTGGTTTCAAAATCACACGTTGGAAATCGTTACGGCTTTTTTCAGGGAAAATCTCGTGATCGAGGTCTCCGTTGTGGCCGTATTGGTCTCGGCATATGAAGTCAAAACCGCGTTGTGCATATGCCCAGGAATCATTGCCGTGCTTATTAAAATCACCTTCTGATTCATCAATAAAGGTTCCGTCTTGCTCAAAAAGTTCAAAAGAACCAATTCGATTCTGAGGATTTTGACTGCCGTTCGCTACCAAAGAATAAACCCCTTGGCTACAGACAGAAACTACCGGTACAGTATGGTTTACATTGATGAAATACGTATTGGTTTCTGTAAAGGAAGAAAGAGTGGTGCCAAATGCTGTTGCACGCAAGACTTTGGTGGTGGGGATGTTGATGGGGCCACTGTAGGCGGTAGATGTGGCAGTAGGATCTGAACCATCTAAAGTGTAGCGAATTGTTGCTGTCGGATCTGCGCAGGTAATGGATACCGTTTGGGCACCGCTGTAAAAGCCAGGCGCGAGACTAAAAACGGGTTTTGGAGGATAAAAATTGACGCCACCGGTGTTGTTGGCATTAGGCGTAGGGGTGGTAAATAATTTGAAATCAATAGCACCATTGCTCGAACGACCTACCGAATGGTTTGATTTGGTGAGATGAACGATTTTAAAGGAGTCTACAACCACTGCTGATGGATTAGACAAGATGATCCAGTCGCCGTCGGTCTGAGATAAATTGAAATTAGGGTGGTATTGGTTACCGTTAACGAGGTCACGCTTGGAACAAAAAACCATTTTGAAACCATTGGCATTGATGTTGCCACTCGGAATTTGCCACTTGGTCAAGTTGGTTGCTTTATCGGAAAGATACCAACCTGTTAAATCTACTGCAGCAGCGGTGGTATTGTAGAGTTCAATCCAGTCTTCGCGTTCGCCATAGGCATCGGTCGGGCCGGACACGTTTGAACAAGAATATTCATTAATGACAACCTGTGAGAATACAAATGAAGGAAGGCAAAAAAGCAAGGAGAGAAGTAAGTGTTTCATTTAGCTCGGTTTAGCGTGACCAATATTACTGAAATATCAATTTTAATCCAAACAAACAGACGCAAGAAGCAGCAAAAAGTTGTTTTTTTCTTAACATTGTCAAAAAAAAGCAATGAAGCAACTTTCCTTAATTTTATTTCTATCCATTTTAATCCTCGGATTCACCAGTTGTAAAAAGTACGAAGGTGAAGGAGGGCGCAGTAAAATCACTGGTAAAATTACCGTGAATGAAAAGCTCTACATCAATGGGGCATTGGCTCAAACCGTCAGTTACCCTGGGGCCACTGAAGATGTTTATATCGTTTATGGAACGCAAGACAGCATTTTTGACGACAAAATAGAATGCAACTACGACGGCAGTTTCAGCTTTAATTATTTATTCCCGGGTACCTACACCGTCTATGCCTACAACGAGGTTTTTCATACGGGTAATTCCATCACCAACAACGACGATGATTACTACACCAAAGAACCCGTCAAATTTACCGTAGAGATTGGTAAAAATGAAACCAAAGATTTGGGTGAAATTACCGTGATCCGATAAGCATGCGCAGCTTTATTCTCAGTTTTTTGTTCATCCCCTTTTTGGGCATGAGTCAGAACAGCACAGTCTTCCAAGTATGGAATGAAGCAGGTGTTAGTTATAAAATCGACAAAAAACAAAGTTTGGCATTTGACCTCACCACCCGACACGGTGCGGGAGGTGTTCAGACCTTTTTTCCGCAAATCTCCTATAAGTATAAACTCAATAAATACATCCGTCCTTCTGTTGATTATCGTTATATCGCAAATCGAAATTCAGAACAAAATTTTACACTTGAGCACCGCATCAATGCCAATTTACAGTTCTCATACGACTTTGATCGCTTACAACTGGGTCTGAGAGGTCGCTATCAATTTACGACGAATAGGCTCGCCAATAATTATGAGCCGGAATTTGGTGAAGCGTTTCGCCTCAAGCCGAGTATGGCTTATGACATCAAAAAATCCATCTTGGCACCGCAGGCCTCTATGGAGTTTTTTACTGGTCCTATGGATGGGCAACAGGGGTATCACCTCAACAGAATTCGATGGAGTATCGGAATTGGCTTTGAATGGGAAAGTCCACACGCCTTCGAAATTGCTTATTTGTATGACCAACGCATCAATAGCCCAGGTTCATTGAACAGGGCCATCCTTAATTTTTCTTATGGCTACAGTATTGGAGAAATGAAATCTTCCAAAAAACAAGGCCCTAAAAAAGCCCCGCCCCGTTATCTCTAAATTAATCCGAATAATGATTGGCGGCTAAGCGCTCCAATACAACTTGTAGATTCTCATCTTTCTTTTGCTGACGCGACTCTAAAGCTGTAGTCGTAAAATACTGGTGCTGCTTGAGGAATTTGACTTGGATGGTATCCCACTCTTTTCGAGATTTGATTTTACCCATTTCCGTGAGCTCTTTTCTGAGGTTGTCGGCAATTTGCTCAAAATCATCGCGGCCAAGATAATCTAGATCGGCGTCGCAAATAATTTCTTGAAGTTTGTTGATGGGTTTATGAGGGATTTCGGTCGCGTGGATCAACTCTACAATCGTTTTGACGTGCTGTTCGGTGTAGCCATATTTAGGCAAGATTTCCTGCGCCATTCGAGCCCCTATTGCCTCGTTGTGGTCATATTGTTCTATAAATCCCGCATCGTGGAAAATGGCCGCTGTTTTGAGCAAAAACAAACCCTCATCTGTAACGCCTTCGAGCAAGGCGATGCGCTCCACTGATTTAACGACGTCCTTGGTATGGTTGATGGAGTGGTAATACAAACTCGAAGCCAGATTTTTTTGTAAGATGCCCATCACATGGTGCTCCGTCTTGTAATATTTAATCGAACTGTAATGATGCAGTTTTTTGATTTCCTCGAAACGAGAATTTGGAATCAGGCCTTCTCCGTTCACCGATAACTCGGGCTTGATACGCTGTACGACATACATGTCTACCTTGGTGCGTGATTTGGTCAATGCCTTGCCCTTGTAGTCGCATTCAAAATAAGGTTCAATATACTGAAAAGTATTGCCCGTTACTGTCACTTTTCCGGGCTCACCGAGCATTTCCATGCGCTGTGCTAAATTGACCGAAGACCCCCAAACGTCATAAGCCAGGCGGATATTGCCGATGATACCCGCAATAACAGGCCCCGTATTGATCCCCAAGCGGATTTCCCAGTAATCTTCGTGATCTGCAATGGCTTCATACTTGAGTTTGTCCATAAACGCTTGGATTTGTAGCGCTGCACAGCAAGCATCTATAGGATTGGTCGAATTTTCTACTGGCACACCGCCAGCACACATGTAGGCATCGCCTATCGTTTTGATTTTCTCTAAGTTGTTGGCCTGAATAATTTCGTCAAACTTTTGAAATAAGATATCGAGTTTGGAGACAATGCGGCTTGGTACCATTGATTCTGAGATACGCGTAAAGCCTACGACATCGGTAAACATGATGCTCACCTGTTTGAATGCCTGTGCTTTTACTTTGCCATTGCGCTTGAGCTCAATCACAACCTCTGAGGGCAACGTATTGAGCAACCATTGCTCGGTGCGGTCTTTCTCTCGTTGCAAGAGTGCTTGTTGCTCAACAACCTTATTCTTTTCTTCTTCTAACAAGCGCTTCTGCTCCTCAATCTTGGTTTTTTGAAGGCGTATTTCTTTGGTGCGTTCGGCAATTTTGACTTCCAAACGCACTTGATTTCTCCGCGAAGTCTCGATGCGACGCCGTATGAAAACAAATACGAGCAACAAAAAAAGTGAGGCCGCCAAAATAGACAGCCACCACGATTGAAAAATAAAAAGAGAAATACCCAAAATCTGAAATTCGAGCGCTTAAAATCTATAGAACCAACTCGCCATTGGCAATGGGAATGAAACCTCATTTGGTACAATCACTCCAGCTAAACTGATCTGAAAAGCCTTCGTTTCACTTCTCTGAAAACGCATGCCGGGCATAATCACTAATAGATTTTGATAGTTGGTAGTAGAAAAGACCGTTTCAGTCCATTCACTCACCACAACCTGTTGCAATGTTCCATTCGCGTCATATTGCGGTGTTTGAGTCTGATTAACCTGAGCGTAAGTCGATTTTTCTGAACCAATGATATACATACAATCGTAGATAAAACTAGCCTTTTTCCCAACTTTAGCCTGACCTGCAAGTCCAATGATGGGTGCAATAAATGATGATTTATCTAACCCTTGGTAGCTGTAATCTACTGGAATATCAGGCCACCAACCATTACCAACAGCTGCATACGTTCCAGGTACATAAACAGTAGGGCTCCAGCTGTTATTTCCAGGATTGAAATATCCATAACCAACTGAAAGCGTAGCGTTATTGCGGCGGTCGCCGTAGGTGATCATGCCCCAATGTAGACCGCCAAAGCCCCTGCCTTGATTGAGGTAGCCTGAAGTGCCAAGCAAAGTTCCGACGCCATAATTGATTTTTGGATTCGACGTGCCGCGTGTGAACTTTAGGGCCAGTGCAATTGGTGATCCTATCCAGGTAGACATCACGCCAACCGAAAAATCTTTGTGGACTGCAAAATGGACTTCTGGGCCATAAAGGTTGACCATCGCGTAATTCTCTCCTTTTTTAATTGGAAAACAATTGGTGGTAAACTGGTAACGCGTTGTAAAAACGCCCGCACTACTGAATTCACCTTTCGCGACATCCTCGGCATAATCAATAGGACGCATCGATTTGATATCGCTTTTAGGTATGTAAATTTTACCTAATGATTTGGTCTCAATGAGCACCTCGCGGCCATCATCGGAAAGGATTAGCCCCACATATTCATTGCCATCGTTTTTAATGATGAGGTATTTTGTGGTGTCTGAACTTGGCGAAGCTGTATTTGGTGTTTGAGCATTCAAAGCGGTACACCAAAAAGTGACCGAGATGAATGTAGCTAAATAAAAAAAGAAATTTTTCATGGTAGACATTGTTTCAAGTTTGGATACGTAAAATTAGTAAGAACGTTGCAATAAGGCAAAAGCGCCCTGACTTCCGAAGAAGCAGAGCGCTAATGTGATGCACAATTGGAGAATTATGCAAGATCTCATAAGAGTTTATTTGGTTCTAGTTGACTAGTAATATCTTTGTGGGCTGGTTGTTTTGTTGATAGGCTGTTTGCTTTTTTGTACGTTAAAGCCCATATTGACACCCAAGAATCCGCCACCTTTTTGTGAACTGTAAAATAAGTTTACTGGGATGTTGAGGGCTCCTGCTTGAAAAGTACGTCCAAAGGCAATCAAGAAAGAGGTGCTCAATCTTTTCGTTCCGTCTCTATCGAAATGACGTTCAAAACCAGGGTCGAGTACATTGACTTGCTCAGGTGTTGTGAGGTCGTCGTAGCCACCATCGTTTACCCAATCGTATTCACGATAGTAAATACCTTTGGCTCCAAACTTTCCATCGAGGTCAAGGTAGCCACTTGAAGTAGACGAGATACCGAAACGCGGGCCAAAAGCGAATTCCCAGTTGGCTTTTCCAAAACGGAAACCATTCAACAAAGAAAAAGAAGGAATAAATTGGCTTTGCTCGAGGCCAGAAACATTGATGATCCCTTCTACTAATGCGGAGAAGTTTTCGGTACCCACATACTGACCCTCAATTTGGTAACCAATCATAGAGGTAAAGGGTTGGATCCCTAAACCGCCATATTGAGTTGAACGCGTAGCAAATTCAGCGACATCTCCTGTTAATACGGCACCGCCAATACGCGGTCCAGAATTATTGATTTTACCGACATTATTAGAAGTAATGACCTCATTTTTGAAAGCCAAACGATCAGAAAGTACTTTGTCTACGGTAAGGCCATGCATTTCGGCCAAAACAATTTCGATCATGCGTTGAATTTCCAATTCTTGGTTGTCAAACTCGCGCACAGAAGACTTGTACAAACATTGTGCTCTTACGTCAAGAATTTTAACCGTAACCACAATTTTATTACCCAAGCCATCGATAGAACCTGACATGACGTAATCAACTTTAAGTTCTTCGCCTAATTTTGACAAACATGATTGCCCGTAGCAACCAACTTTGTATTCCTCTTTAGACTTGATCACCTCGTTCATGTCGAACTCATCGTAAACTTTGTATTTGTTGATTTTAATGAGCTCTAAACGCATCATTTTTGCCACTGACTCAGGCTTAACAGTAAGTGCATTTACATTAGGGTTAGCAACAGCGATGGTACTGCTCTGTTGCGCAAAATAATTAGCAGCGCCAGAAAAGAAAATGGCCACTAATAAAAAGATAGATTGTAATTTTTTTGTTTTCATAGTATACAATTTGATGGTACAAAGATGACCCAACTTTTCTTCAGGTGAAAACTGAATTTCGGAGCCGCTATCTGTTGAGTTGCGAAAAACGCAAGTGACTAAGAAAGAAAGTCGAGATCTGCTTCAATTTTCTTTCTGAACATGCCAATCGTTTTTTCAAAATCCACAAAGAAATTATTGCGCTCTCTTTCATTGACCACGCTGATCAAACTAGAATTGGCTAATTGTTTGTCGATGACCTGCTTGGCATCTTGCACATATTGTGGATCTGTCGTTTGCAGATAATTCATGATGTTGTGTGAAAGAAACAGGCCTTGTTTGTCTTTGCTCTCGTAATAGAAGGCCGAGTCTGCATTGATGGTTTCATTTAAATACATTTCAAAACGATTGCCCGTTGCCGGGACTTGCGTGCCGTAAATGAATTTTTTACCGTGGTCTGCCTGCTCGCGAAGGTGCGCTGAGAACATCAGTAAGCGATCGCACAAAAAAAGCGCATAGGTAGGGTCCTCGAACTGGTTAGATTTATAGTAGTAATGAATTTGGCGCAAAAAGCCTCGCATGAGTTCAGGATCAAAAATCTCTACAGAAGGAATCGTATTGTATGAATGAAGTATGGCCTTACCCAGTTCAAAAGCGCGTTCTGTGGTTTTTTCGTGCTTAAACAGTACATTTTTATAATCGGGGATTTGCAAGTGCGTCTTGGCCCAAAAGAACAATTTAAAACGCACTAACTGCGGGAAATTAAGCAACTGAAAGAAATGCGTGTTGTTGATCGTCAGCATAATTTTCGGCTCTTCTAGATGGCGCAGGCGTTCAAATGCTTCCAAAATGCCTTCTAGATAAGATTCCAAGGAGAAATCATAGGCATTGAGTGGCGTGTAACGGAAAATGACATTCGTTTTTTGCTGCTGGATGAGTGAATCAAAAGAAATGTCGAAGGTCTTGCAAAGTCTTTTGAGTTCATCGATGGTCAGGGCGGTTTCATTGCGCATGCGTCGATAGGCCGCATCCATGCTCACGTGAAGTGTTTCACTCAACACATGACCTAGTGCATCTCCGGGCGGGAGCTTGGCTTTGATGAGTTGTAACAATTGATCTTGTACTGTATCCATACCTAAAACTTATAAAACCAACTTAGCATTGGAACCGGAAAAGAGTAATTATTGACAGTGGTTTGCACCGCTGTTTGCTCTTCTCTTTTGCCAATCACTCCTGCTAAGGTAACCTGAAAAGCTCTATTTTGATCCTTTTGAAAACGCATGCCTGGCATAAAAACCATATTCATGCTCTGTACCTCAATGATAGGATCGCTATATACCACCATGCTGGGTTGGCCATTTAAATCATAAAAATATTGAATATCTTGATCATCAAAAATTCGGCGCTTATTGCCGCCAATAATCATGACATCCCAGATAAAACTGGCTTTTTTACCAACAGATGCAATACCAGAAATTCCTACAATCGGCGCATTGAAATTATCTACCTCTTCTGAGTAGGTCAACATCTCAGGAATCGGAAAAATAGGGCCACCTTGATTGAAAACTGCAGGATACGTACCGGGCTGGTAATACGTATTTTGGTCGACAAAGGAGAAGCCTGAATTGAAATGCCCATAACCCAAAGAAAGGGTGACATTGCTGCGACGTGTTCCATAAGTCGCCATTCCCCAATGCAAGCCGCCGAATCCTTTGGCCTGATTGAAATACCCAGAAGAGGCCAAAATAGATCCTACACCAAAATTGAGTTGAGGATTTTGAGTAGGTACAGTATACTTGAAAGCCAACGCAATTGGACTAGCAATCCAGGTAGCCATGACGCCCACACTGAAATTTGGAAGTACCGCGAAGTGGACTTCAGGCCCATAGAGATTGACCAGCGCATAATTCTCCCCCTTTTTGATCGGAAAAGCATTCGTGGTAAATTGATATCGGGTTGTAAATACACCTTGACCTAGGTACTCGCCAGCTTTGTAGTCGGCTTTTGCATCCACTAACGTAACGCTCTTGACATCGGATTTTGGGATATAAATCTTACCGAGTTGTTGGGTCAATACGAGTATTTCTCGGCCGTCATCAGCTAAAATTTGGCCCACGTATTCTACGCCATTATTGAGTACTATGAGATATTTAAGGGTGTCCGCTTGAGGTTTTGGAACTTGGGCGCAGAGCTCAGTAAAACACAATAAAGTACACAGTAGCAAGGAAATTTTCATGGCCAATAAGATTAGATCTTGCTAAAATTAGTCATTCGTGTAGCTGCGCTGCACACGAGGTGAGATACTTGTAAGTATTTCATAGGGAAGTGTATGCGCCTTGGCTGCAAAGTCATTCAACGGCTGTTGTACACCAATAATTTCCACCTCAGCATCAGGTCTGGCGTTTGGAGCCAACACCATAATCATATCCATGCATACTCTTCCAATGGTGGGGCAATACATCCCATCGATATAGACGCCGCCCGCCCCGTTGCTCAGATTGCGTTTGAAGCCATCTGCATATCCCACTGGTATAATGGCAATCTGGCTATCCTCTGCTAATGCTTGGGAGCTGCCGTAGCCCACAAAATCACCTTTATTGAGTTGTTTGAGTTGAGAAATCTGACTGGTCCAGGTAATGACTGGTTTGAGCTTGGCTTCAAAAAGAGCATCGTGATTGACTCCGAAGAGCCCAATACCCAAACGCACCATATCGAACTGCGCTTCTGGAAAATGAGCGGCGCCCTCTGAATTCAATAGATGTTTGATGAAAGCATACGGCAATGCGTTTTCAAAGTAGTCGCAAATTTCTTTGAAAATGGAAATCTGTTGTGCATTCATTGGATGGTGAGGCTCATCAGCACAAGCCATATGGCTGTAAATACTCTTGACGAGCACTTCGGGCTGGGCGCTGAGGGTCTGGAGAACTTGTTCCATTTGCTGCGGTAAAAAACCCAAGCGGTGCATTCCTGTATCGAACTTCAAATGAATGGGATACGCTTGGATGTTATGAGCAATCAGCACGCGAATAAAGGCATCTAGGTGAGCAAGGCTGTATACTGCTGGTTCTAGTTGATGCAAGATGCACGTCTCAAAACTTGCGGGTTCGGCATTCATGACGAGGATAGGCAGTTTGATCCCTGCTTCTCTCAGGAGCACACCTTCGTCGGCATAAGCTACACCGAAGTAATTTACTCCACCTGCGATGAGTTGTTGTGCAATTTGGTCCATGCCTGCGCCATAAGCCTGTGCCTTCAGCATGGCTAAAATTTGTGTGGTGGGCGCTAAATTTTGTTGGTATTGTTTCAAATTGTGCTCGAGTGCAGACAAGTCGTAGCGCACCACAGTACTGTGCGTTTGGCGCTTCCATTTGGAAAGTAGGGCTGCTGTCAGTTGCTGATTACCTTTGATCAAAACAACTTTGTTGTCGATGGTCGGAAGTTGTTCGGGTAGTGCCGTCCAAATATAATATTCACGACAGTGATCAGCCTCCAATAAGCGCTGCAATTCAGCTTTAAAATGGAGCTGATGTTCATCGAGCAAACAGCAAACTACAGTGGCTTTGTCTTGAGAGACCGACTTTAAAAATGCCAGGGAACCTTCAAAAGCAAGCAGATCTAAAGTGTATGAGTCGTTGATGAGCGTTGCGCCATGAAGACCCTCAAAGGTTTCTAAGCGGTTGGCAAGTTTGGGAAGTGTAGCCACAGCTTGGGGCGTACAGTTGCCAAAGCGCAAGGCACAAGCCAATGCCACGCGGGCGTTGTGCATGCGAACGGGATCGGAAAACGGAATTTGTTTCAATAAGGCCGCCGCATTGGCTGTGTCGAAGTCATGGAGAGCGTCGCCATCTATGATCCACTCCGCGCCAATTGTCAGCTGTTTGAGCGCTTCTCGATAGGCTAAAGTGGAGCTAAATTCATGACGCAAGCCTGCATTTGCAGTGGTTAGAACGGCATAGGTTGGCGCAATCATGGCGTGCAGGCGTTCCATTTCGCCCGGCTTAGTCGCTGCCGCTTCGATAAGTGCCAAATCTCCTTCGATAGGAAGTTCTAGTAATGCGATGGCAACACCTAATTGAGAATTATAACTTTTTGGGCTGCGCAGCACATTCAACTGGTCAGCTAATAAATGATAGATCCATTCCTTAACAGTTGTTTTGCCTATAGCGCCCGCAATAGCCACAATGGGATACTTCAGTTGCTTACGGTGGAATGCAGCGAGCGCTTGAAGCGCAAAAAGTACATCGTCGACAATCAAATAATTGGCGTCTGCTGCCAATGTTGTCGGTGCGCAATCCAAAACAAAAAACCTGATGCCTTTTTCGTATGCAGTTGCCACGAAGTCTTTACCACTGCGCTTTGGACCATTGAGCCCAAAGAAAACGACACCACTCGTGCGGGTAATTTTACGCGAATCATAAACAACTTCTTGGATGAGGCCATCCTTAAAAGCACCAATACACTTTGCATTGATGATGTCAGAAAATTGAGACGGTGAGAGCTGAAGTTTCATGCAGACGCTTTTTGGTAACAACTTCTGCAAAGCGGTTGGTATTTTTCTACTGCACCCACCAAAACTTGTTCTGTCTGGGCAACCGTCCGATGCGAAAACTGCGCTAATTTTCCACAGTGTACGCAAACGGCATGAACCTTACTCACGTATTCTGCAATGGACATTAGTTGTGGCATAGGGCCAAAAGGAATGCCTTTGAAATCCATATCTAAACCTGCCACTATCACCCGCACGCCTTTGTTGGCTAAGTTGTTGCAAACCTGAACGATGTCCATATCAAAAAATTGAGCTTCGTCTATGGCAACAATTTGTTCGCCGTTCCAAAGATCCATAACCTCTGACGAAGCGCTTACTCGCTTGGCTTCCAAACTTTGGCCTTGATGACTCACCACTGCTTCGGTTGCGTAGCGGTCATCGATGCGGGGCTTGACGAGTAAAATAGCCTGTTTGGCAAATGCAGCGCGGCGCAAGCGGCGAATGAGCTCTTCTGTTTTTCCGGAGAACATAGACCCACAGATCACTTCTATCCAACCTTGTTGTCCGTTTTCTTTGGTAAATTGCTCTAAAAACATAGTGCTGTTGAATGAGATTGTGAAATGTTTTCTAATTTTGATTCGGTAGTTCTATGAGCTCCCGATTGCACGAAATTAATAAGTTATAAGCAATGTCAGAAAAAAGTCCATCCCTAATGATCAAAACTATTCTCGGACACCTTCATTCAGGTGTTGAAAAACTTGAGTCCGGGCACCTCTCCCCGGAAGAAATGGAATTATTAGTCGAGGACGCCAAAGAACTATACGAGCGCATGATTATTTTGCGCTACAAAATTTATGAAACCAATGTTTTGGGAGTACAGGCACCCGTCATTTCAGCGAGCCTGCGCCAGCCCGAAATCGAAACACCCATCGATTTATTTGGCAGCATAGACGAACCTGCATCGGAACCTGAATTCGAAGTCACTTTTGCAAGTGGTGAAAGCGAAGAGCGCAACGAAGAAGTTTTCTACGACGAAAACGAGGAACAACTTGAAGACGAAGAAGAAGAGGAACAAGCCAATGAAGATGCAGAAGCTGAAGAAGAATCAACCGAAGAAGCAACAGCTGAAGAAGAGGAAGAAGCCAATGAAGAGGAAATGAGCGAAGAAGTCGCTGAAGTTGAAGCGGAATTAGAAGAGCCTGCCGAAGAAACAACAGCTGCTCAAAATGCCAATTGGGAACCGGAATTTTCTGGCGACCAACCCATCTGGATGGCTGAAATGGAAGCCAATATCCGAGACAACCGCAGTGTGTTCCCATTAGAGAGCCTCATTGGCGCATTTACACTCAATGAAAAACTACAGTTCATCAACGAGCTTTTTGATGGTTCTTCTGATGAATTCTCGAGCAACATTAAACAACTCGATCAACTCGCATCAATGGATGCTGCCCGCAATATGCTCACAGAACTGTCCCAAACTTTCAACTGGGATACCGAATCAGAAATTGTCGAAGATTTCATTTACAAAATTTGCCGACGCTATGCGACTGGCGCATAGTTTCTTATTTTGTTGCTTGTTCACGCTTGGCTATGCTCAAACATATCCTTACCGAGAAACCATCGCCAAGCTCTGTTCGCCTGAATTCGCCGGTAGGGGCTATGTCAATGATGGAAGAATTTTAGCTGCCAACCTCATTGCTGCGGAATTTCACAAAATTGGACTCAAGCCCTTTCACAAAAATTACCAGCAACTGTTTTCCTTTCCTGTTCAAACCTTTCCGGGTGCTTGCACCATTGCCCTGGGTAACGACACCCTACAACCGGGCATTGATTACCTAGTAGATCCAGCATCTGCGGGTGCAGTTCCACAAAATTATCAGCTTGTGTATTGTAACGCTGCTACTTTATACCGGAGCGTCAATGCTTTCAAACCTTGCCCCAAAGACCGCTTACTCGTCGTAAAAACGAGTGGGTTCGGGGGCGACACCAACAAAGTCATGCAAACAAGGTTGAAAGAACTCCAACAATTTGCCGCTACAATTGAGCTGACAACAACCAAACTGACTTGGTCTGTAAGTCAAACTGCCCTTCCCTACCCTGCTTTTATAGCACTCAAAGACAAATTTGAAAACAAACCCAACAGCGCATTTGTACATCTAGAAAGCAGCTATATTCCAAAATTCACATCAAGCAATGTGATCGGCTATTTACCCGCCGCTCAAAATGCCAAGAAAAAACCTTATTTAGTCATTACCGCACATTACGACCACCTCGGTAAGATGGGCAAAGACACCTATTTCCCTGGTGCCAACGACAACGCTTCGGGGGTAGGGATGCTTCTCTTTTTAGCAAAAGAACTGAGTCTTCAGCGCAACCCAGACTATAATTATGTTTTCATGGCGTTTGGTGGCGAGGAAGCAGGGCTAGTTGGATCTAATTACTTTGTCAACCATCCGCTCTTCAAACTTTCTCAAATTCGCTTTTTGCTCAATACCGATATTATGGGAAGCGGCGAAGAAGGAATTACTGTAGTCAATGCAACACTCTTCAAATCAGAATTCGATCGCTTGGTCGAAATGAACAAGGATGGCAACTTCCTGACTCAAGTCAAATCTCGTGGGCCCGCTGCTAATTCTGATCATTATTTCTTCACAGAAAAAGGTGTGCCCGCATTCTTTGTGTATACAATGGGGCCGAATAAACACTATCACGATATCCACGACAAGGCCGAAGAATTGAGCTATGCGGCATTCGAACCCCTTGCCAAGCTTTTACTTGGGTTCATGCGCTCATTTTAGTCGTCTGACTAAATAACTCGTCTGAAGAATCAATACACTTAAGGAGAGCCCTAATAAATAGAACACAAGCTCAACACTTTGATCAGTGTAAATCAGCGCTAAACTCGTAGATAAATAGCCCAATAATTGGGTAACGCTGATTGCTAGAAAACGAAAAGCTTGCGCAACTGCATCTCCATTATTTCGGAAAAATAATATAACAGCCGAGGCCAAAACCAATAGAAAAGAGGTTACTAATATGCTCCCTACGCCTTTGAGCGGCAAATGAAAAACACCTATGAGCGCAAGCACTAAAAAAACAATATGGACAGCCAGCAAAGTGGCTAAATAGGACCAAAGCGTAAGTCGCTTCCTTGGATTAGTCTTCACGATTGAGGGAATTCACTTCTTTAATGATCAAGTACAAACCAATTCCTACTCCCAGCAATGCCAAAAAGATGGTAAAAAAACGATTGGTATTGTACTGCGCGTCGAGAAATGTACCGAGCCAAGTAAAGCCACCAATCACTGCTGCCATCTGAAAAGCAGCGGAAGTGAGTTTGAGATAAGCGTTGTGGGAAGCGTCTTTTTTAGTCATTGAACGCTGCTTCTGTATCTAGCTTTGGAGTGCTTACACCCGCACGCATGACACAGGCCCCTTCGAAGAAAGCACCTTCTTCGATATGGAGTTTCATGGTTTGAATATCGCCTTTGATACGCGCTGTTGAGCGCAAAACCAACAGATTCTCGACCATCAGTTGACCATCCATGGCGCCGTCGATTTCGGCATTGACACAAACGAGATTGCCATTGATTTTTCCTGATGTTCCGATGATGACGCGTCCGGCACAAGATACGTTGCCATTTACCTCGCCTTCGAGGTGAATGTTGGTATCGGAGGTAAGGTCTCCGTTGATTTCAGTACCGGCAATAATGCGGTTTGTGCGGTCGGTGTTGTCAGGTTGTTGAGAACCTCCGAAAATGTCTTTTCTTAGCATGTTGCTTAGTAATTGTCGATGAAAAATCCTTTATATTCATCAAATTTCGAGGTTTCTATCAACTTTTTCAAATTTTCTTGATTGATTATGAAAATTTTATTGTTTTGATAGTCATCTAAATACTCAGCTCCGGCCTTATAGGCATTGACGAAATCCCAGGCAATTTTGGTTGTTGGGAATTCCGACACGAGCACAAAATTCTTTTCATCGAGTGTTGTTTTGACACTCGCCTTGACTTTTGAAGTCTTGAATGCTTTGGCAGCAAAATTGGAAACGGTTGTGCGTAAGTCGTCGGCCTCTTCATCATCGTCGAGTAAAATGATCACGAATTGGGGTACATTGGGAATATCGGTGAAGATAGATTGTTCTTTGGCTCCTTGATTGACTTCAAATTTAGAATACCCTTTTTTGAGAATATCCAACATTTCTTTAGCGCGAACTGCTTGGTCAGACTTTGGTTTTTCATCGATGATGCGCTGAAGGAGTGGCACGAGTACTTGCTTGTCTGAAACTTGCTGCCCAGTAGCTAGGGCGTTGAGCAAAAGATACTCAGCGCGGTAAGCGTTGGCTGGGTCGGAGTCAATGATTTGTTGTGTGGCGGTTTGAACTTGGGCAAAATAACCTTGATCATACTTTGTGACTAATGCGAGGTAAGCTTCTTGGTCTTTTTGCGCACTGAGTTTTTGCTTGACATAAAAATCGGGGTCTTGGAAATATTTAGCTGCATCTGAGCTTGGATACTTCTTTAATATGTATTGACGGTATTTATCGGCATCTGAAGTGGCTTCGTAAATTTTGTAGAGTTGAAAAGCCGCGGATAGGTCTGTAGGGTGATCGAGATTTTTGTCGAGAATTGCTAAGAATTGGGCTGCGGCAAGTTCTGTTTCGTTGAGAATTTCTTTGTAAAGCACTCCGGAAGTGTAGAGTGCTTCTAGCAAACGCTCTTGAGAAGCCTTGAATGCGGCTGGAGTGAGTGGAATATCTTTGAGTAGGCGTTCAATGGAAAGGGAATCTTTTTGTTCGGGTGTAGCATTGGCCTGGGTGCTATCTTGTCCAGCGACCGCAATATTGGCGTTCAAAATGATGCGTTCACTACGGCGCCAGTCGTCGGTGTTTTCTCGAAAGCCCCAGTTTTTGCGAAACTCGTTGTATCCTTCTTCGCGGAGTTTGGGGTTATTGAAGATAAATTTGTTGCTATTTGCATTATTGTTTACGGGCTGGCTCTGCTGCAGTGCAAGCAGCTTGGCGGCTTCAAGTTCTTTGCGGCGCTGCTCGTCGCGTTTGATTTGCTTGAGGGTTTCTTTGAGGAAATCTTCGCGGTCTTTTTCGGAGAGCGCGGCAATTTTTTGAACGGAATCTTCGAATTGAGCGATTTCAATGGCCTTGACCAAATCGGCAAGTTTGGTTGCTTTACTCTTGATTTGTTCGCCGTTAGGGTAGTCTTCGGTGATAAAGCGCGAACTGGAATCGTAGTATTTCTGAGCAAAGACAAAGTTTTTATCTTGGAAGGAGATGTCGCCGAGCTTTTCGTAGGCCTGAGCGCGTTGTCTTTTATTATTATTGGAGTAAAAAGCAGCAGACGTGAGGTGCGACTTTGCCAACGGTTTATTGCCTTTGTTGAGTTCCATCAAGGCCATAGCATAATAAATTTGATCCTTGAAGGTGGCATTCTTGGCATCGCGCAGCATCTTTTGAAGGTCTGCCATGAGGCGGTCGTCGCCGCTGACAATTGCTCTGTTGAGGCGTGCATTGAATGCGATGTCGGGCGCTGCAGCCGCCTTGAATGCCTTGCCATAATGAATGGCAGCTTCAGGCAATTGATTTTGTTGTTGATAGACTTGCGCCAAAATATAATTTAAACGCGCTTTTTCTTTTGCATCTGGACATTTGTCGATGGCTAACTTAAGGCCCTCCACAGCAGCATCGTATTCTCTGCGACGCAGTGCGAGGTCTGCGTAGGTGCGGTGGATCTCAAATTGAAGTTTTTTGGTCATCTGAGGCCCCGCTTCCGGGTTTTTGTTGCGCAAGAAAGGGATGTAATCCGTCAGCTTTTTGTCGTTTTGGATTTCTGCTCGCTCATTGAGGGCATCTAAAATGAGTTTGGCATCGGCGTATTTGCGTTGTTCGATGTCAATTCGAGCTAGCCATAAACTGGCCACGTACAGACTTGGGTCTTTGTCAAAAAAACGCTTGACAAACTCAAAATTGTCGCGTGCTTTGGCGTAATCGCGTCTGTAAAAATAGGCCTCTCCTACTGTCAGCCAGTTTTCATCGATCCATTTGTTGTATTCTACCGTTTTGTAGAACATGTTTTCTGCGGTCGGCATGCTGTGATTGAGGATGACTTTAGCACATTTGACCACGGCGGTGTCTATGGCCGGAAGCATGCCCTTGACTTCTTTTTCAGTTGGAACCGGAAAAACAGGAAGAAGGGTGTAGAAATCTTCTTTGCGGCTATCTTGGTAGGTCTTTAAGGAAATTCGAAGTAATTCTTTGGCGTTGAAATGCCCGTTGTATTTAGCAGTTGTTTGGTGATAAAAGCGATTGAGCGGCGTATTGTTTTCTGTAGAACAAGCCCATGACAAAAGGAGCAGTAGCGATGTCAGTAAGAGGTAAAGGCTTGTGCGCATGGACAATGAAAGGCGTTATAACGCAAAAATTGCGTTTTTAGTATGTAGGTTAAGCAATATTGGTAAAGACCTGCTGGATATCGTCGTCGTCTTCGATTTTATCGAGCATTTTTTCGATGTCGACGAGTTGTTCTTCGGAAAACTCAACTGGGCTTGTTGGAATGCGCTTGAGACTGGATTTCTGAACTTCAATTTGCATGTCTTCGAGGGCTTTAGCAATGGTGCCGAAAGAGGTGTAGTCTCCGTAGACAACGATTTGCTCTTCTTCGATGTCGATTTGCTCACAGCCCGCATCGATCAGCTCTAATTCGAGCATTTCAGGGTCTAGTTCAGCGGTTTTGGCGATTTCAAAAACACTTTTGCGCGCAAACATAAATTCCATAGAGCCGTTTGGCACGACGGAACCACCAGCCTTGTTGAAATAAGATTTGACATTGGCGACAGTTCTAGTGGGGTTGTCGGTGGCGCATTCTACGTATACCAACACGCCGTGAGGGCCCTTTCCTTCGTAATTCACTTCGGTGAAAGAAGCAATATCTTTTTGAGCTGCGCGCTTGATCGCCGACTCGATATTGTCTTTGGGCATGTTTTCAGATTTTGCATTCTGAATAGCAGTGCGGAGCTTCGCGTTGGTAGTTGGATCCATGCCACCTTCTTTGGCTGCCATAGTAATGGCTTTGCCCAATTTTGGAAACATTTTGGACATTTTGTCCCAACGTTTTTCTTTTGCTGCTCTGCGGTATTCAAATGCTCTTCCCATGGTGTGGCTTCTTTTTGGGCAAAAATAAGGAATTCAAGAAGAATTTTCAAGAGGCAGCTGGGCCTTAAGCTAAAATCTGCTCGATATAGTTCAGGAGTGGTTCTTTTCCGAATCCGGATTGGGCCGAGGTGGTGAAAACCGGTGGTAATTCAGCCCAAACTTTCAGCATCTCTTTTTTGTACTTGGCCAGGTTCTTTTGTAAGGCAGTGCTCGAGAGCTTGTCTATTTTGGTAAACACCATGGAAAAAGGCAGCCCTTTTTCACCGCACCAATTCATGAATTCTAAATCGATCTTTTGCGGCTCTAAGCGGGCATCAAGTAAGACAAAAATATTGTAAAGCGTCTCGCGCTTGGTAAGGTAGTCAGAAATAAAGCGCTCGAAAGAACTGCGCTGCGTGCGACTTACCTTTGCATAGCCATAGCCGGGTAAATCTACCAAATACCAATGTTCATTAATGAGAAAGTGATTAATAAGCTGGGTTTTTCCCGGAGTTCCAGATGTTTTTGCGAGTCCTTTTTTGGAAGTTAACATGTTGATCAACGAGGACTTACCTACGTTGGACCTTCCGATAAAAGCAAACTCAGGCTTGCCGTCTAGCGGACACTTGCTGACTTCTGTGTTGGAAATGGTAAATTCTGCGCTTTTAATTTGCATCTTGCAAAGTTACTTTAAACTTTTATTTTTGCAGGCATTGCGAACAATCTATCTTCAAGGTTGTTAGGGTTTGACTACACAGCAGATGGCAGAGTATAAAATAAAAGATATCGAAATCCTGACGGGCATTAAAGCCCATACCATTCGTATTTGGGAAAAGCGCTATGGAATGCTCATTCCGGACCGCACAGACACTAAAATCCGAACCTACACCGACGCCGATTTATCATTTTTGCTCAATGTGAGTTTATTGAACAAAAAAGGCTTAAAAATTTCCAAAATTGCCACCATGGGCACTACCGCCATTCATCATATGGTGTCTGAAATTCGGCTCAATTCTTCCATAGACAACGCCGAGGAAAAACTCATTTTAGCACTCCTCGAACTCGATGAGCAACTCTTCAGAAATACGCTCAACGACCTCATCAAAAACAAAGGGCTAGAGGCTACATTTGCAGAAAACCTCATCCCTTTTCTGGATCGCATTGGCGTCATGTGGTTGGTCAACAGCATTACTGCAGCACAAGAACATTTTATTTCGAACCTGATTCGTCAAAAAGTTATTACCGAAATCGATAAGCTTCCTATCCCGTCAAAATCGAACGAAAGTGTACTGCTTTTCTTACCAGAACACGACTGGCATGAAATCGGTTTGCTTTTCTACCAATATTTATTGCGCTCCAAAGGCCACTATACCTACTATCTCGGACAAAGTTTGCCTTACGATTCTCTTGTAGACTGCATAGATCGTCTCAAACCGACGGTGGTATTGAGCAGCTGGCTTACCGCAGTTGACCAACATTTCATTGTAGGATATTTCAAGCAACTCAATGCCGATGCGCCCTCATGCGCACTCCGCTGCACTTAAAGGGCTTATTACCGAGGTGAAAAACTCTGCTAGTTTGCTTTCGCTTTTTGCTTAGAGCACAATATTCACAATCTTACCGTGCACCACAATCACTTTCTTAGGGGTCTTGCCCTCGAGCCACTTTTGTGTTTCGGGTTTGTCAAGGATGCATGTTTCGACTTCTGCAGGAGTCAAAGATAAATCGAGTGTGGCTTTAAAGCGCATCTTGCCATTGAAAGACACCGGATAATCAAAACTGGATTCTTGTAGGTAGCTTTCGTCAAAAACGGGATAGCTGGCATCAAAAATACTCGCTGCATCTGGTCGCAATTTGGACCAAATTTCCTCGCAAATATGCGGCGCATAAGGCGCCATGAGAATGGTGAGTTGCTCGAGAATATGGCGGTTGTTGCATTTTTGTTCAGAGAGCTCGTTGACGCAGATCATAAAACTCGAGACGCCTGTATTAAAAGAGAAGCGTTCGAGGTCATCACTGAGTTTTTTAATTGTTTTGTGCAAGGTTTTGAGCGCGGCAGGGCTCGGTGCTGCGTCGCTAACTTCAAACTGACCATTGGGGTGAAACAAACGCCAGTACTTTTTCAAGAAACCATGAACACCTGTAATTCCTTTGGTATCCCATGGTTTACTTTGTTCGAGTGGCCCGAGAAACATTTCGTACATGCGAAGGGTATCCGCACCGTATTTTTCGCAGAGGTCGTCTGGTGTGACTACGTTGTACCAGCGCTTGGACATTTTATCAACTTCTCTTTTCACCAAGACTTTTCCATCTGCATTGCCTACAAATTCTTGCTGCGCATATTGTGGCTGCCAAGACTTGAGCGCATCGAGTTGAATGCTGTCATCGTCGTTGAGTAAGTCAATGAGGATACGGACTTCTCTGAAACCATCATGGGAAGCAGGAAGCATATCAACCGAGTACATTTTTTGATCCGGACCAATGTAGGCAATGGCAGATTTGCCGAGGATCATGCCTTGATTGATGAGCTTGGCAAAAGGTTCGTCGAACTGAAGATAACCGAGGTCATATAGCGCTTTGGTCCAGAAACGCGCATAAAGTAAATGGCCTGTTGCGTGTTCGGAACCACCGATGTATAAATCGACTTGGTTCCAGTATGCCAGCTTTTCAGGATCGGCAAAAGTTTCTTGGTTGTGCGGGTCCATGTAACGCAAAAAATACCAAGAGCTTCCGGCCCAGCCTGGCATGGTATTGTATTCCATGCGCTCTCCTAACTGACAAGACCACGCCTCTTTTGCCGCTCTGGCCAATGGTGGTTCGCCATCTTCGGTAGGTAAATAAGCATCTACATCGGGTAAAGTGACAGGCAGCATAGTGTCATCGACGAGCTGTGGCAAGCCATCTTGGTAATAAACCGGAAAAGGCTCTCCCCAATATCGTTGTCTGGAGAAAACGGCATCGCGCAGGCGGTAATTGGTTTTGCCTTTACCAATTCCTTTGGCTTCGATAGCAGCTATTGCTTTTTCCATGGCTGCTTTGTAATCGAGGCCATTTAAAAAATCTGAATTGGCAATGAAGGCATCTTTTTCGGCATAGGCCATTTCAGAAATATCTTTGTCGGCAAAAATAGCTGGGATTGGCAAGCCAAAATGTCTGGCAAAATCGTAGTCGCGTTGGTCTCCACATGGGACTGCCATCACGGCACCAGTGCCGTAAGAAGCCAAGACGTAATCTCCGATCCAAATCGGAATTTCTTGTCCTGTGAACGGATGCAAAGCATAAGCCCCCGTGAAGGCACCAGAGATATTTTTAACATCGGCTTGGCGATCGCGTTCTGTCTTGAGTGCCGCTTGTTGCTGGTAAGCGGCTATTTCATCTTGCTGATCTGCCGTGCAGATTTGAGCGACAAACGGGTGCTCAGGCGCCAAGACCATAAAGCTCACGCCAAAAATGGTATCGGGGCGCGTCGTAAATACTTCGATTTGCAGTTCGGTATCCTTGACAGCGAAATGAACACTTGCTCCTTTAGATTTACCAATCCAGTTGCGCTGTTGTTCTTTGAGTGCGTCGGTCCAGTCAATGCGGTCTAGGCCTTCTAGGAGGCGTTCTGCATAAGCTTTGATGCGCATAGACCACTGCATCATGCGTTTTTGTTCTACAGGATGGCCCCCGCGTTCAGAAACGCCATTGACGATTTCGTCATTGGCGAGCACAGTTCCTAAAGCCGGACACCAATTGACCCAACTCTCTGCGAGATAAGCCATTCGGTACTGTTGCAAAACCGCTTCTTTTTCTGCTGCGCTGTATGATGCCCAGGTTGAGGCAGAAAATATTTCTTCTTGGTCGCACACAGCGTTCACGCTTTGGTTTCCATCTTTTTCGAAAAGAGCGATCAGCTTGGCAATTGGCTCAGCTTTATTGGTCGATAAATCGTAATAAGCATTGAAGAGCTGCTTGAAGATCCATTGGGTCCATTTGTAGTACGATGGGTCTGAGGTGCGGACTTCTCGATCCCAATCAAAACTAAAGCCCATGAGGTCGAGTTGTTCGCGATAGCGCGCAATATTTTCTTTGGTGGTAATCGCCGGATGCTGCCCGGTCTGAATAGCGTATTGTTCGGCGGGCAAACCAAAAGAGTCATAGCCCATCGGGTGCAAGACATTAAAACCTTTCAAGCGCTTGTAGCGCGCAAAAATATCCGAAGCAATATAACCGAGCGGATGCCCAACGTGCAAACCTGCACCAGATGGATAAGGGAACATGTCAAGGACATAAAACTTCGGTTTGCTGCTGTCTTCGGTGACTTGATATGTTTTGCGCTCCTGCCAAATTTGGCGCCATTTGGCTTCGATTGCGTTGAAAGTGTAGTCCATGGTTGTAAATAGAATGCACAAAGATACAAAGCTTGTGCTTAACGCAATAGAAAGTAGACGCCGAGAACTAAAAGCAATGCGTCATAGGAGCGTTTGGGTAAAAAAGTCTCGCGCTTTAAGACAAGTAATGCAAGCAAAATCCAAACGAAGGGCAATCCCATTAAATAGGCAAAGAAAGCCAACAGAAAAATTACCAGATAAGCCGTTGTGCCCTGGCCCATTTTACTTGCCAAGGTCTTGATTTTCCCGGTATCTTCTTCAATGTCTTCGGCATCGACTTGAATGCTCAACGCCAAATAAAAAATGAAAAATGGCAGGTATGCTAAATTCGCGTTGCCGGCAAATGCGGGTATTAAATTGAGTTGGATGTACCACATCGTGGCAATCAGAAAGTTCTTAAGCAATGTGATCTGACGCCATGCAAGCCCCTTCAAATAAGTAATGAGTAACACTAGCTGGAGCAACAAAAGTGACCAAAACCAAAGATAGGGTAATGACGACTTGTAGGCAAACAGATAAAAGGCCACTACAAAAGCCAACGAAAGCAAGTAACTGCCCTTTAAACGCGGCATTTCTTTCGTTTGAAAACCGAAGTAGACCAAGCCGATCAGGAGGCCATGAGCAACTGCTTTTGAAAGTAATTCTAAGTCGAATTGATCAACCACACGCGCCCAATGAAATAATCCGGCACTATAACACATTACATAGAACGCCAGCAGCAAATTGCGGAAATAACTACTTTTCAATGGCATCAATGATTTGCTCAATTTTAATTTGTGCGATGCAAGCACACTCCTGGCCAGCCGAACATTGTGCGCATTTAGGGTCGTGTTCAAGTGCTACAGACTTATTGCCCAATGCCGCCCAGCGGCCAGGGTGTATAGGTCGGCGACTTGCAAATAAACCAACTGCCCGAATTCCGCATAGGCCCGCCAAATGATAGGGGCCAGTCGAACAGGCGACCAACGCTTTGGCTTGCGAAATAATGGCAATGAAAGTCAGAAGATCCCAATGGCCAGTTGCATCAATCATTTTTGGATTTTGCGGAAGTTGGTCCCGAAAGTACGCGCCTTCCTTTTCAGTTCCGGTAAAATAAACGGTGTAGCCCTTAGCGACTAATTGTTGCGCTAAATCCAGGTAGTGCGTTATCGGATACTCTACCCCACTTCCGTTCGATTTTGGATGAAGCAGGATTGTTTTGCTCCAATTGTTTTGTGCGAGTTCATGGGGCAAAACACTCGCCTTAAAGTTCAATTTTTGATTGATTTCATTGAGGGCTGGAAGAGCTGTTATGCCCATTGGCGCTAATAATTTAAAATTCAATTGTGCCTCATGTAATTCCGAGCGTTTGGGGTAAACCGCGGTCGAAAATTACAAGTCCAAAGATGAAAGAAACGATGTGCGGTGCCAATGCGCATTGGAATATTGGCTTGTTTGCACCATTGAGCTACCATCCTATTTGGAAACAAATGAATGACGACATCGAATTTGCTGAGTTGCGTGTTTCGCTCTCCTTCAGGAGCTTGCTCTAGCTGCTCTAGGGTAAGGATATCCGAAATGGGCTCAAAACAAAACACCACTGCTTTGGTATAAGCGCTGCATAAATAAGTGAGTTCGCTGTCTGGAAAAGCGGATTTGATTGCTTGACACGCTGGCAAGGTGAGACAGACATCGCCAATGGCATCAGTCCTTGAAATCAATATGTTTCTGAATTCAGGCATTTTTCCAGTGGGTTCGGAGCAA
Source organism: Cryomorphaceae bacterium (assembly GCA_021299335.1). Classification (GTDB taxonomy): domain Bacteria; phylum Bacteroidota; class Bacteroidia; order Flavobacteriales_D; family Crocinitomicaceae; genus UBA952. The sequence continues at coordinate 41,585 of JAJTGF010000004.1, forward strand.
TGTGTATTTCAATTTGGTTGCATACGCGCTGCGAATTGCGATATGCCAACCAGCCCTTCCATCCAAAAACCCGAATTTGAGTAGATAGGTTTTGATGAATTGAGCACTGACTTTCATCGCAATTTTGAAGACTGAACTTTTCACCTTTCGCTCATATAACTCTTTGGCTGCAATTTCGGAAAAATAGGCAATTTGCTTGAAATGGTCTTCCTTGGTGTAATAGGAAAAATGCAAAAGGTCCCCAAATAAGTGTTGCACTTGGAGTTGAGGGTCCGGCAATAATTGATCGTGCGGGTTGACCCCACCCCATTGAACATCTTTTTTAGAGGCCAAGCGCAGTTTGGTGTCTGGATACCAACCGCTGTGTTTGATCCAAGTTCCACAGTAATTCGTGAGGCGATTGAAAGAAAAGGCGCCGCGCTCGGGTAAATTGGCTTTGATTTGTAAAATAGATTGCTTCAACTCGGGGGTAAGTGCTTCATCGGCATCTAGCGATAAAATCCAGGAGTGTGTTGCTCTGTTGAGTGCTTCATTCTTTTGCTGAATATGCCCTTCAAACTTATTTTGCTCAAAGCGCACGTCGTGTTGCAAGCAAATTGCTTCAGTTTCATCCGTAGAAAAGGAATCGAGAACCAAGATTTCATCGCAAACATCTTGAAGCGAAGCGATACAGCGACCGATATTCCGGGCTTCGTTGTAGGTGATGATAACGCCAGAAATTTTCATCGCAGTTTATTTAATGCGAATGCGCTGCCCAATGGCAATGCTGTTGATCCTGATGCCTGGGTTGAGTCGTTGAAGTTGTGCCTGGGTGAGGTTATTGCGCTGCGCAATTTTACCAAAGGTGTCACCGGGCTTCACGGTGTAGTATTTCTTGACGGGCGGAGGCGGAGGGGCGGGCGTTGGCGCTGGTTGCACTTGTGTTTGATTGGTGTAGATTGTCAATTTTTGGCCTACGTAAATGTTGGTGGTGCGCAAGGCGTTCCACTCCATGAGTTGCTCGATAGATACGCTGTATTTGAGCGCGATTTGACGTAAGTTCTCACCGGTTTTGACTTTGTGATACATCAAGTTGCTAGCAGGCGGTATGTTTGTTTGAAGTGTGTCTATAGGAGGGTTGATGATACTTGTGGTATCTTTTTGGGTGGTGTCCTGACCAACTGGGCTAGGTGGAATGACTGGTTTGGGATGGTAAATAGCCTCTTCTAAAAGATATAAGGAGTCTTCGTAGCTCACTAACAAACCAATTTTATCCAGCGGGCCTGTTACGCAACGCGCGGGAGTCATTTTGGGAATGTAAGTGGTTTTATAGACGGGGTTAAGGCTCTGGATTTCGGTGAGGTCCCAGTCGACTAACTTAGCAATGGTTTGCATGTGGACGCCACTTTTCACGCACATGGTGTCGAGTTGTGAATTGTGAATTTTGGCCTCCATGGGAATGATGTTGTATTCGGCATGATAGGTCATCATGTAGGCAGCAGCAATAAAGTTTGGCACATAACCTTGTGTTTCTGCGGGTAGATAAGGTCGTACTTCCCAATACGTCGTTTTGCCACCTGATTTTCGGATGGCATGATTCACGTTACCTGGCCCCGCATTATAGGCAGCCAATGCTAAGTTCCAATCGCCGTAAATGCCATAAAGTTGTTTGAGGTAACGGCAAGCGGCATCGGTTGCTTTTTCGGGATCCATGCGCTCGTCGATATATGAGTTTTCGTCGAGGCCAAAATAGAGTCCGGTTTTGTACATGAACTGCCATAAACCCAAAGCTCCTGCTCTTGATTTAACTTGTGGCCTCAGACCGCTCTCAATGACCGATAAAAAGCGCAATTCAAGTGGCAAACCGTATTCGGTGAGCTTCTCCTCAAAAAGGTCAAAATAGAGTGCCGAACGTCCTAGTGCTACTCGGATAAAACCACGGCGCTGGGCTGCAAAAAACTTAATGGTTGAGAGCGTTGCGGCGTTGCAATCGAGCTGAAACGGTGTGAGCTCATTCATTTTGGCCAAACGCGCACAAATAACCGAGTCAGAAAAAACGGGTACCTGTCCCGGTGTGTAGTTCAGGGCCGTAATGATTGAGTCGTATTTGTTGGAATTCGCGTAATCTGCGTAAAATAAATTGAGGCTTTGTTGGACAGTATTGACAAAAGGGTCTGGGTCTAGGGAGTCAGATGGCCGCACTAAATGCGCGGGTTTTTGACCAAGCACGATGGTGGATGAAAGGAATAGCAATATAGAAATCAGCCATTTCATACGATCACTGCTTGTAATTTTTCAGAGGCATGAAAAAGTAGATCTTCCTCAAAATCGCGGGCCATTAATTGGATGCCAAAAGGTAAGCCATTGCTGTGTACACCAAAAGGAATACTCATGGCGGGGTTACCCGTGAGGTTGGCATGAACCGTAAAAATATCTTGGAGATACATTTGAATGGGGTCTTTGACGGCGTTCATCTCAAATGCTGTGGTAGGCGTTGTTGGAGACAACAGCACATCGCATTCGGCTAAAAGTGCAGTAGTTCGGTCTTTGAGGATACGGCGCACTTGCTGTCCTTTGGTGTAATAGGCGTCGTAGTAGCCATGAGAAAGCACAAAAGTACCGGTCATGATGCGACGCTGCACCTCGGGGCCAAAACCTTCGCTGCGCGACTTAACGTAAGTTTCTTCTACGCCTTTGGCATCTGCGCTGCGGTATCCGTAATGGACGCCGTCAAAGCGCGACAAATTGGATGACGCTTCTGCAGTCGTTAAGACGTAGTAGGTTGGCACCATGTAATCGAGGTAAGGAAAACTCACATCTATGATTTCATGGCCTTTTTCTTCGAGTTTTCGGAGCGTTTGATTGAGTTTTTCTTTGATTTCAGCATCTAAACCTGGATGCGTGAGACACTCGTTTAATACGCCGATTTTGAGTTTGTCAGGAAGATTTGTTCTGACCAAATTGGGCTCACTTGAACTTGTGGCATCATAGGGGTCTTGACCTGCAGTTATTTCGAGTAAGAGTTTGGTATCGGCAAGATCATTGGTAAAAAACCCAATTTGATCGAATGACGAAGCATAAGCGATGAGGCCATAACGACTCAGGCGGCCGTAGGTGGGCTTGATGCCGAAAGTGCCGGTCCAGGAAGCGGGTTGGCGTACAGAACCGCCTGTGTCAGAACCCAAAGACACCGTGCACAAATTGGCTGAAACTGCTACGGCGCTACCTCCAGATGAACCGCCAGGGACATAATTTGGGTTCCAGTTATTTTGCACAGGACCAAACGCAGAGTTTTCGTTGGAACTACCCATTGCAAATTCATCGCAATTGAGCCGACCAATGACAATAGCGTCTTGGTCAATAAGGCGTTGTAGTACTGTTGAAGTATAAATTGATTCGAAACCAGCGAGGATTTTCGAGGAAGCAGAGACTTTGTGGTCTTTGTAGCAAATGTTGTCTTTGATGCCTACAATGACGCCAGCGAGCCGACCTGCGGTTCCGGATTGGATTTTTTGATCAACCAAACGGGCTTGGGCACGAGCGGAATCTGCAAAAACTTCCAAAAAAGCATTGAGATGTTGGTGTGCTGAGATACGCGCTAGGTGTTCCTCAACGAGGTCCAAAGCCGTTTTGCCAGAATGCAAGGCGTTCTGAATGGCTGCGATAGTGCGGTACATGCAGTTATTTATCTTCTTTAGAAATTTCTGTAGAAGGCTCTGCTGCGTTGTTTTCGCCTTTGGATGCGTCTTTGAATTCTTTGACGCCTTTGCCAAGACCACGCATCAGTTCAGGAATTTTTTTACCTCCGAAGAAAAGTAAAACAATCACGAGGATAAGAATGATTTCTGTTGGTCCAAATTTGCCCATAATAACTTTATTTAGTGTCTTACAAAATTAATGAAAATTCAACTCGCCCCTTGGACCTTACAATTTTCTTGCCACTTCTACTTCTTCGTAGGCCTCGATGATATCTCCGATTTTAATATCGTTGAACTTATCTATGTTCAGACCACACTCATAATTGTTTTTAACTTCTTTGACGTCGTCTTTGAAGCGCTTCAAGGAGCCTAAGCTGCCCGAATGCACGACAATGCCGTCGCGGATGAGGCGAATTTTGGAACTGCGCTTGATGATGCCGTCGAGGACGTAGCAACCAGCAATAGTACCCACTTTCGTGATTTCGAAGGTTTCGCGTACTTCGGCAGAACCGAGTACTTTTTCTTCGATATCTGGTGAAAGCATTCCTTCCATCGCGGCTTTGATCTCTTCGATGGCCTTGTAGATAATGGAATACATGCGGATGTCGATCTGTTCGGTCTCGGCCAATTTACGAGCAGGAAGCGTAGGCCGAACTTGGAAGCCCACGATGATGGCGTCTGATGCAGAGGCCAAGTTGACATCGGCTTCGGTAATGGCACCGACACCTTTGTGAACGATATTGACCTGGATTTCTTCAGTTGATAAGTTCAGTAAGGAGTCTGAGAGTGCTTCGATCGAACCATCTACGTCACCTTTCACGATGATATTGAGCTCTTTGAAGTCTCCAATGGCCAAGCGTCGACCGATTTCGTCGAGGGTAATGTGCTTGGTGGTGCGCAATCCTTGCTCGCGGTAAAGTTGTTCGCGTTTTTGCGCAATTGATTTGGCTTCTTTTTCGTCGTCGAGTACGTTGAATTTGTCACCGGCACTAGGCGCGCCGTTGATACCGAGTACGGATACTGGCTGAGCTGGGCCCGCTTCTTTGAGCGCCTGACCATGTTCGTCGTGCATGGCACGAACGCGACCATAATAGCGACCGACTAGGATGACGTCGCCAATGCGCATGGTGCCTGCTTCTACGAGCATATTGGTAACATAGCCTTTTCCTTTATCCAAAGAGGATTCAATAACGGTACCGACAGCATTTTTAGCAGGGTTGGCTTTGAGGTCGAGGAGTTCTGCTTCGAGGAGCACTTTGTCGAGCAAAGCGTCAATGTTGAGGTTCTGCTTGGCAGAAATTTCTTGAACTTGGTATTTACCACCCCAATCTTCGACGAGGATGTTCATGGCAGAAAGTTGCTCGCGGATGCGATCAGGACTAGCGCCAGGTTTGTCGATCTTGTTGATAGCGAAGATCATCGGGACATTCGCTGCTTGGGCATGCGAAATCGCTTCTTTGGTTTGTGGCATGACGTCGTCGTCTGCAGCCACAATGATAATAGCGACGTCCGTTACCTGCGCACCGCGTGCACGCATGGCGGTAAACGCCTCGTGACCTGGGGTATCGAGGAAAGTCATTTTGCGACCATCTTTGAGGGTCACAGAGTAAGCACCGATGTGCTGAGTGATGCCCCCTGCTTCTCCTTCTGTAACGTTTGCATTACGAATGCGGTCAAGTAAGGAGGTTTTACCGTGGTCTACGTGACCCATGACGGTAATAATTGGTGGGCGATCAACTAAATCTTCGGGTTGGTCTTCGACTACAGTGATGGCATCTTGAAGCTCTGCACTAATGAACTCGGTTTCAAAGCCAAATTCGTCGGCGACAATATGAATGGTTTCTGCATCGAGCCTTTGATTGATCGATGCGAAAATACCAAGAGACATACAGACAGAGATGACCTGCGTAGGCTGGACGTTCATCATGGAAGCCAACTCAGAGACTGTAACAAACTCGGTGAGCTTGAGTGTCTTTTCTTCGAGTTCGGCCATGGCCATTTCTTCTTGACGGCGCTGTGCGTAGTTGTCGCGTTTTTGGCGACGATTTTTAGACGCCTTGGATTTTCCACCCTGATTAGACAAACGCGCGAGTGTTTCTTTGATCTCTTTTTGAATGTCTTGTTCGGAGATCTCGGCTTTCTCGATTTTAGGTTTGTTGGCGTTATTTGGGGTGTTCCCTACTTCGACTTTCTTGATGCGCTTGCGCTTGCGCTTTGAATTGGCATCTTCTGACGATGAGGCCACAGGTGTGCGCGGACGCTCGACCGGAAGGTCGATTTTACCAAGAACGGTTGGCCCCGAAAGGGTCTGACGCGTAGCGCGAATCATTTCAATTTCTGGCGCTTTTTCAGACTCTGCGGCGTTTGTTTCTTCAGCCGGAGCTGATGTAGGCGCCTGAGCGGCAGGCTCAGGTGCTGAAGGAGTTGCTGCGGGTTGAGCCTCGGCTGTTTTATCTTTTTTCTTGTCAGGACGCGTGCGTTGGTTAATGGAATCGAGGTCGATTTTGCCGACAACACTAACTTTACTCTCCGTTGCTTCTGCCGCGGCTGGAGCGTCCTCTAATTTGGGCGCTGGAGCCTTTGCAGGTGCATCGGTGAGGACTTGTCGCTTGATTTCCTCAAGGTTGATGTCTTCGTCGTCCTCATCTTCGACAACAGGAGCTGTATTGGGCTCTTCTTGTGGTTTATCTTTCAAAGACAAAGACTCGCGTTTTTCGCGACGCAAAGCAGCTTTAGACTGCTCTTTCATGCTTTGGTCTGCAGCAAATTCACGACATAAAATATCATAGTGCTCCTGCTCCAGACGCGATGTTGGAGTGGGGTCAATGACAATGCCTTTTGAACCTAAGAATTCGACAATAGTCGGTATTCCTACATTCAATTCTCCTGCTGCTTTTCCTAAACGAATCGGTTTTCCCGCCATAATCTACTGTTGCGCTCCTTATTGGTATTAAAGTTATTCAAATTCCGCTTTCAAAATGCGGAATACTTCTTCTATCGTTTCTTTTTCGAGGTCTGTACGCGAAACGAGGTCCTCGACGCTGATCTCGAGTACTGATTTTGCGGTATCGCAACCAATAGCTTTGAGCTCGTCGATGATCCAGCTATCGATTTCATCTGCAAACTCTTCGAGGTCGACATCTTCGATATCTACTTCGCCATCCCTGTATACATCTATTTCAAAACCGCACAATTTGCCAGCGAGTTTGATGTTGTTACCACCCTTACCAATGGCCAATGAGACTTGGTCTGGCTTGAGGAATACTTTAACGCGTTTTTCGTCGTCGAGTATCTCCATAGAGGTGATCTTGGCTGGCGAAAGTGCGCGTTGAATAAGTAATTGTTGGTTTGAAGTGTAGTTGATCACGTCGATGTTCTCGTTGCGCAATTCGCGAACGATGCCGTGGATGCGCGATCCTTTCATGCCCACACAAGCACCAACTGGGTCAATGCGGTCGTCGTAGGATTCGACAGCTACTTTAGCACGCTCCCCTGGCTCGCGAACGATTTTTTTAACGGTAATAAGGCCGTCAAATACTTCAGGAACTTCGAGTTCGAATAAACGCTCCAAGAACTCTGGTGCAGTGCGCGAAAGGATAATGACAGGTGTACTGTTGCGCATGTCGACCTTAGCCACCACTGCACGAACAGATTCTCCTTTTTTGAAGAAATCGGATGGAATTTGCTCAGATTTCGGCAAAATGAGTTCGTTGTTGTCGTCGTCCATAATGAGGATTTCTTTTTTCCAAACTTGGTAGACTTCGCCAGTAACGATTTCGCCGATGCGCTCTTTGTATTTGTTGTAAAGTTGGTCTTTTTCGAGCTCCATAATGCGCGAAATAAGGTTTTGACGCAATGCCAAAACGTTGCGACGACCAAAATCTGCGAATTTGAATTCTTCAGTTACTTCTTCACCAATTTCGAAATCAGGCTCGATTTTGATGGCATCTGAATAGGCAATCTCCGTATTCGGATCTTCTACTTCACCGTCGTCAACGATTTCCTTGTTCAAGAAAATTTGAACATCACCTTTGTCAATATTGACAACGATATCGATGTGTTCGTCGGTATTGAACTTCTTTTTGAGCATGGCACGAAAGACGTCCTCGAGGACGTGCTGCATCGTTTGTTTGTCAATATTTTTTAGTTCTTTAAACTCCGAAAATGAGTCAACAAGTTCCAAACTGTTCATGGGGCTTATTTAAATGAAATTACAATTTTTGCTTCTTTTATTTGGTTGTAGGGTAGTTCGATGAAATCTTCTACCCAAACTTTTTTCTTTTTTACTTCGTCGCGTACTTGGTGACGTTGCTTGAACACCAAGATATCTTCGTTCATTTTCATGAGCTCAGCTTCAAATTGCTCACCTGCTTCAGGGAGCACCTTAAAACTTCGGCCCACATTTTTAGCGAATTGATTGATGTGACGAATCGGTTTGTCCAGACCCGCCGATGATACATGCAATTCAAAATCGGCTTTTTCGCGATCGAGGTTGTGTTCGATATTGCGAGAGACGGATACGCAATCACTGACACTTACACCGCCTTTGAGTTTGTCGAGCTCTACGTGAATCACGTTGGTCGGTGAAATGCGCAGGTCCACGACATAGAGGCCGTTATCGAGCTCTGCGATGCGTTCGTCTATGAGTGCTTGTATGACCTTTGGATCTAACATAATTTTGTATTCGTTGCTTTTGCAGAAACAGTTGAAAAAAAGAGGGGACTTGCGTCCCCTCGTTCCTATCATCTACAAATGTGAGGCAAATATACGCATTTTAAATTAATCCACAAAATCATCGCGTATCTTTGCGCTATGTTAGTTGAAATCAAAGACAAAATTGTTTCCACCCAAATCTTTGAACGGCAGTTCGTTTGTGACCTCAACGCTTGCAAAGGAGCTTGTTGCATTGAAGGCGACGGAGGCGCGCCTGTAACAGAAGAAGAAATTCAGATCATTGAAGCCAATTTAGAGAAAATACGTCCATTCATGAGGCCAGAAGGAATTGAAGCCATTGAAGCGCAAGGAGTGGTGTATCACGATCAAGATTTTGAGCCCGCTACTACACTCGTGAATGGCGCTGAATGTGCTTTTGTCTTTTTTGATGCGGCAGGTATCGCCAAATGCGCAATTGAAAAAGCACAACGCGAGGGTCATATCGATTTCCCTAAGCCAATTTCATGTCACCTCTATCCGATTCGGACCAAAAAGTTCCAAGACTACACCGCACTTAACTACGAAAAGTGGGACATCTGCGAGCCCGCATGTGCTTGCGGAGAGAAATTAGAGGTGCCTGTTTTTAAATTCCTAAAAGAGCCCTTACAACGAGCTTTTGGACCAGAATTCTATCAAGAATTAGAGAAAGTAGCCAAAGAGTTGGAAAACTTGGAATAAAAACAAAAGAAAAGGCCCGATGAATCGGGCCTTTTCATGTAGTAGCATTTCACTGAATTCTAATGCTCTTCTTCGCCATCTTCAAGAGGCGTAGTTTGCGGAATGAAATCTTGGCTTGCACCAGGCTTGGAGTAATCGTAAGGCCAACGGTGTACGGTTGGTAATTCACCTGGCCAGTTGCCGTGTATGTGCTCGACTGGAGTTGTCCACTCTAGGGTTGTAGAGTTCCAAGGGTTTTGTGGCGCTTTCGGACCTCTAAAAATACTGTAGAAGAAGTTGAACAAGAAAAGAACCTGACCCACAGCAGCGATAATAGCAAATGTGGTGATGATTTCATTGAGGTCAACCATCAGTTCAAACGAGTTGTTGTCAAATTCGCTGTATGACGAGTAGTCGTAATAACGGCGTGGCGCACCTGCTAATCCGACAAAGTGCATCGGGAAGAATACGCCGTAGGCACCGATTAAAGTTACCCAGAAGTGAGCGTAACCCAAACGCGTGTTGAGCATGCGACCAAACATTTTTGGGAACCAGTGGTAAACACCTGCAAACATACCAAACACAGCAGACATCCCCATTACAATATGGAAGTGAGCAACAACGAAGTAAGTATCGTGTAACATGATATCTAGAGCGGAGTCAGCGAGAATGATCCCTGTAACACCTCCTGTAATGAAGGTAGAAACCAAACCGATTGCAAATAACATGGCTGGCGTCAAGACCAAAGAACCTTTCCAAAGTGTGGTGAGGTAGTTAAATACTTTTACTGCAGATGGAATCGCAATGAGGAGCGTAGTAAAGACGAAAACGCTGCCCAAGAATGGGTTCATGCCCGTCACGAACATGTGGTGACCCCAAACAATAAAGGAAAGGAAACCGATTGCGAGAATCGAACCAATCATGGCTTTGTAACCAAAAATAGGTTTACGTGAGTTCGTTGCAATGATTTCTGAAGATAAACCAAGTGCAGGAAGCAATACGATGTAAACTTCAGGGTGTCCGAGGAACCAGAATAAGTGTTGGTACAAAATTGGTGAACCTCCATGATTAGTGAGCATTTCCCCACCAACGATGATGTCCGAAAGGTAGAATGAAGTGCCCATGGTGCGGTCCATGATGAGTAGCAATGCCGCTGACAACAATACAGGGAAAGAAAGTACACCTAAAATAGCCGTTACAAAAAATGCCCAAATGGTGAGTGGCATGCGGGTCATGGTCATGCCTTTTGTGCGCAAGTTGATGATGGTCACGATGTAGTTCAATGAACCAATCAAAGACGAAGCGATAAAGATGGCCATTGAAACCAGCCAAAGGGTCATGCCCAATCCAGATCCTGATACAGCTTGTGGTAGTGCAGATAATGGCGGATAGACTGTCCAACCAGCCATTGCTGGCCCAGACTCAACAAAGAGAGAAACCAACATGATAATAGACGACAAAGCGAAGAACCAATAAGACAACATGTTCAAAAAGCCTGATGCCATGTCTCGGGCACCGAGTTGCAATGGAATCAAGATGTTTGAAAAGGTTCCGGAAAGGCCTCCTGTCAACAAGAAGAATACCATGATGGTTCCGTGAATAGTCACTAAACCGAGATACATATCTTCTTTAAGGACGCCATTTGGCGCCCATTTTTCTCCTAAAAAGAAAGAAAGAATATCAGAGCTCTCCCCTGGCCAACCCAGTTGGATTCTGAAGAGAATCGAAAGCATCATTGCAACAAGACCCATGAAGACAGCAGTTAACAAGAACTGCTTTCCAATCATTTTGTGATCTTGTGAAAAGATGTATTTCGAAATAAAATGCTCCTCATGGTGATGGTGATCCTCATGATGTCCGTGTGCGTGTGCGTCGTGTGAAGCCATTTTTTATTGTTTTATCGTTGCTAAATTAATTCATTGTTACAGCTGCCGCTACAGCAGTAGTGTCCGCTGGTGCAGCTGGAGCTGCTGCCGCTGCAGGGAAGTATTGATCTTTGAACGTTGCTTTTTTCTTGCCGTCCATCCATTTTGTGTAGGCTGGCTTGTCAAGAACAACTACAATCATTTTCATTTTGTAATGTGCACCACCACAAATCTTGTTACACATCAAAATGTAATTGAATTTCTCGTCGTTTTTCTCAAGACGCATTTCAGCGGTGGTTTTATTCGGCGTGAATTTCATGCGCGTCGCCATTCCAGGGACGGTATTCATTTGTGCGCGGAAATGAGGGAGGTATGCGGAGTGAATAACGTCTTTTGCTCTGAGCGCAATTTCGTATTCCTGACCCTTACAAAGATAAAGGGTGTCTTTTTGGATGATGTCATCCCAGGCACTTGCATCTAGTTTTGGATTGTGATTTTGTTTCATTTGGGTAAGGAAACGATACAAACGCTCTTTCCTAGATAAATCTGCTTTGAGTACGCTGAGTGTTGAATCACTAAATACGGTATCGCGGTTGTTGAGCAATTTTTGCAAGCTGCGGATACCCGTTGCACCTCCGAACATATTGGCCAATGCCGAATCGATTGTATTGGATGTCAACAAAGCCAATTCATTGTTGTCAAGGGTCAATTTATAGTCGTAAAGACCGAGGGTGTTGTCTGCACCAGCATAGCGAGCAGTCCAGTCAAATTGCTTAGAGAACAATTCGATTTTCTCAGCTTCTGGCGTAGTTGGGCCAGTTAAGTGACTCCAAGTCTGAAGACCAAGAATGATGATGACCGCTAAAACGATGGCCGGTACAACCGTCCAAAGCATTTCTAATTTGTTGTTGTGAGGATAGTAGAAAGCTGGAACGCCTGGTTTCTTTACATATCGCCAAGTAAAGTAGAACAACAAGAAATTGGTGAAAAAGAAAATGGCAATAATGATGACAAAATTCAGGTTGAGTAACCAGTCCATCTCTTCACCTTCATGAGAAGCTGCAGATCCTCTACCGGTCCAGCCGTAGGCGGACATAAGGTAAATGAAAAATGCAAAGAACGCCAACATAAATCCGAACATCATTCGGGCATTTAGGTTGTTATCGCGATGTGAAATCTCGTGTTCTTCGTTTTTGCGAAGTTTTGCTGAGATTTCATAAATACGCACCAATTGAGCAATTGCGATTGCGCCTAGAACAATGACAAGTAAAATGATTAATTTATTTTCCATGACTTTTTATATTGTCTTCAAATTAAATTTCGTGGTGGTTACTTTCATCCAAGAATGGGTGATTCACTGGCGTAAGTGGTGCTTTAGAGAGGTTGCGCAACACGACAAAAATGAATACACCTGTCATTAATAGAGCCATTCCAATTTCTAATGCACCGATCTTGGCATTTGCACCGAGGGCTCCGGCTGAGATCATGATGTATACATCGAGCCAGTGACCAACGAGTATCATGAGGCCAACAAAAGTTAAAATGCGGGCATTTCTTTTGGCGTCTCGCGACATTAAGATCAACATCGGGAAAGCAAAATTGATAATGAACATACCGAAATATAACCACTTGAACTCGGCGATGCGCAATTGAAAGTAAACGACTTCTTCACCGATATTCGCATACCAAATGAGCATGAACTGTGAGAACCACATGTAAGACCACAAGAATGAAGTAGCAAATGCCCACTTACCTAAGTCGTGGATGTGAGAATCGTTGACGTTCGGTAGGTGTCCTAGTTTTTTAAGATAGAGTGTCGTGAGGATCAAGACAACCATGGTGGAACACCACATGCCTGCAAAAGTATACCAACCAAAAAGTGTCGAGAACCAGTGAACATCGATAGACATGATCCAGTCCCAAGCTGAAGTTGAACTGAATACCGCAAAGAATACGAGGAAAGTTGCTCCTTTCTTGTAATTCTTGAAGTGAAGTTCGGTACCCCCCACTTTATCTTCTTCTAGTGAACGGTTTCTGAAACCTCTCCAGAACAAGAAATAGGTAGTGAAGTAAGCTAATGTTCTGATCCAAAAGAAAATTTTGTTGAGGTAAGGTGCCTTTTTTCTTACGATTTCGTCATGAGCCTGAACTTCAGGGTCCATCCAGGAATAGATGTGTGCGCCATCGGCAAAGGTAATCATGAGTAAGACTACTCCTAGGATGAGCATCCCTACTGGCAAAAACCCTGCAACAGCTTCGATGACACGTTTAACAGCAGCATACCAACCTGTTTCTGTAGCGTATTTCAATGACAAGAAGAAGAGTGAACCTAAACCTAATGCAAAGAAAAAGAAGCCGCTAATGAGGCCAGAAGCCATGAAACGTGTGAAAAAATGGTGATTTGACGCCGATAAGGCCACACCGATAATTGTCAGGAGCGCACCCAAGCCCATCAGGCCAAATGCTAAGTTTTTCGCTTTTTTGGTGATTTGAAATTCCATTGCTCTTCTTGATTAATTCGCGTTTGTTGTGTCTGAGACAGGAGCTGCAAGCGCCGCACCGGTAGCATCAAATTTGCCATAGTTAGCGTCTTGTAGTCGACGGATGTAATGAATAATGGTCCAGATCTCTTTTTTGTTGAGAATCGAGCCATGAGATCCCATCATGCCTTTTCCATAATAAATAGAATAGAACATTTGGCCCTCTGTAGCAGCTAAGCCCACATAGTTAGGGACACCAGCGTAAGCACCACTGAGTACCATTGGACCATTTCCGTCACCTTTTTCACCGTGACAGTGCTGACACATTGCCGTGAACAATTCTTTACCTTTGGTAATGACGGTTTCAGCATTTGTTGCATTCAAAAGAAGCGGGTTTTTATCTCCTACTGCCAAAGCGTATTCATCCGTAGTGGTGTAGTCCCAGCCATAGAGACCGTGTGTTTCACGGAAAGCTACATTTGGCTTGCGGAAATACGGAAGCATTAGTTTTACTTCTGAGGAGTCAGTGCCGTAGAACGGAATGGTATTGCGAGGTGGTGTCATGGCTGACAAGCGCCCTTTCAAACTACCATTGATTCTGCCGCGCACCTCACCGTAATCTACGTAAGTTTCGATACCTGGCGTGCGGTACATATCTGGGGCGTATTCTAAACCTGGGCTGTCGGCATTAGACACACAGGAGTTCAATAGCAGTGACATGGTCAAGGCTGCTCCACTAAACAATGTGTAAACGATTTTTTTCATGAGGCCCTGTACTTATTTAATTTCTTTTTTATCCAATTCGAGGTAACCGATTTCTTGTAACATGCCGTCGAGCTCTGCTTCGGTTACGTTATGGTTTTCGCTGAGGCGGATTTCCATTACAAACTTGTCGTCGGTAGTACGTGGATCTGGGTTTTGAGCAGGCATGCCTGGCAAAGTCTTGTTGCGAAGCAAGTAGGTGATTGCCATACCGTGCGCAGCACACATTACAGTAAACTCAAAACTGATCGGAACGAATGCCAACATATTTTCTAAGTAAGAAAAGTTTGGTTTACCCCCGATGTTCATTGGCCAGTCGACAACCATGAAATAACGCATACCGATAGTAGCCAGCGTTAAACCTGTTAGACCATAAAGAAAGGCCATGATGCCCAATCGTGTGTTTTTCACACCGATAATGGGGTCAATTCCGTGAATTGGGAATGGAGAGAAAACCTCTGAAATTTTAACTCCTTTGGCGACGAGCTTTTTAGCGCTGTTTTTGAGCACTTCGTCGTCGTCATACATTACGTATAGAACTTTATCTGACATAGCCTTTGCTTAATGATGTTTGTGATAATCTGGAGACTCTTTGTAAGATTGACCTGAGCCCTTCAAAATTGTTTTGACTTCGTTGAGGGCAAGTACTGGGAAGTAACGTGCAAACAACAAGAAGAAAACAAAGAATAAACCAATGGTGCCGATGTAAACTGCGATATCGATGTGGCTTGGGAAGTGCATGCTCCAAGCAGCTGGAACGTAGTCGCGGTGAATCGAGGTAACGATAATTACGTAACGCTCGAACCACATACCGATGTTTACAACGATCGAAATAAAGAATGTAAACAAGAGGCTGCGGCGTAAACGACGGATCCACATCAGCTGAGGAGAAATTACGTTACAAGTCATCATGGACCAGTATGCCCACCAATAAGGACCCGTTGCGCGGTTGATGAACGCATAAGATTCGTATTCTACACCTGAGTACCAAGAAATGAAAAGCTCAGTGATGTAAGCGGTACCAACAATAGAGCCGGTAACCATGATCACGATGTTCATGTACTCCACGTGCTTGGTGTGGATGTAAGCCTCTAGACCCATTGCTTTACGCATAATGAGCAATAGCGTTTGCACCATTGCAAATCCAGAGAATACCGCACCCGCTACGAAGTATGGCGGGAAGATAGTGGTATGCCATCCTGGGATAACCGATGTGGCAAAGTCAAATGATACGATCGAGTGAACCGAGAATACGAGTGGCGTAGCCAAACCAGCCAACACCAAAGAAACCAATTCGAAACGATTCCAGTGCTTAGCACGGCCAGACCATCCAAATGAAAGGATGCCGTACATTTTTTTAGCAAGTGGTTTTTTAGCGCGATCGCGGATGGTAGCGAAGTCAGGGATCAGACCGATATACCAGAATACGAGCGATACTGAAAGGTAAGTTGAAATCGCGAATACGTCCCAGAGTAACGGGGAGTTGAAGTTAACCCAAAGTGAACCAAATTGGTTTGGAATCGGCATTACCCAGTAACCAACCCATAAACGACCCATGTGAATGAGTGGAAACGTACCAGCCATAAATACCGCAAAGATGGTCATGGCTTCTGCAGAACGGTTAATGGCCATACGCCATTTTTGACGGAATAGAAGAAGTACCGCTGAAATGAGGGTTCCGGCGTGTCCGATACCTACCCACCAAACGAAGTTGGTGATATCCCAGGCCCAACCAATTGTTTTGTTGAGACCCCAGACACCAATACCTGTTCCGAGTAGATACAAAATACTTCCTACACCGTAAAGTCCGATAACGAGGGCGATCCCGAATAGGATATACCACATTTTAGGTGCTTTGTCCTCAATCGGACGACAAACATCTTCTGTTACGTCATGATAGGTTTTGTGACCTAAAATGAGGGGCTCTCTGATTGCTGCTTCCTTTTGCATTGCAGTAGTTTAATTGAATAATAATTAATGATGAGCTTGTTCAGCTACTTGAATATGATCGAGCAAGGAGTTGTCTTCGTTGCGCACTTTAACTTGATACCATACGTTTGGCTTCACACCTACTTCTTCGAGTGCTTGATAGGCACGAACACCTTCTGATTTCTCGCGGATCATAGATTTGAGGTCATTCCAGTCACCAACGACAATGGCATTAGTAGGACAAGCATCAGAACAAGCTGTTGCGAATTCGCCATCGGCAATCACGCGCGCTTCTTTCTTCGCTACTAATTTGGTAGCTTGGATGCGTTGTACACACAATGAACATTTTTCCATGACACCACGGGTACGAACAGTAACATCTGGGTTAAGGACCATGCGGCCGAGGTCGTCTTGTGCCGGGTTGACTTCCGTAAACTTCTTGTACGAAGGATAGTTGAACCAGTTGAAACGACGGACTTTGTATGGACAGTTGTTGGCGCAGTAACGCGTTCCGATACAACGGTTGTAAGCCATTTGGTTGAGGCCTTCGTTGGAGTGCGTTGTTGCAGCCACCGGACAAACGGTTTCGCAAGGAGCGTGGTTACAGTGATGGCACATTAAAGGCATGTGAACCACACTTGGGTTGAGGGCAGGAATTTCTGCCGCATCATAGCTAAATGTTTCTTTGTCTGCTTTGGTACCAACTGCAGCTTCTTCGTCAGAAGCAAAATAGCGGTCGATGCGCAACCAATGCATTTCACGACCACGACGTACTTCGTCCTTGCCCACTACAGGTACGTTATTCTCGGATTGACAAGCGATGAGGCAAGATCCACAACCAATACATGATGAAAGGTCGATGGAGATACCCCAGCGGTGACCAATCTTCTCAACAGGGTGTGCTGCCCAGAGGTCAAATTCAGAGACAGGAGCCTCGACGTGTTTGCCGTGTTTGTCTAGCTTCTGAAGTTTGTGAGCTTCATTGTAAGCGTCTTTTTCGCGCTCTTTGAATATAGATAAGGTAGTCTCGCGAACGATAGAATCACGGCCCATAACGGTGTGGTGAATCTGAGTTGCTGCGATAGGGTAAGTGCCATTTGCATCGGTAACCTTTGCCGCAGCGCTGTAAAGAAGTGTAGCTCCAGTGGATAGCATGCCGAAGACATTGGCACCAATCGGCGTTAGCTTGCCATCTTCTGTTTGAGCGTGACCACCATACTCTTTTGTTTGAAATGCAGCCTTACCAATGTTTTCACCATTAGCTCCGCGTCCGTAACCAAGAGCGATACCAATTGTTTTAGGCGCTTGACCTGGTAATGGATATACTGGAAGTGTCACAGATTTACCGTTGACGGTAACCGTTGCAAGATTTAGACCATGTTCTTGATCGTAGGTGGTGGCATATTTACCTTCCATCTCTACTGGATTCATGGTGATGTAGTTGTCCCAGGTTACTTTGGTAACAGGGTCAGGCATTTCTTGCAACCATGGGTTATTGGCAAATTGGCCGTTTCCGATGGCAGCTTTTTGGTAAAATACAACTTCGGTATCGGCAGATTTTGGCAAATCTTTCACCGCCGCAGCTGTAAAAGTAAGTACAGCAGGTACAACTGGAAGGGTGGTACAGCTGTTATGTGTGAGGTAATTGAAGTCTCCAGTTGGATTCATGGCAGCAAAAGTTGCCTTGATGTAGTCATAAGCTACAGCAGAATCTTGACCACCGCGATTAGCAGCTCCGTTCCAAACAAGCAATGATTCTAAAGCGCTTGCTGTATTGTGCAATGGGCGAATTGTTGGCTGACCAATTGCATATTCACCTGCTTTTGCTTGGTGATCTGTCCAATTTTCTAATTGGTGGTGATCAGGGCAAACATAAGTACAATTGCTGGCTGTCTCGTCTTCGAAAGAAGAGATGGCGACTGAAGTTTTAATTGATTTCAATCCTTTTGCAAAAGCTGCTCCGTTTGGCAAGCTATAAACAGGATTGACACCCATCATGATCAAGACATCAGGACCTTTGCCAGCAGCAACATTGGCTGCCAACTTGAGTGCCTTCGCGTCTTCTGATTGATGAAGTTCAATGGTGTTGCTCAAATCGATGGTTGAACCGTATGCACCTAAAATGTTGTTGAGTTCATTAGCAAGTTGCTGAACACCGATATGGTTTGAACCTGCAACTACTAAAGATGATTTTTTAGATTTTTTGAGGGCCGCTACTGCTTTGTCGGCAGCTGCTTTCCAAGAGCCGCCTGTAGCCGCTTTACCTTGCACTGCTTTGATCATGTAAGCAAGAACTGCTGCTTCTTCTGAAGGTTTGATCATGCTGCGTACGTCGGCATTTGATCCAGTTACAGAAAGAACCGACTCAAATTGGAAGTGCTTAGACATCCACTCCCCTTCTGGGTTGCGGGTTGCCCCGTATTGTACGGCGAATTCAGTTGGCAACAACCATGTGCTCAAGAAGTCTGCGCCTACAGAAACGATTGTTTTTGCTTTGGAGAAATCATAGCTTGGAATGATGCGTGCTCCGAAATTGAGCAAGTTCGCCTCGCGCATACCAGCGTAAGAAATAGCATCGTATTGGATGTGCTCGAATTTGGATTCGCCTTCTCCGTTGAATTGAGCTGCCATCTCAGCGATAGCACGCTTGATAGATGGAGAGATCACTGTATTGGAAAGTAAGGTAACCTTACCAGCATTTTTAAGCGCCTCTTTGATACCGTCATCGACGGCTCCCCAGGTAGTTTTGGAACCTTTATACAAAGGTTGGGTCAGACGAGCTGAGTCATAGAGACCAAGTACCGAAGCAATGATTTGTGGATTGGTTCCGCCTTTAGTGAAGCCAAAGTCTTTGTTTCCTTTGATAAAAATAGGACGACCTTCACGTGTTTTGACCATGATACTTGCATATGAAGATCCATCATAGTACGTACTTGCATACCATGTAGGCATACCAGGCGTTACGTTTTCTGGTTTCACAGCGTAAGGAACAACTTTGGTGACCGGAGCCTCACAAGCAGCTAAGGTAGCAGCTGCAACAGAGAACCCGAGAAACTTCAAGAAGTCGCGACGAGCGGTAGATGACTCTGCGAGATTTTCATCAGCTAAGAAATCTTCAACACTTTGTTGGTTTGGAAATTCTTGATCTTTGTGCTTGATGAACTCAGGTGTTTGCTTGAGTTCGTCAATACCTTTCCAATATTTTTTTGACATTTCCATGGTCTTATTTCGACAAGTATGGTTATTACTTAATTAATAGTGGCATTTTGCACATTCCCATCCACCAAGTTCATTGACAGTTACTTTACCGTCGTCGTTGAGGTATTGTGCGTAAAGTTTAGGGTCTTTTTTGAGGCGACGGTGAATTTCGTCGTAGTAAGCGTTTTTACCGTTACCGATAGCGACGTCTTTTTTACCGTGACATTCAATACACCAACCCATTGTGAGGGTTTTGCGCGTGAGTTTGATATTCCCTTCAATTTTGTTGAGTTCTTCTACTGGCTGAACTTTTACAGTTTCTACTTGCTGCGTCATGTCGCCGTGGCATTGCTTACAGTCTAGGCCTCCGACAACAACGTGTTGAGAGTGATTGAAGTAGACGTGCTCAGGCAAGACGTGCACTTTATTCCAAACAATGGGTTTGGTTTTGCCGGTGTATTTCATGCCTTCTTTATCCCATCCTGCAGCAGCATAGATTTTTTTGATTTGACCTTCGAAAGGTTTGCCCGCGCCGTCGATTTGTTTGTGACAGTTCATACAAACGTTGACCGAAGGAATACTCGCGGATTTAGATTTGGTAACGGTGTTGTGACAGTATTTACAGTCAATGCCGTTGATGCCAGCGTGTTGGCTGTGCGGGAAGGCAATTGGCTGCGAAGGCTGGTAACCTTCCATGATATTGATTGAGTACAACGATTGGAATAACGCTACAATAATTGAAATCACGACTACAAGTGTAGCCAAACCAACTTGTAAACGGTATTTCCAAGCCAAGGCGCGCAATTCTTCGCCGTAGGTCATTTTTTCTGCTTCACCCTCTTCTTCAGAGGTAGCAATTTTGAGCTGACGACGAACGCCGCCAACCGCCATGATGATCACGACAAAAATAACGCCCATGATGAGCCAAATCCAGGTATTGGATTCTTCCTCAACTGGTTCAGCAGAAAGTGCCCCTTCAGCACCTGTAGCACCACCACCTGCAGTAGCACCGCCACCCGCAGCAGGATCTGGTTGTGCATCTACCCAATCCAAGATAGCGTCGATGTCTTCTTTTTTGAGGTCTGGGAACGCAGACATGGCCGTTGGAGACCACTTAGAAACCTCGGCAGCATAAGGATCGTTGGCTGCGGCAGTTTGCCAGTTGTTTACCCATTGGTAGATGCTGCCATCTTTTGCTCCACCAGCTGCCCACTTTGCTCTAACTCCGGCTAATTTGGGCCCTGTAGAGTTTTTGTGTGGCATGTGACAAGTGGCACATTTGGCCTTAAATAGGCCTTCTCCTTGCGCAGAAGCAAAATTTGAGAAAACAGCAAAGCTGAAAATTAGCGAGGCAAAAGCCAGGGATTTGATGCGCTTAAGCGACTGAATGTTAGATATTTCCATGTAAAAAATTACTAATTCACTCTTTAAAATAGGGCGGGAAACCCGCGTTTTATCGGCAGCAAAATTAAAGTAATCAAGGCAGTTAATGACATTTTGATGACAAAAATTAAGGGTCTCATGTTAATTTAAAATGAATCTAAATAAGCGCTTTGTTTTGCCAAAATTTCTGATTTACTTTGCGACTATGAAAGGTTTCTTTATCCTCGCTTTTATCCTGCTATTTTACAAGGATTTATGTGCTCAAATCCAAGTCATTACCGACCCGAGAATTGAGCAACGCGTGGCCAGCAAGAACAATAAGCAAATGCCTGGTTATCGCGTGCAACTTTGTTTTGACTCGGATAAAACAACCATTGACCAAACGCGAGCGCAGTTCGTTGGCGAATTTCCAAAAATAGATACTTATGTGCGCTTTGAGGCACCCAATTTCAATTTAATGGTTGGGGATTTCAGGACGCAAAAAGAAGCTGAGGAATTGGTTGCGCTCATACGAGGGCGCTATCCGCTGACGATTGTCCATAAAGAACAAATCAATTTGCCAAGAATTGACTAAAAAGCAGTTAGTTAAATTGCTTCCAACCTTGAGCGCGCAGGGTAACTGCCGAACCCGATTTGTCAATATAGTAAGTGCCGTCTGCGGAATTAGTGATGTGACCAATGATCGTAAAATTAGGATTGGATTGGATCAGCGCGACGTCTTTTTGATCTATCGTAAATAACAATTCGTAGTCTTCGCCACCATTTAGGGCACACATGCTCGGATCGAGATTGAAGTCCATGGCAACCATAGCGGTTTTGGCGTCAATCGGGATTTTCTCATCGTAGACATGGCAACCCACTTTGCTGGCTTTACACAGATGCAAAACCTCACTTGCCAAACCATCCGAAATATCAATCATGGAAGTAGGCTGAACACCTAATTCTGTCAGAAAACCAATGACATCTACCCTCGCCTGTGGCTTGAGCTGACGCTGCAAAATATAGTCGTGACCATCTAGATCCGGCTGAATATTCGGATTGGCTTTGAACACTTCTTTTTCGCGTTCCAAGACCTGCAGGCCCATGTAAGCACCCCCGAGATCTCCGGAAACCACCAATAAATCATATTCTTTGGCCCCCGACCGCAAACAAACAGCAGCTTGTGGAGCTACTCCGATAGCGGTGATGCTGATCACGAGGCCGCTTTGGGATGAAGTGGTGTCGCCACCGACTAAATCAACGTTGTAATCTTTGCAGGCAGCTTTGATGCCGGCATATAATTCTTCTAAAGCTTCGACAGAAAAACGATTAGACACCGCCAATCCAACAGTGATTTGCATGGGAGTGGCATTCATAGCGCATATATCCGAAACATTCACAGAAACTGCCTTGTATCCAAGATGTTTGAGGGGCATGTAGGTGAGGTCAAAATGATGGATGTTTGTTCTGAAGATCTTGGGTGAGGAGGTCGATGAGTCCGAATTCTCCGAGGTCAGCTAGTTCGGTGCGTTTGTCTGTCATGGTTGCGTTTTTTTTGCAAAGTTAATGCAAATAAAAAAAGCCTCCGAAATCGGAGGCTTTTGTTGGCCCACTAGGGCTCGAACCTAGACTCTTCTGAACCAAAATCAGACGTGTTGCCAGTTACACCATGGGCCAATAAAAACGCATCTTTCAATGCGAGTGCAAATTTAATAAGTTTTTTCTACTCGGCAAATAGCTCAAGAAAAAATTTTTAGCACGATTATTCTTAAATTCGCAACTACTTATTTATTATAAATTGAGCTCATGACTTACTCAAAATGGAACTCTTACCTTGGTTGGCTAATTTTTGCAATCTCCTCGGCTGTTTACCTCATGACCATCGAATCTACCGCAAGTCTCTGGGACTGTGGCGAATACATCACTGCAGCCTACAAGCTAGAAGTGGGCCACCCGCCGGGCGCACCATTGTTTATGGTCTTGGGGCGTTTGTTCTCCTTTTTTGCTGCACCTGAAAATGTAGCAGTTTATATCAATGCGCTCTCTGCTATTTCGAGCTCCCTGACCATCCTTTTTATGTTTTGGTCGCTCACGCTTTTCATTAAAAAAATCGTACTCAAGCAAGGAGATGAACTCACCGGAGCCAATCAAATTGCCATTTTTGGCGCTGCAGCGATAGGTTCTTTAGCCTATACCTTCTCTGATTCTTTTTGGTTTTCTGCCGTAGAAGGCGAGGTTTATGCCATGGCTTCACTTTTTACCGCCGTGATCTTCTGGGCCATTCTAAAATGGGACGAAGAAATGGAAGCGATTCAGCATGGGTCCAAATTATCTGAATTGCGCCCCAATCGCTGGTTATTGCTCATTTTCTTTATGTTAGGGCTCGCTATCGGTGTTCACTTACTCGGTATCTTGGTAGTGCCTGCAATCGGCTACATGATCTACTTCAGAACCCAAGAAGAAGTCAGCATCAAAGGCCTTATTCTTACGGGCATCATCTCAATCGTAGCGCTTGGCTTTATCCAAGAAGCGGTTATTCCGGGCAGTATTGCGATGGCGTCAAACTTTGAAGTTTCGTTTGTCAATAGCCTTGGTTTGCCATTCTATAGCGGTACCATCTTCTTTTTTATTGCCCTCATCGCAGCTTGTCTTTACGTCGTTCGATACGCACACCGCGCGGGCAAAACCATTCTCTACAACGCCATGATGGGCTTGGTCATGTTGCTCATTGGCTACGGTTCTTTTGCAGTCATCGTGATCCGCTCTAACGCCAATACACCACTCGACGAAAACGACCCGGAAAACTTAGTGACCTTACATTCATACCTGAAGCGCGAGCAATACGGATCGGCACCTATCCTCTTCGGGCCCTACTGGAATTCATTCCGCAACGGCGAAGAAATGACCGAAGATGGTCCAAAAATACTAGATCGCTCTTCTTGGAAAGACCTATCCGCTTATTATTTGCGTCGTTTCGTCGTGCTTGAAAACGACGTTGAAATCAAAGCTTTTGCGAGCGAAGCAGATGCAGAGGCCTGGGTAAGAGCGAATAAAGGCGCCTACAGTATTGAAGAGAAGTATTATGAAAGCAACGCGAGCATTCGCGAGGGAGCTGTTGCTACTTATGCACAAACAACCATTTTCCCGCGTATGTACAACAGCGACGGCTCTGGTGCAAGTTTGCATAGACAGCTTTACGCTAAATGGTCTGGCTATGACGAAAACGACGGCTCGAGCACTGAAATAGGCCGCGACGGCAAACGCTTGCCTACTTTTGGCGAAAACCTCACCTATTTTTTCCGTTATCAAGTCAACTGGATGTATTTGCGCTACTTTATGTGGAACTTCGCAGGTCGCCAGAACGATATTCAAGGCCACGGTGACAACATGCACGGCAACTGGCTTTCCGGTATCTCTTTGCTCGACGAAGCCCGCTTAGGCAGCCAAGAACACGCGCCTTTTTACACCAAAGAAAATCCGAGTCGCAACACCTACTTCATGTTGCCACTCCTTCTTGCGCTTATTGGACTTATTTTCCATTACCGAAAAATGCCCAAAGACGCCTTCATTTTAACATTGGCCTTTTTGTTCACCGGACTCGCAATTGTAGTCTACCTCAATCAAAAACCTTACGAACCCCGCGAACGCGATTACGCTTACGCTGGTTCGTTTTACTTTTTTGCCATGTGGATAGGAATCGGTGTATTTGCCGTATTTGACGTCCTCAAAAAATACCTACAAGACGCCAAAATCCGCGCTGCAATTGCCACATCTTTGGGCCTCATCGTACCAGTACTCATGGGGGTCCAAAACTGGGATGATCACGACCGCAGCGGCAAAACAAGTGCCCGCGACCTCGCCCACAATTACCTAGAATCTTGTGGCAAAAATGGCATCTTATTTACCAACGGCGACAACGACACCTTCCCGCTCTGGTATTTACAAGAAGTAGAAGGCAAGCGCACCGACGTGCGGGTTTGCAACCTCTCCCTCATGGGCACGGACTGGTACACCAACCAAATGAAACTCAAAACTTATCAGTCAGACGCCCTGCCGATCAAGTTTAGAGAAGATCAAATTCTCATGTATGCCGGGAATACTGATCAGGTTTATTTCATGCCATTGCTACAGCTGTTCTCTCAAAATTTATCGGATACCATCATCAAGAAAGTACTTGACCTCCGCTTGAAGCACAATCCTACAGAAGCAAAAATGGCTGCTGGCTATTTTGATCAACGCGCCCAGGTGATTTTTGCCGATGTCGTTGCCAAAACGCCAGAGGCCGAAATCCTAAAGGCACAAATTGCACGCACAGATTCTACCAACATGATTGCCGCAACCATCGACAAATACCAAAAAGTTTTCCAACTCTTTGAAGCAGCGAGAAATGCACAAGTTGAATTCAAAAACAATAGCGCCAAAGACCTACAGGACTTACTCGATCAATTTGAGCGCATTTGGTCTGCCGTTGACTTCACAGACGCAATGGCTTTTGTTCGCGACGATGCCAACATGATTACCGACGAACAAAACAAATTTAGTTTCTTCCCTTCAACCAAATTTGCGCTGAAGGTCAATCGTCAAAATGCCATTTCCTCTGGTGTGCTCAGCTCCAAAACAAAAGCGAGCAACGTTGCCGATGAAATTGTATTTGAATTTGACCCAGAACGCAATCAAGCTCTCCCACGCGATGAAGTCATGATGATGGATGTCGTGGCCAACAACGACTGGAAAAGAGGGATTTATTTCTCCAGTAATCGCGGATCTTCTTTCTCTATTGCACTTTTAAGTGGAGGTTACATCAAGCAAGTTGGGATGGCATATGCCCTCACCCCAGCAAAACAAGAGCCGGCGCTCATGGATGTCAATCAAATGGAGAAGAACATGCTCGAGACTTACATTTTTGGCGACATGGCCAATCCGAATGTGCTCACCGACTACTATGCACGCCGACACACCGTACAATACCGCGCCAATTTCTTGCTACTTGCAGAACAACTCTATGCGCTTGGTCGCAAAAATGAAGCCATCAAAGTACTCGACCGCGCCATGCAAATCATGCCTGAAGAAACCGTCATGGATTACGGCGACATCAACCCTGTAGACCCTTTCAATTCATTGAACCTGAACAAGGCGCACAACCAATTTATGTATCAAGGTCAAGACATCAGGCCGCTCAATTCAGGAATTCTTCACGAATACGTCCAGCTTTATTCTTTGCTCGGTCAAACTAAAAAAGCTGCTGCTTTGGGCCAAAAAATACTCGATAATTACAATAGCATCATCGCCTACTTTGAACACAGCGATGTCGAAATAGCAGGTAACGAAGACAACGCCGAAGACCTCATTGCAGTTGCAGATGCCTTACTCAAAATGCGCACAACCTTTAAAGAAAACAAAATCAGTGGTTCTGCATTTGAGCGCTCGCTTGAAAAGTCTGTTCAAACGCTATACAAAAAAGTGCTTCCACGCATTTACAGTGGTTTGGAAGTGTTGGCAACAGAAAATGGCGAGGCCGGAGATGGCTTGTATACCAATCGTTTGGGCAATCTTCAGACTTATATGGGCGCATTAGCTGAACATCACGGCCTGATCAAAGCCCCTGTTGTGAACCGCGCGCCCGCACCTGTTCAACCATCGAATATCGATGTCAATTCCCTTACTACGCCAGGGCAAGGCTCAGACACGAATCGGATGATGCAATAAAACGAAGATGCGCTATTTTTTCCAACACCTGATTGAAGCATTTCATTTGCCACTGAAGAATCCGGTGTTGGTTTTTTCTATTCTACTTTTTATCATTCTTCTCTCTCCAATTCTCCTCAGGAAATTAAAAATCCCAGGAATTATTGGTCTGATTCTTTCCGGTGTATTAATTGGCCCTAACGGACTAGGTTTAATTGGGGCGCGTACAATGGAAGCCGAAGGAAGCATCAAACTCTTTGCGACCATTGGCTTACTCTACATTATGTTTATGGCTGGTCTTGAGCTCGATTTACGGCAATTCAAGCGATATTTTCACAAAAGCCTCGGGTTTGGTGTACTCACTTTTATCATTCCATTGGCACTTGGTTATCCGCTTTGTACGGAAATATTGCACCTTTCTCCGCTTGCAGCATTGCTTACCGCCAGTATGTTCTCTACGCATACACTTGTGGCATATCCAATTGTGAGCAAATTTGGCCTGACCAAACACCCCGCAGTTGCCATAACCGTTGGCGGAACTATTCTTACCGATACGGCCGTACTCATCATACTGGCCATCATCTCCAGTGCCACTAAAGGGCAATTGGACTTTAGTTTTTGGATGCGTTTACTGACATCGCTCCTCATGTTTTCATTGATCATGTTTTTTGTGATTCCTAGAATTGCAAGGTGGTTCTTCAGTAAACTCGATAGCGAAAAAACATCCCAATATATTTTCGTTTTATCGGTTGTGTTCTTTGCGGCCTTCTTGGCAGAGGTAGCAGGTGTGGAGCACATCATTGGGGCCTTTGTTGCAGGCTTAGTGCTCAACAAACTCATTCCGCATCACTCTACCCTGATGAATCGCATTGACTTCATTGGCAACTCGTTGTTTATCCCCTTCTTTTTGATTTTCGTGGGAATGGTTGTTGATTACCGCGCTTTTTTTCAAGGTTCATGGCCACTCATTATTGCAGGCATCTTGACATCATTTGCCATCTTTTCAAAATGGCTCGCTGCGCTCGTTACGCAACTCATCTTTAAACTCAGTAAAAATGAGCGACAAATGATCTTTGGTCTGAGCACTGCACACGCAGCGGCTACGTTGGCTATTATTATGGTTGGGTACAATGACGGCGACGGTATCTTGAGTTTAAATATTGTCAACGGTACCGTTTTACTCATTCTCTTCACGAGCATGACCTCCTCTTTTGTCACAGAAAATACCGGTAAACGCCTCCTACTCGACTTATCCGAAAATAGCGACCTAGAAGACAACGAAATGCGCTTGCGCAACAAACACTTAATGGTTTCGATGAATGAACTGAATGGCAATGAACGCTTACTTGACTTTGCGCTAATGGTATCTGATCCCCAAGTCATCAATCCAATTTCAGTAGTAAGTGTCTATCCCGATAACGAGCATGCAGAACGCATGATCCGTAAATCCAGAAAATCTTTGGAGGATATCATCAAGCACTATTCTGGTCATGAATCCAAATTAAATACCATTGCCACCATTGACCACAATTTATCTTCTGGCATTGCACGTGTCTCCAAAGAATTGGTGGCCGATATCGTATTGGTCAACGACTCCTCTAACACCAATATCATTAAGCGAATGGTCGGCGATGACCGCGAGCACCTGATGTCCACTTGTGAAAAAACCATTTTTTTCTGCTCACTCAACCAACCGAGTGTTTCATATGAACGCATCGTCGTAGTGGCGCCGCTTTTAGCTGAACTCGAGCAAACCTTTGTACTTTGGTCTGAGCGCTTACTAAGGCTCTGTAAAGAACTCAAAATTCCCATGCACTATTACGGGAGCAGCTCCTCTTTTGAGCGTATAGAAAAAGTAGCACAGGCTAACAGGGTTGAGGCCGAAATTTACCTTCATGAAATAGCAAGTCTCGACAACTTTTATCCGACTTATCAAAAGAAAAATAGCGACCTCATTTCTGTAGTTGCATGCAGAGCAGGCAGTGTTTCTTTTGACTCGCAAATTGACCAAATTATTCAGAATATGAGCCTTGCTTTTGAGCAGCAAGACTATCTGCTCATTTATCCGGGGTCTATTGGTAATGACCCCGCTTTTTCTAGCTATGATGACATCAATTCTGCTCCGCTTGTTGCCGGAGTAGAAACGATTCAAAAAATCGGACGAGAGGTCGGAAATATCTTTAAAAAGGGTAAAGATCAATAAGAACATGTTGAAAAAAAGCAAATCTGCCTATTGGCTGTATTTTCTCGGGGCGTATGTCATCATTCAATTTGTTTGGTGGGGATATCACCTTATACAACTCAGCTCGTTTATTCCACAAGACAACGGTGCGCAACTGTCCAAGCGCATCGGGATGGTCATTGGAGAGGGTGCTGTCTTTTTGGTCATTTTAGCCTTTGGCATTTACCGCATTAAAAAATCAATTTCCAAAGAGCTCGCCTTTCAACAACAACAACACAACTTCTTGCTCACGGTTACCCATGAGCTCAAAACACCTATTGCGGCGCTTAAATTGTACATTCAAACGCTGAAAAAACACAATTTACCCGAGGATAAAAAAGAGCACATCCTGAGCGGTGCACTTGAAGAAAACGAACGCTTGAGTCTACTCATCGAAAATATACTCAATGCCACCAAAGCCGAAAACAATTCTTTCGCTGTCCAAAAGCAAAATACAGATTTAGTAGGGCTTATTCATTCCATCAAAGAAAGATACCAATCGAGATACCATTCCGAGCTCATTCACTTTCATGGGCCAAAAGAACTTTTCGCCAATATCGACCAAAATATGCTCGATACTATGGTTACTAATCTTCTAGAAAACGCCATTAAATACGGTGGCTTACAACTGCAAATCACGATTGAACTCGAAAAACTCGATCGTTTTGTTGCCATCAAAGTTGCCGACCAAGGTCCGGGTATTGCCGCGATAGAACGCACAAAAATCTTTGAGAAGTTTTACAGAATTGGCGCCGAAGAAACCAGAAATCAGGCCGGAAGCGGACTAGGTCTCTACATTGTTGCTGAATATGCAAGATTACACAATGGTCAAATTCGCTGTTTTGAAAATACGCCAAGCGGCTGTGTTTTTGAGTTAATATTACCGATATGAAAAATAAAGTAGGCCTGATCATCTTAGATGGCTGGGGACTTGGTGATCAAACGGGCTCAGATGCCATTTTTAACGCCAATACGCCGTTTTTTGACCATTTAATGCAACATCATCCTCATGCTACACTCCAAACATCCGGAGAAGCAGTTGGTCTGCCAGATGGCCAAATGGGAAACTCAGAGGTGGGTCACCTCAATATTGGTGCTGGCCGCGTGGTGTATCAAGAACTCACCCGCATCAACAAAAGTATCCGAGAAGGTGAACTTCAGCAAAATCCAGTTTTAAATGCTGCTTTTCAAAAAGCAAAAGAGCCCGGAAAAAAATTACATTTCATCGGCTTGGTTTCCGATGGCGGCGTACACAGCTCGCAAGCACACCTGCATGCGCTATGTGCAATGGCTCATGCTGCAGGTGTTGGCCCCTACTTCGTGCATGCCATTACCGATGGCCGTGATTGTGATCCAAAAAGCGGCTTAGGTTTTATCCATGAACTAGAAACCGTTCTTGAAAAAGAAAATGGCCAAATCGCCAGCGTCATTGGAAGGTATTACGCCATGGACCGCGACAAACGATGGGAACGCGTGGCACAAGCCTATCATTTGATGGTCCATGCGGTCGGTTCAAAAGCCGAAAGTGCAAGTGCCGCCATAGCCGCATCTTATCAAAGTGGCATTACCGATGAATTCATTCTTCCACATGTCATTGACCCAAATGGTATCATTAGCGATGGCGATGTTGTCATCTTCATCAATTTCCGAACAGATCGGCCGCGGGAGCTCACCATGGCCCTCACCCAAGAAGCCTTTCACGAATACAATATGACGCCGCTCGGGTTACATTTTTGTACCATGACCAACTACGATGAGCGTTTCAGCGGACTACATGTATTATTTGAAAAAGATAACTTACAACAGACCCTAGGTGAGGTAATCGCCAATGCGGGCCTGAGTCAAGTGCGCATCGCAGAAACGGAGAAGTATCCGCACGTCACCTTCTTCTTTAATGGTGGTAGAGAAGCCAACTTTGACAACGAACAACGCTTGCTGATCGCTTCTCCGAAAGTGGCTACCTACGACCTACAACCTGAGATGAGCGCTGTAGAAGTAGCCAACGCCCTCATCGAGCATATGAACACACATGTTCCTGACTTTATCTGTCTGAACTTCGCCAATCCAGACATGGTTGGTCATACGGGCGTGTATGCAGCCATTGTAAAAGCTGTAGAAACGGTTGATGCAGAGTTAAAACGGGTTGTGGACGCAGGAGCCGCGCTAGGTTATGAATTCATCATTATTGCAGACCACGGCAATGCAGACTATGCCATTAATCCCGATGGAACGCCAAATACAGCACACAGCTTGAATCCCGTTCCAATTATTTTGGTAAGTACCAACCAAGATATTCGAGTAAAAGATGGCATTCTCGCAGACGTAGCACCTACCATTCTAGCACGTATGGGATTGGATCAACCAGATAAAATGACAGGCAGTAGTTTGTTATCTTAGGAAGACAACATTACTCGAGAATAATTCCTCTTGCATTGAGCGAAGGTATCCATTGAAAATCCTTTGGCTTGATGGTGCCTGCCGCAAAAACAAAGCGCTTATCGTACATCGTTTCATGGACCCAAAAGCTCACCCAAAATTCATTGCTCAAATCAAAAAGATCTGGCATAATTGGCTCGATTCTAGCCGCCTCACCCGGCATCATGACTTCAATTCCTTTGCGCAAGGTAGACGTTTTGATCTGTTCGCCGGTAGTCGGGTTCTCGCCGTAGCCAGTTGAGGCTACAATGATTCCTTCCATGATGTCTTCTCTGTTATTGATCAAAAACACAATGTATTCAGGATCGGCATCTTTAATGGGTAATTCTACGAGGGCCAAAGCCACATTTTCTACTTTCGGACCAAGTAAATCTGCTCTCATTATTGGGAAATTTGAAATTTAAACAAAGTTGCCATTTTTTGAGTTAATACCGCCCTCACTTCAGCGAAATCTACCGGATTCCCTAATTCAGCTACCATAGATGTAACCGCTTTGTCTTGGATACCACAAGGAACAATATTGCCAAAGTAACTGAGGTCCGGATGCACGTTTAAAGCAATTCCATGCATCGTGATCCAACGAGAGCACTTGACACCCATGGCACAAATCTTCCTAGGATGAGGGCCGTCGGCGTCGAGCCAAACACCCGTCAAACCCTCGAAACGCGTAGCTGCTATCCCAAAATGATGCAGTGTTTCAATGACCGCTTCTTCCAAAAAGCGCATATATTTATGGATATCTGTAAAGAACTGTTCTAAGTCTAGGATAGGATACATCACCAACTGACCAGGGCCATGATAGGTGATGTCTCCTCCCCTATTGATTTTAAAAAATTGGGCTTGAATTTGATCGAGATCCGCTTGATCTAATAAGAGATTTTCTGCCGCACCGCTTTTGCCCAAGGTATAAACATGCGGGTGCTCGCAAAACAACAAATGTTGTTCTGGCACTAAGTTGGTGCTGTTCTTCCGATTTTCAATTTTACAGTCTACAGCAGCTTTAAGCAAGGATTCTTGTAAATCCCAAGCTTCCTGGTAATCAATGAGTCCTAAATTTTTGACCCTAACTTTTGGAAGACTCATTGTTTATCTCAGTACATTGACATGGCCCGCTAAGGTTCGGGTCACCTGTTTGTTATCTGTATAAGTTAGCTTCCAGTTGTAGAGTCCTAACTGAACATCTTTGCTGTCCTTGTAGCGGCCATTCCAACCCTCCGATGGCGTGTCGGTCTCCCAGACTAAAGCGCCCCAGCGGTTGAAGATTTGTAGCGAATAGTTGCCGATGATATCGACATTCGAGAACACCGGTAAGAAGACATCGTTGATGCCATCGCCGTCTATTGTGATGCTGTTTGGCACATATACATTCAGCATCTCGATGAGCGTAAAGAC
>JAJTGF010000045.1 GCA_021299335.1 Cryomorphaceae bacterium
GGATGAAATACCGCCTCCAAAAAGCAATCGAAGAGAAGAATCTGGCACTGCTGCTTAAATACGCGGCAGAAATTGGTCATTACATCGCAGATGCACATGTGCCTTTACACACTACCGAAAATTACAATGGCCAACTCACGAATCAGCACGGCATACACGGCCTCTGGGAGAGCCGATTAATCGAGCTACAGGCAGAAAATTACAATTATTGGATTGGCAGGGCTTACTACTTGCCATCCGTCCAAAAAGAAATCTGGGCTGCGGTGCGCGCTTCGCATGCCGCCCTCGACTCTGTACTCCGATTCGAAAAAATAGTGAGCCATGAAATTGGTTTAGCAGCAAAATACAGCTACGAACAGCGCGGCAGCACCCTCACAAAAGTCTACTCTCGAAAATTCTGCGAAGCTTATCACAAAAGCCTCAACGGAATGGTGGAACGCAGACTGCGTGCCGCCATTTTAATGGTGAGTAGTGTGTGGTACACGGCATGGGTAGATGCTGGCCAACCCGATTTAAGTGAACTAAAGTTACAAGCCGATCAAAAAAACAATCTCTCGGAAAACGATTCTATTCTAAAAACACATTCCCGTTGGAAACAACGGAGTTGTCATTAACTCAAACTTCTGTAGCGTATGCGCTTAGGACCGGCATCGCCAAGGCGTTTTTTGCGGTTTTCTTCGTACTCGGAATAAGATCCTTCGAACCAATACACTTGTGAATCTCCTTCAAACGCCAAGATGTGCGTACAGATGCGGTCTAAAAACCAGCGGTCGTGGGAAATCACTACTGCACAGCCCGCGAAGTTCTCGATACCTTCTTCTAGGGCTCGAAGTGTATTGACATCGATGTCGTTGGTGGGCTCATCTAAAAGGAGCACGTTGGCTTCGGTTTTGAGCGTCATGGCTAAATGCAAGCGGTTGCGCTCCCCACCAGAGAGAATACCTACCTTTTTATTCTGATCAGAACCATTGAAATTGAATTTAGACAGATAAGCCCTGGAATTGATTTTTTGATTGCCCACCTCGACGTATTCGAGGCCATTAGAGACCACATCAAAGACTGTTTTTTCGGGATGGATATCCTTGTGACTTTGATCAACGTAGCCGATTTTGACGGTATCTCCTACAGTAAACTCACCTTTGTCGGGTGCTAATTCAGCCATGATCATTTTGAAAATAGTCGTTTTACCGGCTCCGTTCGGCCCAATAATTCCCACAATTCCTGCTGGCGGTAATTTAAAATTGAGGTCGTCGTAGAGGAGTTTATCACCGAATGCTTTGGCGACGTGTACGGCATCGATGACGTTGTTGCCCAAGCGCGGCCCATTCGGAATAGGCATCTCGAGTTTTGCTTCTTTTTCGCGGGCGTCTTCGGAAAGCATTTTGTCGTAGTTCTGTAATCGTGCCTTGCTCTTGGCCTGACGAGCTTTGGGGTTCATGCGCACCCACTCGAGTTCGCGGGCCAACATTTTCTGACGCTTTGATTCTGTTTTTTCTTCCTCTTGAAGGCGTTTTCCTTTTTGCTCGAGCCATGAGGTGTAATTTCCTTTCCATGGAATCCCTTCTCCACGATCTAATTCGAGGATCCAGCCGGCTACATTATCGAGGAAGTAGCGGTCGTGGGTAACAGCAATGACAGTGCCTTTATATTGCTGGAGGTGTTGTTCTAGCCAGTCGATAGACTCCGCATCTAAGTGGTTGGTAGGTTCATCTAGCAACAAGATATCTGGGTTTTGCAAAAGCAAACGGCAAAGCGCAACTCGGCGACGCTCACCACCAGAGAGCGTACTAATGAGTTGGTCATCTGGCGGACAACGCAAGGCATCCATGGCTCTTTCGATTTTGGTGTCGAGCTCCCAAGCATCTAGCGCATCGATTTTATCCTGAACTTCTCCTTGACGCGCAATGAGTTTGTCCATTTTATCGGGATCGGCCATCACTTCTTCGTCCATAAAAGCATTGTTGATTTCTTCGTATTCGGCCAAGACATCGACAATTTCTTGTGCACCTTCAAGGACGATGTCACGAACAGTTTTGGTAGGGTCGAGTTCAGGCTCTTGGGGTAAGTAACCCACGGTATAGCCCGGAGAAAACACCACCTCTCCTTGGAAGGATTTATCGAGGCCCGCAATGATTTTCATGACCGTTGACTTCCCTGAGCCGTTGAGACCGATGATGCCAATTTTGGCACCGTAAAAGAAGGAGAGGTAAATATTTTTGATGATTTGTTTTCCTTGAGGTGTCGTTTTAGACACCCCAACCATAGAGAAAATGATTTTTTTATCGTCTGACATATGGTTTATTTATCGAGTTGGTAATTCGTGTATTGTTTGGTTTGCAATACTTTAATGGCTTCTTGTAAGATTTCGTTGGTTTCGTTGTAAACTTGAAACATTTCGTTGGTCCCCCATAGGTCTTGGGCCAACACGGATTTCAAACGCAACTGAATGAGTTTTTCGCTTGTGGCATAAGCTGCGGCATCAAATTCCAATTTTGGGTCCTCTTTGCTGACATAGGCAAAAAAAGCATCCATAAATGCTTGGTCACAAGTGAAATTCGTTTTGAACGATTTAATGTCAGGATATTGCGCTTTCAATGCTGCTCTGTTGGTGTTGATGTAGTTGAAGGCGAAGCTATTGACATGACCACCCTGAATGAGTTTGGAAAAATAGGTGGTAATTTCGGCAGTATCTAAAGGAACAAAAACATCGGGCATGATACCGCCTCCGCCGTAAACCGTGCGCTTGGTTTTGAGTGTTTGATACATGAGCGAATCTGGCATTTTGATCGAGTCTTTTAAGAAAAACTCTCCGTTTAAATAACGCTGATTTAAATCTTTGCGATAGGTTTCGGTATCTTGATACGGTTTTTGAATATGACGGCCCGTTGGCGTATAATACCTGGCAATGGTGAGGCGCATCTCGGAGCCGTCGCTCAATGGCATAGGACGCTGAACCAGCCCTTTTCCGTAGGTGCGGCGTCCGACAATTAAGCCGCGATCCCAATCTTGAACGGCACCCGATAGAATTTCACTGGCGCTTGCTGCGTATTCGTCGGTTAGAATGATCAATTGGCCGTCTTCAAAGAGGCCCTTTTTGCCTGCTTTGAGGTCATTGCGGGGTTGAGCTCGGCCCTCTGAATAAACAATGAGTTTGTCTCCGGATAGAAATTCGTCGGCGAGTTTGTGCGCGGCATCCAGCAAACCTCCACCATTGCCTTGCAAATCAAAAATAAGGCTTTTCATGCCTTGTGCTTTGAGGCTTACAAGCGCATTTTGTACTTCTTGAACGGTTGTTTTTGAAAAACTATTTAATTTGATGTAGCCAATTTCTTTATCGATCATGTAGGCGGCATCTACAGAGAATACAGGGATTTTATCGCGGGTAATATTGAAATCGATCAGCTTACCTTTGCGATTGACAGTTACTTTGACTTTGGTGCCGAGGTCGCCCATGAGTTTTTGACGAACTTGGTCGTTTTTGATGCCAATTCCTGCGACACTTTCGCCATCTACTTGCACAATTTGGTCGCCGGGTAAAATGCCAAGTTTTTCAGAAGGGCCGCCGGGAATGGTAGCCACGACGCTAATGGTGTCTTTCATGAGTTGAAAACGCACGCCAATTCCGACAAAACTGCCGTTGATGGTCATTTGGGCGTCGTCTAGATCTTCTTTTGGAATATAAGTTGAATGCGGGTCTAGCGCCTCTAACATGGCTACAATAGCTGTTTCTGTAAGTGCTGGTGCATCTGGCGAATCGACGTAGAAACGCTCAATATTGTAGAGCACCTCTGCATATTTTTGCGCAGAGGCAGCAGCTTTGTTAGCATCTTGGGACCAAACGATGCCCATGCATAGCGACAAGAATAGTAGAAAAAGAAAGCGCATATCCGTAATTTTAACGAGTTACAAAAATAAACACTCGTGCCACAAATTGCTCAGAAAGTTTAACTTTGTTATGCACATATGAAGGAAAAAAAACGCAAATTACATTGGTACCAAACGCGCAAGGTCCGCAATTCACTCAAGCGGGCCAAAAAAACAGCGGGCTATTTCTTCACCTTTCTCGGATCTGCCATCCTCATTTATGTCCTTTGCACGTTTGTCCTTTCCCGCATTTCGGTAAAAGGTCAAAGTAACAAAGGGGCTACCATCCAAATTTACCTCATGAAATCAGGTGTGCACACCGATTTTATACTTCCCGTTCGTAACGACATCAAAGATTGGCGCACAGAATTCCCACTAAGCAACACTGGCTTCAAAGACAGTCTCAGCAAACTCATTTCTATAGGCTGGGGAGACAAAACCTTTTACATGAATACCCCCACATGGGCCGATTTAACAATCAAAACAGCACTCACCGTTCCATTTGGCCTCGGGCCATCAGCCATTCACGCCACCTACTACCAACAACTACTCGACGATCGCCCAAACATCAGCTTACACCTCACCCCTCGGCAATACGCCAAATTGGTGCACTATATTGAAAAAACACTCGATAGAAACAATAAAGGGAAATCCAAATTCATTAAGGCAACCATGCCGGGTGTGGTTACGGGCAATGACGCCTATTACGCTGCAAACGGGCGCTACAGCCTCTTTTTTACTTGTAACTCTTGGGTCAACGCAGGCTTAAAAGCATGCCAACAAAAAGCGTGTTACTGGACTGCTTTTGCCGGTGGCATCTTCTATCAATATGGCAAATAAGGCGTTTTTCTTTGGATTATTTATCTTCTTCTATACAGCGGCCATGAGTCAAGATTACATCGTATTTATCAATGGCTACCGCGGCCCTAAGTACGACCAAGAGCTGCCTGACAATCAACTTCATTTCAAAGACCCAACAGGTTATTGGTATAAACTCGACGACAGCATTCAAAAACGCTTTCCCAATAGCAACGCCATTTACTTCGATGCGCACCATCCCTTGAGTACCTCCACCCACCGAAAAATGTCAAAAGCAGTTAGCTCCTATATGTTTTCAAGGTTTTGCTGGCTTCGAAAAGAAAGCCATTGGGTACTCAACAAAAAAATCAACGAAAGCGGCTTTCAAAAACGCGTAGAAAACGGCAGTTTAGCAGGCATTGCACTGAAGAATGAACTCAAAGGAAAAGGACCTTGTAAAGTCCATTTTGTTTGCCACAGCATGGGTTATGCATACATGTTAGGAATGATCGACGAGCTTACAGGCTTTGTTGATTTTGGAAAAGTATTGATCCTCTCGCCCGAAAGCGCTAGTGCACAAGGACGCGATTGGTCGCTTTTCGAAGAGGTGTGGCAATATGGAGCCCGTGCCGACGACAACTTATCTGATGCTATTTTTCTACAAGACGGCATTGCCCCCCAAAGTGCCGTAAAAGGAATTGAACAACTACCAGCCCAAACCAGAGGTGGTCGTGTCTTTATTGCTTCGAATTACCCCAAACTAAAATTAGGCTTTATCAAAAGCCATCAGAATCGACGTCAAGGCCAAGCATTTTGCGTCGTTTTCGACCATTCAAGAATTAAAAGCTTGCTTGGCAAATAATACGCATGGCGCCCTTCTTATATTGGGTGGTGGCAGCAATATGCTTTTCACCGAAGATTTTGAAGGACTTGTTTTGCGCAATGAGATCAAAGGAATCGAAGTGGTCAACGAAGATCCCAACACGATTTACGTCAAAGCAGGTGCTGGCGAAGTCTGGCACGCGTTTGTGCTGCATTGTATCGCACAAAATTGGGGAGGCCTAGAAAACCTTTCGCTCATTCCAGGTTCTGTCGGCGCGAGCCCCATGCAAAATATTGGTGCTTATGGCGTAGAAATCAAAGATGTCTTTCACGAGCTCAGCGCATATCATTTAGAAAGCGGCGAAATTCATACCTTCAACAAAGAACAGTGCCAATTTGGCTACCGCGAAAGCGTCTTTAAAAGGGCACTTAAAAATCAATACATTATTACCGACGTCACCTTTGCTTTGTCTAAGCAACCCGTTCTGAAAACGAGTTATGGCGCCATTCAACAAGAACTCGAAGCAAAAGGTATCGACCAACCAACCATCAAAGAAATCTCAGAAGCAGTCATTGCCATACGCCAATCAAAATTGCCTGATCCAAATGTTCTTGGCAATGCGGGCAGCTTTTTCAAGAATCCAGTGGTTTCAAATGTCATATTTTCAGCACTTCAAGAACGCTATCCCGAAATCCCAAATTATCCAGCACCGGCAAACCAAGTCAAGTTGGCGGCTGGTTGGCTCATTGAAAAAGCGGGTTTAAAAGGTTTCCGAAAGGGCAGCTGTGGTGTGCACGAAAAGCAAGCCTTGGTTCTCGTGAACTACGGTGGTAGCAAAGGGCGTGAAATCCTTGACCTTTCCTCTTTTATAATCGACACGATTCAACAGCAATTTGGCGTTACGCTCGAACGCGAAGTCAATATCATTCCTTCCCATGAAAATATCCTATAACTGGCTCAAAACCTACCTTGATTTCCCCTATTCCGCTGAAGAACTCAGCGCAATTCTGACCCAAACAGGTCTAGAAGTAGAGAGCCTAGAATCTTTCAACGAAATTCAGGGCGGCCTGAAAGGCGTGGTCATTGGCGAGGTGCTGACCTGTGAAAAACATCCCGATGCCGACAAACTCAAAGTAACAACAGTTTCGGTTGGTACAGATACCCCTTTGCAAATTGTATGTGGCGCACCCAACGTTGCCGCCGGCCAAAAGGTGGTAGTCGCCACGGTTGGCTGCACGCTCTTCCCTAAGCCAGACGAAGCATTTGAGATCAAAAAAGCCAAAATTAGAGGCGTTGCTTCAGAGGGCATGCTCTGCGCCGAAGACGAACTCGGTTTAGGCTCGAGCCACGATGAATTAAATATGCCAGCGTTGCAAGTGCTCGACAACACCCACTTGCCTCAACTTGATATTCAGATAAATGATACGGATGCTTGCAAGCGTTATTTGGCCATCAAACTCGATGGCGTGCAGGTTGCTCCTTCCCCAAAATGGTTGCAAAACAGACTAAAAGCGGTCGGGCTCAAGCCCATTAACAACGTAGTTGACATCAGTAACTACATCCAACGCGAACTCGGCACGCCACTTCACATTTTTGACGCACATCAAATTGGTGCCAAACTTCAAGTGCGCTGTGCGCAAACCAATGAAGCTTTCTTGGGCCTGGACAACAACAATTACAAACTTGCCGGACACGAACTCGTTATTGCCAATCCTACAAATGCCCTTTGTTTGGCAGGTGTTCTTGGCGGCCTCGAAAGCGGCGTTAGTGCAAACACCACAGAAATCCTCATCGAAGCTGCCTTATTTGATGCTGTTCGCATCAGAAAAGCAGCCCGCCAACATGGCCTCAATACCGATGCGTCTTTTCGCTTTGAGCGCGGTGTAGACCCTGATCTTACTGAAACGGCGCTCCTTCGTTGTGTACAATTACTTCAAGAAATAGCTGGTGCCAAGGTCAATAGCGCCACCTTTATTTTTGAAGGCAGCGTTCCCAAACCAATACGTTTGCAACTTTCAGCACAACAGCTGCATCAAATGATTGGTGTTGCCATCCCAACTGAACAAGTCGAGCAAATCCTCAAAGACCTCGACTTTGAAATTCATACCTATCAAAACAATTCTTGGGACCTCACCGTGCCCGCTTATCGCGTAGATGTCACAAGACCCATCGATGTCATTGAAGAAATCTTGCGGATTTACGGTCTAAACACTGTCGAGATTCCCCAAAAGTGGAACCTGAGCCTTAGCCCAAATAAAGATCAACGCGCAGACTACAATAAAGAAGCATGTGCCGAATTTTTGGTTGGTCGCGGTTTTTTCGAAGTCATGAATAACTCCTTGACCAAAAAACATTACAGCACTTACTTGGATGCATCATTCGGCGCTGCCATCGGCTTACTGAATCCGCTGAGCCAAGACCTCGGCATCATGAGGCAAAGCTTGGTATTTGGTTTGCTGGAAAACCTTGCCTATAACCAAAACCGCCAACAAACGGACCTACAGTTCTTTGAGTTTGGTCAAGACTACCAACTCCACAACGAGGTGCGCCAGGAAACGCAGCGCCTCGCATTAGCGCTAATGGGCAAACAAAGCCCAGCAAATTGGAACAACACGGCAGCGGTAGACCATGATATATACAGCCTTAAAAAAGAGGTCTATGCAGTACTCGAGCGCCTAGGCCTTAGCTCCAATCTAAAGGAATACAGCGCGCAGCACCTTCTTTTTGAGCAAGGTGTAAGCATCGAAAGAGCAGGAAAAACCCTTGTTGAGTTTGGCCAAATCAGTGTTTTATTGCAGCAAGAATTCGACCTCAAACAAAACGTTTACTACGCGCAGTTTGACTGGACTGCCCTTGCCATTCAAGGCCAACAAGAACGCATCCGTTACCAAGAAGTACCCAAAACTTTTGCAGTTCGCCGAGACCTCTCTCTTTTGCTCGACATGAACACGACCTATCAAGAACTCTTGCAGAGCGCTCGAGGTG
The DNA here is from genome assembly GCA_021299335.1 of Cryomorphaceae bacterium. GTDB lineage: Bacteria > Bacteroidota > Bacteroidia > Flavobacteriales_D > Crocinitomicaceae > UBA952. Next base: position 8,471 of record JAJTGF010000045.1, read on the forward strand.
CAGAAACCAAACTACTGCAAAATATAGAGCTCTTTGATGTCTACGAAGGCAAAAACCTACCAGAAGGTAAAAAATCTTATGCCTTGGCATTTTACCTACAAGACAAACAGCAAACGCTGAGCGAAACGCAAATTGAAAAAGCGATGCAGCGCATCATCAAAGCATTGGAAACAGACTGTGCGGCGCAGTTGCGCAATTAAAGGGCGTCTAGGTAGCGCTCTAGGTTGGGGTTGTCGGCCAATTCTTCAGCGGCGATGACGAGCAAATTTTTAGCTTTTGTGCTATCGAGCCAGAGATCGAAGTTGGTGATTCCTACTTGCAAAGTGCCGTTGATATCGATCTTGTGCACAGGCTTTTGTTGTTTATCGCAGCGTGCTTTGATTTCTAAAATATCCTGATTGAGGTCTTGGTTCTGATTGAAAATCAGAAGGCTATCGGTGTGGTCAAAAAAATCGTCGGTTTTGTCGCTGATCAAATGTACTTCGCCCGCAACTTTAGCCGCCCAATTTTGAATTTTGGACGAAAATTTAGTGGATGCAAACAAACTGATCGAAGATACCTTCATGCGATTTTAAATTGTCCGCAAATATAGCATGAATAACGCCTCGCTACTTGTCGTATCCTAAAATTTTTAAGTAATCTTGCGCAGTTTGCTCATTGCTAAATACTTCGGTCTGAATTTTTCCGTTGTCATCCCTTGTAATGAGGATGTGCTTGGGTTCGGGAATCAGGCAATGTTTGAGACCACCATAACCGCCAATCGTTTCTTGATAGGCTCCCGTATTGAAAAAACCGATGTATAACGTATTGTTTTTGTCAAACTTCGGAAGGTAAATCGCATTGGAATGTTGCTCTGAATTGTAGTAGTCATCGGAGTCGCAAGTGAGGCCACCCAACAAAACGCGCTCGTAGTCATCGTTCCAACGGTTGATCGGCAACATGATAAAACGCTGGTTAATGGCCCAGGTATCAGGAAGATTCGTCATGAAGGAGGAGTCGATCATGTTCCACTTTTCTCGGTCGTTTTGTTGCTTTTGGTGCAGAACGCTAAAAATAGCACCTCCGCTTTCCCCTACCGTGAAGGATCCGAACTCTGTAAAAATATTGGGCTCTGGAATGTCGTTGTCTTGGCAGAGACGCTTGACTTGCGTCAGAATTTCACGTACCATGTAGGCGTAGTCGAAATCAAATGCCAGTGACTTTTTAATAGGGAAGCCACCACCAATATTGAGTGAGTCTAATTCAGGGCACAGTTTTTTAAGATCGGAATATACGCGTAAACACTTTGTGAGTTCGTTCCAGTAGTAGGCTGTGTCGTTGATCCCGGTGTTGATGAAGAAATGCAACATTTTAACGCGCACTCTTGGATTCTCCTTGAGAATCGCTTTATAAAAAGGCACAATTTCGCGGTAACGAATCCCGAGGCGAGAAGTATAAAATTCAAACTTGGGTTCCTCTTCGGAGGCAATGCGGATACCGATATTGAGTTCTTTGGTGGTGAGTTCTATGAGCTGCTTAAGCTCGTCAATGTTGTCAACTACAGGTACAATGCGCAAATCGTCTTCTTCGATTAAGGCTGCAATTTTTTGAAGGTAAGGCGCGGGTTTGTAACCATTGCAGATCACGTAACTTTTATGTTGAAGCTTACCTTGCGCTTGCAAACTGCGCACAATGTCAATATCGAAAGCCGAAGAAGTTTCGATATGGACGTCATTTTTAAGCACTTCATCTAGCACAAAGGCAAAATGAGAACTTTTGGTGCAATAAGAATAATAGTAATTGCCCTGATACCCAAGATTCATAATAGCCTCGCGAAACCAGCCTTTGGCGCGCTGGATATTATTTGAAATTTGAGGTAAATAATGGAACTTTAGGGGGGTACCATGTTCGTGAACAAGGCGCATGAGGTCGATACCATGAAAGAACAGCCGCTCCTCGCGCAAGAAGAATTCGTTTTGAGGAAAATCAAACGTTTGCTCAATAAGGTCGATGTATTTTGTTCTCATGCGTCAAATTCAAAAAAGGTTTCTACGTAAAGGGCTTGCAGATGTTTCGCCTCAAGGCCAAAATTTTGTGCAAAAATACTGCAAATTGAATGGATTGAAAGCAACTTAAAATAGTACTTTTGAGAACAGCATTTTTTCCATGTCCTATCTAGACGAACTCAACGAAAGTCAACGGGTTGCCGTTGAACATATTTTTGGCCCCATTATGGTCATTGCCGGTGCCGGATCTGGCAAAACCCGCGTGCTCACCTACCGTATTGCCTACATGATGGAACAAGGCATAGATCCTTTTAATATTTTAGCCCTGACCTTCACCAACAAAGCGGCCAAAGAAATGACCGAAAGAATTGGTCATATCGTAGGGCCAGCCGAGGCCAAAAACATTTCAATGGGTACGTTTCACTCGGTCTTTTCAAAGATCTTGCGCTTCAATGCCGAAAGAATTGGTTTTCCAAATAACTTCACAATCTACGACACCCAAGATTCCAAGAGCCTCATCAAGGACATCATCAAAGAACTCAACCTCGACGACAAAACCTATAAACCCAGCATGGTTTTTGGCCGCATCTCAGCCGCTAAAAACAACCTGATCTCACCAGAGGCATACCTTGCTAATTCAGAAATCCAACTAGAAGACAAACAAGCGAGGCGTCCCGAACTCGGACGCATTTTTCAGACCTATGCCAACCGCTGCCTGAAAGCTGGCGCCATGGACTTCGATGACCTCCTCTATTTCACCAACGTTCTGCTCCGAGATTTTCCTGATATCTTGCACTATTACCAACAAAAATTCCAATATATTTTAGTCGATGAGTACCAAGACACCAACTACGCACAATACCTCATTGTAAAAAAGTTGGCAGCAGCCTATCAGAACATTTGCGTGGTCGGTGACGACGCTCAAAGTATTTACTCATTCCGAGGAGCGAACATCGAGAACATCCTCAATTTTAGAAAAGACTACCCCGATTTTGCACTATACAAACTCGAACAAAACTACCGGAGCACCAAAAACATTGTAGAAGCAGCCAACAGCATCATCAAGAAAAACAAGGATCAAATCTTCAAAACGGTCTGGACAGACAACAACGAAGGATCAAAAATAAAAGTACAGCGCTCGCTCACCGACAACGAAGAAGGACGCACCATTGCACAAGCTATTTTTGAACGCAAAACCGCCGAAGGTGCACGCTATCAAGATTTTGCCATTCTTTATCGCACCAACAAGCAGTCGCGTGCATTTGAAGAGGCCTTGCGCAAACTCAATATGCCCTACAAAATTTATGGCGGCCTATCTTTTTACCAGCGCAAAGAAATCAAAGATCTCCTCGCCTACTTCAGACTGAGCGCCAACCCGCACGACGAAGAAGCCCTCAAACGCGTGATCAACTACCCGAAGCGCGGCATCGGTAAAACCACCATTGAAAACATTATTATTGCTGCCAACCGCTACGGAACCAGCATGTGGGAGGTCATTAAAGACTTCCAGCGCTATCCGGCCGATGTCGGGAGTGCGGCGCGCAGCAAAATCTATGAGTTCGTCACAATGATCGATAGCTTCGGCGCTGAACTCGAAAAAACCGATGCTTTCACACTTGCCGAGCGCATCGCGAAGTCTTCGGGTATCATCCGAGAATTACTCGCCGAAAAAGACAAGGGCCCAGAAGAAGTGGAGCGTTTCCAAAACATCGAAGAACTTTTGGCGGGTATCCAAGAGTTTGTACGCGGTGCCGAGCCAGATGCTCCGCGCACCCTCGCAGACTTCATGATGGACGTCGCACTGCTCACAGACGCCGATCAAGACAAACCCGAAGACCGCAACCACATCAGCCTCATGACCATTCACTCGAGCAAAGGCCTCGAGTATCCACACATCTATATCGTCGGGCTCGAAGAGAATTTATTTCCATCGCAAATGGCACTCAATTCCCGTTCAGAACTCGAAGAAGAGCGCCGACTTTTCTACGTTGCCCTTACGCGCGGCATGCGCAGCTGTATGCTCTCCTATGCCACTAGTCGCTTTACTTGGGGCCAAGCGATCATGAGCGAGCCTTCGCGATTTATCGATGAAATTGATCCGCAATATTTACAATTTGAAGCGGTGAGCAGAACCAACAATAGCCGTTCACTGATGGGTTCTGGTGGCTTTGAGCGCGGATTCTCAGGCGGTTTGAACAAGCCCCTTGGCACCCCACCTCAGCTAAGGTCACTCAAAGAAGTCAACAAAAGTCAGACGCCGGCACAAGGAGACAACACACCGGGCTTGATGGTCGGGCACAATATTTTACACGATCGTTTTGGCAAAGGAAAGGTGCTCAAACTAGAAGGTCAAGGCCCAGATAAAAAGGCAACCATTTTCTTTCCACAACACGGATCCAAAACTGTACTACTGAGATTTGCAAATATTCAAATAATTGAAGATTAAGTATTTATAATTATTTATTTAATTCAAATAATTAAATAAAAAGTTTATAAATGTTTATTCTTCTAACAAATCTGGACGTCTTTCTTTGGTTCTGGCATAAGCCTCCGCCTCGCGCCATGCAGCCACATCTTTCGGATTGCCACTCAGTAACACTTCTGGCACATGCAAGCCCTTGAATTCGGGCGGACGCGTATATACAGGTGGCGCCAGCAAACCATCTTGGAAAGAATCAGTAAGCGCAGAAGTTTCGTCATTGAGTACGCCTGGAATGAGTCTAACGACGGCATCCACGACAACCGCTGCCGCCAACTCACCACCACTCAAAACATAAGAACCTATTGACAACTCTTTGGTAATGTACAAATCGCGGATGCGCTGATCAACACCTTTATAGTGTCCACATAAAATCAAAAGGTTTTGGGCCAGCGAGAGCTGGTTACACGTACTTTGTTCGAGCATTTCACCGTCGGGTGTCATGTAGATGATTTCATCGTAATGTCGCTCTGCCTGAAGGCTTTCAATTGCTTTGGAAATGGGCCCAACGCTCATGACCATTCCCGCACCTCCGCCGTATTGGTAATCGTCGACATTGCGGTGTTTGTTGTCAGAAAATTGACGCAAATTGTGCGTGTAAATTTCGACGTGCCCTTTCGTTTGCGCACGCTGCATAATCGAGGCCGCAAAAGGACTTTCTAATAACTCTGGCAATACGGTAAGAATATCAATACGCATCTTGCAAAGATAAGTCAATTCGACACAATTTACTACCTTTGCACAAACCGCAATTCATGATCCAATTATCTGAACGCTTATTGGCAATGGAAGAGTCTGCAACCATTGCAATGGCTAAAAAAAGCCGAGAACTCAAGTCTCAAGGAATGGATGTTATTTCACTATCCTTAGGAGAACCCGATTTCCACACGCCAGACTTCATCAAAGCAGCAGCCGTTGAAGCACTAGAACAAAATTATACCACCTACACTCCTGTTCCTGGCTACGACGATTTGCGCGAGGCCATTGCCCATAAATTCCAACGCGACAACAACCTCAGCTACAACAAAGACCAAATTGTGGTTTCTACCGGAGCCAAGCAGAGCATTGCCAATCTCGTTTTGAGCTTGATCAATCCCGGCGACGAAGTCATCATACCCGCTCCCTATTGGGTTTCTTACCTAGAAATTGTCAAGGTGGCAGAAGGTTTGCCGGTTGTGATCTCCGCAGGTATCGATAAAGATTTCAAAATCACCGGCGCAGACCTCGAAGCAGCCATAACGCCTCGCACCAAACTTTTCATGTTTTCCACACCTTGCAATCCTACAGGTTCTGTTTACACCAAAGCAGAGCTTCAAGACCTCGCTCGCGTGTTGGCAAAATATCCGCAAGTGATTGCCATGTCAGACGAAATCTACGAGCACATCAACTTCATTGGAAAACACGAAAGTTTAGCGCAATTTCCTGAAATCTACAACCAAGTGGTAACGGTCAATGGCGTATCTAAAGCGTGGGCCATGACCGGCTGGCGCTTGGGTTACATCGGCGCACCAAAAGAAATTGCAGCGGCCTGCGACAAAGTTCAAGGTCAGTTCACCTCGGCAACCTGCTCGATAACGCAGCGCGCTACCATTGCTGCCATGAACGCAGACCCAGTTGTACTCAAGGACATGATCGCCGCATTTGAAAGCCGTCGCAATTTAGTATTGAGCGGACTCCAGCAAATTCCTGGCTTAAAGGTCAATCATCCGGGCGGAGCTTTCTATGTATTCCCCGATTGTTCCGCCTATTTTGGCAAGGCATACAACGGTCAAATCATTCAAAATTCCGATGATCTCTGCATGTATCTGCTAGAAGTAGGCCTCGTTGCCTGTGTCGGGGGCGCAGCCTTTGGAGACCCCAATTGCTTCAGAATCAGCTACGCTGCTTCAGAAGAAACCCTACAAAAAGCGGTTGATCGCATCGCTAACGCCTTAGCTCAACTTCACTGATATGCAGATCCAGGAGCTCTTCGAAGCCTTTAATGGCAAACGCGTGTTGGTCATCGGCGACGTCATGACCGATGCCTACATGCATGGCCACGTCAGTCGCATGAGTCCGGAAGCACCCGTTCCTGTCGTAGATCTTTTGACCCAAGAGAAGCGCATCGGCGGCGCTGGCAACGTAGCACTCAACCTCATTGCCCTAGGTGCCGAAGCACACCTCTCAAGTGTCATTGGACAAGACAGCGCTGGGCAAAAGCTACAAGCCATGCTACAAGCAGCTGGTATTCATACCTCTGGGCGCATTACTTCAGAAGAAAGAAAAACAACCATTAAAACCAGAGTGATTTCTGCTGGCAAACAAATGCTCCGCATCGACAGCGAAGATCAACACGACCTCAGCTCCAGAGAAACCCTAGCGCTGAAAGACGGCATCTCCCAATTGCTGCAGAAGGGCATCGATGGCATACTCTTGGAAGACTACAATAAAGGCGTACTCACAACAGAGCTCATTCAATGGGTGATCCAAGAAGCAAGCACCAGAAATATCCCAATTGTAGTGGACCCCAAAAAGAAGAACTTTCTGAGTTACAAAGGTTGTACGCTCTTCAAGCCCAACCTCAAAGAACTCAAAGAAGGCCTTCAAATAGAATTTGATTACCAAAAAAATCCGAATGCCTTAGATGCGGCCATTGAAAAATTACAAAATCAACTAGAAAGTCGTTATACATTTGTTACGCTTTCCGAACATGGCGTTCAGTTGTATGACGGTCAAACGCACCACCATCTGCCTGCTCATTTGCGCAACATTGCCGACGTTTCAGGCGCTGGCGATACCGTTATCGCCACCACTTGCCTTTGCCTCGTATGCGGCGCCAAACCAAAGGTCATTGCTGCACTAGCCAATTTAGCTGGTGGCTTGGTCTGTGAAAAACCTGGCGTCGTTAGCATCGATAAAAACAAGTTATTGCAAGAAGCAATCCAACATCTCTCTTAAACATGTCTCAGAAAGTCGTCAAGCCTTACGATTCAGGCCAATCCAAAAAAGAAGAAGTGGCTCAGATGTTCAACAACATTTCGGCCAACTATGATTTCTTGAACCACTTCTTATCCTTAGGCATTGACCACCTCTGGAGAAAAAAAGCGGTGAAGCAGCTCCAAAAACAACAGCCTAAAATGATCCTCGATTTGGCCACTGGTACCGGCGATTTCGCAATTGCTTGTTTGGCATTAAAACCGGAAAAAATCATTGGGATGGACATCTCTGCCGGAATGCTCGAGGTCGGTAAAAAGAAAATGAAAAAGCGTGCCTTTGACCACGTCATTGACATGCAACTCGGCGACTCTGAAAACATGCCGTTCGAAGAGGCTACTTTTGATGCCATTACCGTTGGTTTTGGGGTGCGCAACTACGAAAATCTAGAGAAAGGACTCAGCGAAATGCTGCGCGTACTCAAACCTGGGGGGCAAGCTATCATTTTAGAGTTCTCAAAACCAAAAGCCTTTCCTATCAAGCAACTTTTTGGTTTTTATTCCAAAGTGCTCATTCCACTTTTTGGCAAATATATTTCCAAAGACGAGCGCGCGTATACTTATTTACCTGAGAGCGTTGCTGCGTTTCCGGAAGGAGCCGATTTCATGAACGTGCTTCAAAAAGTAGGTTACCATGCCCACAAACAAATCCGCTTGAGCGGCGGTATCGCTACTATTTATATTGGCCAAAAACCCACTCAACAATAAACCACCCCAAGAATCGTTAGTCTCGCATGCGTTTGCTCCTCTATTTTTGTTTTTTGTTCAGCTTGACCACAGTGGCTCAGACCCAAAAACAGCAACGTTATAAAAATTTCGACAAACGCTTTATTCATTTTGGCTTTATGCTTGGCGTCAATAGCTCTGACTTCACCGTAATGCCCAAGCCAAACGCTTACAACCAATATCAGTTGCTCTCACTTACCAACGACGCCCAGCCAGGTGGACAACTCGGTATCTTAACCACCATTAAACTTGGTACCCCGACCATTCGCTTCCGTTTCATTCCTACCCTATCTTTTCAAGAGCGCGTTTTGCGCTACCAGAGTTTGGACACCATTTGGTTTTTAAATGGCATCGGAGAACAGCGCGTCAACTCTACCAACTTGGAGTTCCCCATGATGCTCCAATTCAGGACCAAGCGTTACAATAACTTTACGGCCTATTCTCTTTTTGGCATGCAATATGCCATTGACTTGCAATCGCAGCAAGATGCCTCTCAAAATTTCTACGATCCATTTGTCAAAATCAAGAAAAACGATTGGCAGGGCCAAGTCGGCGCTGGCATCGAGTTCTTTGCACCCTACTTCAAGTTTGGCATAGAACTCAAGTATAGCCATGGCTTTAAGAGTAGTTTTATTCAAGACTTCACGCCAGTATCTAATCCCATAGACCAACTCTACAACCGAGCTTGGTATTTCTCCTTGATCTTTGAAGGATGATGACTGTTGTCAATTTTGTTTGCAGCCCAGAAGAAGCGAAAGACGATTCTTTTTTAGAAAAACGTATCCGAGAAGAGCTCTCCTTGAGTTCTTCGAATTTCATTGATTTCCGTTGGCGCAAACGCAGTATCGATGCACGTCAAAAAAACATCAAGATCAATGCGAGTTTCGAGGTAGGCATTGATGAAGCGCTTGCTCCCCGCTACACTAGCGAAAATTTCAAAACACTTCAAGCTCATGCACCCGTCGTGCACATCGTAGGTGCTGGCCCCGCTGGGCTTTTTGCGGCACTTCAAGCAATTGCACTTGGCATCAGACCCATCGTATTTGAACGCGGCAAAGATGTCCGGGCGCGCAGACGAGCAAATCATTGATTCAGGTGGCGAAATCCACTTTGAGCACAAACTCACCGACATCGAGATTTCCAACGGACAAATTGTGCAAATTCAAATCAATTATACCCAGCGCGTTCTTGTTTCAAAACTGATCCTCGCCACCGGCCATTCGGCCAGAGATATCTTTGAGCTTTTGCGACGCAAGAAAATTGAGATCAAAGCCAAGCCCTTTGCACTCGGTGTGCGCGTAGAGCATACACAGACGTATATTGACGGTTTACAATACCATGGCCGTCTAAGCGACGACTACCTACCTCCCGCTTCTTATAGTTTAGTGACACAAGTAGAAAACCGTGGTGTCTACTCATTTTGCATGTGCCCAGGCGGCATTATTGCACCCTGCGCAACTGCTGATGGCGAGGTGGTGACGAACGGTTGGTCTCCATCTAAGCGCAATAACATTTACGCCAATTCAGGCATTGTCGTTGGAATTGAACCAAGCGACTTTAAAAATGAAAACGATCCGTTTGTTTGCCTTGACTTCCAAAAAGAAATTGAAAACCGTTGTTGGCAAGCAGCAGGGCAAACCCAAAAAGTACCCGCTCAAGGCCTTGCTGACTTTGTAAATGGCACCATTAGTACTACTTTTCCAAGATCTTCTTATCAACCCGGCATTGTAAGCGTGAATCTCAAAGAGATTTTTCCAGCATTTGTCTACAAGCGCTTGCGCCAAGGATTCATCGATTTCAATCAAAAAATGCCTGGTTTCATTACCAATGACGCTGTGGTGCACGCACCTGAATCCAGAACTTCTTCACCTGTACTTATTCCCCGAGACCCCATCAGTTTTCAACACACCCAAATCGCCAACCTTTATCCGATTGCAGAAGGCGCCGGCTACGCTGGAGGTATCGTTTCCGCAGCAATTGATGGCCTGAATTGCGTTGAAAAGATTGCACAAACGCTTGTAAACCTTTAATTTTAAGGGTATAAAGCGACTCACATGAAATCTTGGCTCCTCTTTTTCTTATTCATCATCAATTTTGAAGCAAAAGCTCAACTCGATACGCTCTTTTGGTTTGTAGCACCTGAAGTGGCACAAAGCCACGGCGACCGCCCAATAGTGTTTCGCTTTGCAACATTGAATCAAGCCGCGACTATTACGGTAAGCCAACCCGCCAATCCGTTGTTCCCAACGCAAGTCCTTAATTTGGTGGCCAACGACGCTCAAACACTCAATCTAACCGCCTGGATCGACCAAATAGAAAACAAACCGGCCAACACAATTTTGCCATATGGATTCCAAATTTCAGCCAGTGCACCTATCATGGCTTACTACGAAGTGACCCCTACCTGTAATTGTAATCCAGATATTTTTGCGCTCAAAGGCAAAAATTCATTGGGCACCTCCTTTATTGTACCTGCTCAAAATTTCTTAAACAACGCCTCCTACGCACGCTCCGGCTTTAATATTGTCGCTACTCAAAACAACACCGTAGTGACCATCAATCCAAAACAAGCAATTGTAGGACACGCAGCAAATATTCCTTTCTCTATTGTATTACAAAAAGGAGAGACTTTTTCAGCAGAAGCCGTTTCGATCTTAGCCAACCAACATTTAAGTGGTTCCACTATTAGCAGTAATTTACCAATTGCAGTCACACTTCATGACGACTCCATGAGCGGTGCACCCTACGGTGGTTGCGCAGACCTCATGGGTGACCAAATCATCCCCAATCAGGTGCTAGGCAGCGAATACATCATATTAAAGGGCTATTTAAATGGCCCAGATAAAATCTACGTGGTGGCTATTCAAAACAATACGCAAATTTCAATAGATGGTATGGCGACTGCCACAATTAATGCCACAGAGACTTACGTGCACACCCTTAGCAGCCCCACTGTATTGATACAGACAAGTGCGCCCACACATGTTCTGCACACCACCGGTTTCGGTTGCGAGGTCGGCGGAGCCATCTTGCCTTCCATTATCTGTACAGGATCGAATACTGTGGCTTTTGTGCGTTCCACGAACGAATTTTTTGCCCTCAATATTTTAGTACCTGCGGGTGGAGAAAACGATTTCACCTTTAATGGAAACACCGGGGTCATCAACCCCGCCATGTTCAATTTTGTTCCGGGCACCAACAATGCCTGGAAATATGCCCAAATTGACGCAAGTGGTTTTGTAGGTGTGCAGTTGGCATCTCGCATAGATAATCCCAATTTTAAATTCCATCTTGGCGTCGTACACGGCGGTGCTTCTAGCGGCTGCCGCTATGGCTATTTTAGTGATTTTGCCGCTGCACAATACCAAATTAGTGTCAATGACCAAAGCTTTTGTGTGGGTGAACCCATCTTACTTACTACCAATACACTCACCGGCGCTACTTACAACTGGACAGGGCCTAATAACCTGAATTCAAACGGGCCTCAAATCCAAATTGCACAGGCGCAAGTTTCCAATTCTGGTACATACGCTATTTCAGGTTTTTTACCCGGTACTTGCCCAATCCTTCCCGATACAATTGAAATTGTAGTCCACCCAAACCCTACGGCACCGCTCATCCTCTCGAATGCACCCGTTTGCCAAGGTGATTCCATTTCTTTTTGGTCTGGAACCCAAGCAGCACAATATTTTTGGACGCAGGGCAGCACTTTGAGTAACTTAGACACCCTCAACTTATTGCTCAATCCAGGTTCTTATTTAACTACTTTGAGCATCATCGATACAAACGGTTGTAGTTCTCCTCCCGCTACTTTAAATAGCCAAGTTTTCAATCTTCCAACCATTCAGTACACTGGGCCTTTGAGTGTTTGCGGGTCTCAAGTTTTGATGACTGCTGCCGCCACTCCAGATCCTAGCGACCAAATCAGTCAAATCAATTGGCTTCAAAACAATCAAGCCATCCATTCGGGCAACACCTATGACTTTGACTTACAAAGCAACAATGGGAGTCAAGAAACATTTGTGATAGAAGCCGTGAGTAACTTAGGATGTGTCAATACAGATACCTTTACAATTAGTTTCAATCCCTATCCCCAAGCAGATTTCATAGCTGATCCACTTTGTGATGGCCAAACTGTGAATTTCAGTAACCAAAGTACATGGGCCGGAACACCACTCCCCGGAACCACCCTTCAAACCACCTTTCTACCCGGAGATGGGCAAAACCTGAGCGCTTTTCCTTCGAATTATACCTATGGTCAAAGTGGCAGCTATACAAGCACCCTGATTATCGAATCATCTGCGGGTTGTTCAGACACAAGTACTCAAAATTTTCAATTGCTTCAGGTACCTCAAATTGTGCTTTCTAGTCAAGATACTTGCGGACAACAAGCTACTTTTGAAGCGTTATTTGATGTGAACCCTACAAATATTCAAAGTTTCAGTTGGGATATCAATAATCAAATCATTACTCAAAACCCAACAACCCTCACTTTCCAACAAGCCGGAAGCTATCCTTACTCTTTTGTGCTGAATCTTCAAAACGGCTGTTCTTATTCAAGTAATGGTACCGTTGACATCATACCATCCATTACGCTTCCCAAACTGATTTTTCCGAATATCATCTCTACAAATAGTACGGCAGACAACCACAAATGGCAAATAGATTCGCTTTACGAAAATTGTGCGAGCTTTAATTTGCAAATTCTCAACCGCTGGGGGCAAGTCGTTTTTGAAACAAGTACCTCACAGAAAGCTTTTGAAGGAATAAACGACCAAGGCGAGCTCCTTGCTGAAGGCATCTATTTCTATCTCTTCACGAGTGGAGACGAGAAAAGACAAGGCTTTATTCACCTGATCCGTTGATAACGCTTAAATTTGCCCCATGAAACGGGTTGTAGTTGGTCTTTCGGGTGGTGTTGACTCTAGTGTGGCTGCATTGTTATTGCAACAACAGGGCTACGAAGTCATCGGCATGTTCATGCGCAATTGGCACGACCAAAGCGTGACGCTTTCCGACGAATGCCCTTGGATCGACGACTCCAACGACGCGCTGCTCATTGCACAACAACTCGGCATTCCTTTTCAGGTCATCGATTTATCTGAAGAATACAAAGACCGGATTGTCAATTATATGTTTGCCGAATACCAAGCAGGCCGTACACCTAATCCAGACGTACTTTGTAACCGCGAAATCAAATTCGATGTCTTTTTGAAAGCGGCACTCGAATTAGGCGCCGACTATGTTGCTACTGGGCATTATTGTCAAAAACGCACAAACGAGGACGGCAGTTTCAGTTTGCTTGCTGGTGCAGACCCAGGCAAAGATCAATCCTATTTTTTGTGTCAGTTGAGCCAAGAACAACTCTCCAAAGCACTCTTCCCAATTGGGCAGCTCCAGAAAGCTGAGGTGAGACAAATTGCCCAAGAAAATGGACTGATTACTGCAGACAAAAAAGATTCTCAAGGTCTTTGTTTTGTAGGCAAAATTGCGCTACCTACTTTTCTTCAGCAACAATTAGCTCCTAAAATTGGACCTGTTATTGAAGTGCCCTCGGATCTCGATCAATTCAAAGCTTACCAAACCCTTCAACCCATCGCTTCCAATATCGAATTACTTTCCAAACCTTTTCATTTTGAATTGACTGATGGAAAAGAAGTGACAACCCATCAGGGTGCACATTATTACACCATTGGCCAACGCAAAGGTTTGCATATTGGAGGCAGACCTGAACCCAGTTTTGTGATTGGTATTGATACCATCCATAACATTGTATATAGCGGACAAAACGAGCAACACCCTGGTCTTAATCGGTGGGCTTTAAAACTAGATGAAAACAGTATTTCTTGGGTCAATAAAGTCCAAGAATTTGAGTTAAACCAGCTCTTGCCATGCCTGGTCAGAATCCGCTATCGCCAGCCCTTGCAAAAAGCAACTTTACTCAAAAATGATACGGGTTGTTATATTCTGTTTGAACACAAGCAAAAAGGGATTGCCCCTGGGCAATTTGCCGCTTGGTATAATGGAGATGAACTCCTTGGTTCTGGTGTGATTGCATAAAAAAAAGGACCCACTGAGTGAGTCCTTCTTTTTGTCTAACTATAATCAACTATTAATTGAGGATGAGTGCAAAACCCTGCGGTTCTTCGTTCATCTTTTCTTCTGAGAAGCGAATGCGATCTAATAAATCGGCCACTTCAAAAATATTTAAGGGACTTTGAGCACCCAATTCGCGGTGCTGATCTAATTTCAATTTCGCTTGGCGAATTGATTTGCTGCGGAGAGATTGAATACTTGTGGTCATGTCGTTTGTTGTTTGTTTGGAGCTTCTTACGCCAAGGACTGTGCCAAGGTTTCAAATTTGTTCCAAATCTTGATGCAACAAAGTAAATAATCCTATATATACCTCTTATTATGAGGAATTTAAGTTTGGTAAAAATATTTTGGTGTTATCAACATTTTTTAGCTTCAACACGCTTTTCATTGTTTATAAACGTTCTCAAAAGACATCCTTATATTTGTATCGTGAAATACCTATTACTCCTCTTACCAGTCTTCTTGTTGTCCTGTAAGGAAGAAGAGAAGCCAAACCAAGACCCACAAGCTGTTGAAGGGCCAGCACTTAAAGGTCAGCAAACACTTGCCACTTATGCAGATCGAATGGTGCGTGCCAAACTCGGCATCCAGGCCAATGAAAAATTCGATTTAAAAATCTATCGTGCACAACTCGATGCCGATGGTATCGAAGATGCAATTGTCACCGTCAACAGACTGGATTATGCCATGAAAGAAGCGATGGCCTCGCCTAACCCAGCCAAACGAGCAGAACTCGGCTTTATGGGCAACTTCAACTACTTTTTCTTTTTTGACGGCAAATTAGATATGCTGTCTCCGCCAATTGCCATCCCCTCCTCTCCGTTGCTACCGCTTCAAGTCAGTTTTGAACATATCAGTTCACCAAACTACAAAGACATACTCATTGATTTTAGAATCAGAAATGCGAGCTACAAAGATTTTTACACAGTGAGCAATCATACCCCTCGACGTATTTTCCAATTCAAAAATTTTGATGGGCTTGGCACGCCAATTACCGAGGCCTATCATTTCGAATATGGAGCTGGCTCCTACGGACCGCAAAAAAATATTTTTGTGATGGAGGCCAATTTAGAAACGCTGCCAAATGGCGCTGATCAAAACACTTTTATCCCTCAAGTAAAACCGTTAGAAAAAATCAAATACACCTTTTTCTACCTGGAAAGCGAAGCAAAATACGCAACCAAGGATACAAAATAAAAAAGGCGGAGCTTTGCTCCGCCTTTCTATTTAAAGAGATGCTATTTAGAAACTGCCGCGCAGCGTCAAAATGAAATTTCGACCTGGCGCTGAAATGTTTGAAGCAAACATGCGGTAATTCCGGTCTAGAATGTTCTCGCAAGCTAATTGAATACTGAGTTGGTTGCTCAACATATAACTTCCTCTCAAATTCAGCGTGTACCAACTCGGCATGCCTTCTGGAGTGGCATACGCAAAGTTATCTTCACCTACCATATTGTAATCTTCCAGGTGTTTCCAACCTGAATACATGGCAAATCCTTCCATTTGTAATTTATGCTTTTGGTACTTCAGGCTCAATTTTCCAAATGCAGGTGCAATATGATCCAAAGGATACGGAACAGAATCGGTAAGGATGCGACCAAATGTAAAGTTGTAGGTCCCTGAAAGTTGCCAATGCTGCGTCAATTGCGCTTTCAAAAAAGCCTCAAAACCACGCACATATGCGCGACCTCCGTTGGTGGTCATGATGACTTGACTCATTTGCCCATCATAAAAAATGCTGTCTTGACCGTTAAATGTAGCTTTTTGGATGGTGAGTACATTGGTCAGAAAAGTCTGATACAAATTGACGCCGATAGCACTATTTTTAATGAAATTATATTGAAAACCTAATTCTCCATTGTAGGCATATTCTGCTTGAAGTTCAGGATTTGGAACAATCACCGCACCGGGAACGGACTCAAAAACCTTTGAGAGATCATCGACATTAGGTGCTCTAAATGCCGTTGATCCGTTGAGTATCAAACGCAACTTTGGATGTGGCATGTAAATGAGTCCTAAATTACCGTTAAGTGCTAAATGTTGCTGTTCAATTGAAGCAAAAGGAAAAGGGAAGAAAGTTTGATCATTGAATCGTGCCTGTAAACCCACCTGAGACAAACGAATGCCATCGTTTAGGATCAACTTTTTAGAAAACTCATAAGTATGTGAAGCATAGAGCGCGGCACCTTGCATGCTTGAACCACCGTCAGGATACCTCGTATTCAAACTACTTTGTTGACCAGATATTATATTTTCTGTGTAGGCAGTAGAATGTACTATGTTCAGGTAGGCTTCAGCACCATAACGCAGTTCATGAGACCCCCATTTTTTCATTAAATCTGCATTGAGGGTATAAATATCGAGCTGCTCTATGCGGTTATTGCGAGAAACTTGCTGAAACCTACGGTCAATTCGGCTTTCTTCGATACCTTGATAAGCAACAACCAACCGTGCGTTGTCATAAAAGGAAGTCGCATTGGTCAGCTCAAGTGTATAAGCCGCGAGTAAGCGAAATTGAGGACCATAATACCATTCTGCAAATCTCGGTTTGCTACCAGATAGCAACGTGAGACGGTCATAACGGTCGATATTGCCAGAATTGGATAATTGTAAGTTCAGGTGGTGCAGCACACCCGGCTTTTGAACAAAACTCAATTTTTGAAGCACATCGTATTGCGTATAGCCCGAGCGCACTTGTAATGTACTGTCGTTATTGACAACCATACTATCCATTCCGTTTATGCTGGATACATACCACGGTCTGAAACCTAAATTTCCCATGGCTTCTGATCTATTTTTACCTTGACGTAAATCCCCAAAATTGGAGTAAGAAATGGAGGTAAAGGAAGCCAAGCGCTTGCTGCCTACATTGACTTGCGCATTGGCTGCAAAACCTGCACCCGCTGAAAAGCCACGAAGATATGCGCCGCTGCGTACAAGCAGCTCATCAGTTGTACTTAATTGCGGTTTTTTGGTCTGAAAACTCATGACGCCACCAATGGCATCAGAACCATATATAACCGAACCAGGGCCAAAAAGTACTTCTGCACGATCCAGATTGGCTTGATCTAAGGTCAGGACATTCTGCAAGTGTCCGCCACGGTAAATGGCATTGTTCATGCGGATTCCGTCCACAACTAATAGTACCTTATTGGTTTCAAAGCCCCTGATGATCGGACTACCTCCACCAAGTTGGCTTTTCTGTACGAATACGTTTCCAGAATTGGCCAAGACATCGGCCATTGAGGTCTGTTGTTGAAATTGTATTTCCGACGATCGAATGACTTGGATCTTTTGCGCCACATCTTTGCGCTTTTCGAGTGATTTATTGGCCGAAACTACTGTTTCATTCTCCGTTTGGGTATTCGGAGTCATGTAAACCGTAATTGCGACGGCACTTCCTGAATTTGGAATATTCAATTGATAGGGCTCATAATCAGGATGGATGATTTCTATGACGAGCGGAAATTGTGCTGACTCAATCTGATAAACTGCATTCGTTTGTTCACTGAGTTTGCCTTTGGTTTTAAAGGAGAGGCCATTTATCGACTCGAAAGTATAGGCATCTCTCACTTCAAAGGTGATTTGGGCTTGAACCATAAAGTAATTGGTCAAGCCTATAAATAGACATAACAATATTGGTTTCATGAATTGAAAGATAAAATTTAAAAAATACGAATTGAATTGGGGTATTTTTTAAACTTCCGGAGGAGGGGCAGATATGGAATTTGCTCTAGTGACATACAGATTGAGATATCCCTTCTTTATCTGTGCATTGTTTTGATCAAAACCTTTGTAATTATACTGAAATGCCTGAATGGGCTCCATAGGCTCATTCATGAGTTTAAGCCAACCGTGCACCGGATGATTTGGTGCGTTGGAAACTAAATTAAAAGCCGTGTAGGAATCTAATTTTTGGAAAAGTGTTGTTTCTTGGATGTCATCAATACATTTGAAATACCAAATGCCTTTCACTTTTGATTTGTGAATCACATCATAGAAACGGCCATTCAATCGGAATTCGTGCGGCTTTACCCATTGTAAACTTTGACTTTCTTTGCTTGTAAAATGAAAATGAATCAATTGATTTTCGGGTACGGAGAGCTTGATTGCCTTTTTAATTTGCTTGCGAATGAGAAAGTGCTCAATTTCCACAAAAGTGAAGAAACCCACAAACTGATAGGTTAAAAGTGCCACGAAACTGAGGAGTATAAATTTTCGCACCTTCAAATATAGTCTTAATTTTACGACGCTTAAAATTTTCAAACATGAAGCTATTCATTACTTGCATTGCCCTTTTTTATGTACTCAACCTCTTCGGACAAGCGCCTGGTTCTCTTGACCCTTCTTTTGCAACAATTGGTTACGCCAGCTACGGACCCGTTGCATCCAACTACATGGACAATGCACAAGATATAGTAACCCTACCCAATGGGAAAATGGTGTATTGCGGTACATCAGGGCTCACCTCGAGCTTGGGGATGGTGGTCGTTCGCCTCAATTGCAACGGTACCATTGACAACACCTTTGGAACTAATGGCTATCACTTATACAATTCGCCAGGTGGATCTAGTTTTGCTTACGATCTGGAACTTTTGCCCAACGGACAACTGTTAGTTGCAGGTGCGACCTCAATTACCGCAGCAAACCCGCGTTTTACCATGTTCAAACTCAATAGTGACGGTACATTAGATCAAACTTTCGGAGTGAACGGTTTTTTTCATAACGATATTGGTTCGGGCGAAGATTATGCGCGCAAGATTTTAATTCAA
>JAJTGF010000046.1 GCA_021299335.1 Cryomorphaceae bacterium
ACGAGACTGAAATAAGTGCTTTCAATTCACAGATGGAATGTGATACAGCTAGAAAATATATTCCTACAAAATTTAATTCTTCAACAAAATGCAGTCTTAAGAAAAAGACCAAGGCAAAAAATTAAATTGGACAAATATTTGCTTAACTGTTACGGTTGCGGATCATGCAAAGCAGCACATATTTCTTACCTTCCGAAATCGAGCGTGAAACGGGATTCGGAAAAGAACAATTACGAAAGTGGCGCCAGCGGTTTGGTTTTCCTCCTAAGGAGTCAAACGTTGATGGCAAGATTGCTTACTCAGGTCAAACAGTCGAACAACTTCATTTAATAAGAAGATTGCTTGAAGCAGGTTTTCGACCTGCCCAAGTTGTAGGTAAGACTGTCTTAGAGCTTGAAAAGCTTAAGCTCGAACTAGGCTTGAACGCTTTGGTTTATGCACCAGATGAATCAATAGTTTCACTTATTGAGTACATCAAGCTAAACGACTTAAAAGGTTTTTTATCTCTTTTAATTAAAAAGCGTGGCAAGCAAATAATGCTTGATTTTGTGCAAAATACAATCGCTCCACTCATGATCGGTATTGGTGAAGCTTGGCGTCGGGATGAAATCGATATCCACCATGAGCATCTTTGCTCGGCTCATATTGAACGCTATTTGCATGCAGAGATCCTTCGTTTACGACCAAGAGAAGGTTTACCAGTCATTTTGTTGGCTCTTCCCCCAGGAGAGCATCATTTACTGGGTCTATTGATGGCGGAGGCTGTGCTGGCTGAGGAAGGGGCGACCACAATCAATATTGGATCCGGTATTCCACTCAACAATCTAAAGTTGGCTGCCATCACATGCAAGGCGGATGTAGTTGCGCTGTCTTTTAGTTTTGCGCACCCCTCGAAAGATATCTTGCCAACGATATTACATTTTCGGCGATTGTTGCCGCCTGAGATACAAATATGGGTAGGTGGTGCAGGCATTTCTGTCATAAGAAAAAAACCAAAAGGCGTGGATTTTTTTTATGATTTTAAAGATGTAGTTTTTGCTTTAAATAACTTTTCTTTTCAATAGCCATACGTTTGATGTTCAAGAAAGAAATATCATGCCTGTGCCTGCACGCTGGGCTTGATTTATTTTTAGTTTTTAATGGGTGCGTGGTGATACTGCGCGCATCCACATACGTTCAACCTGTTCGGTCATATTAATTGGAGTGAGCTCAACCTGTGGGTGTGCGTTGGCATAAACACGAAAAAGTTCGTCTGCAAAGGCTTGACCGACTTCATTCACTGCATTGAAGTCAAGAATAACGATTTTGAATCTGTCGAACCTGGCAATCAGACGTTTAGCTTGAGATCTGGAAATTAATTGTTCATCTCCAAGTTGTGCAAGTTTCATTGGGACTATGGTTTTTGCAAAATCATAATCCTCTGGAGCATTCATGAATTTATTAAAGACTTCGGACGTGGTGCGAGAGCTCTCCAAAGATATGCGCATGAAAACAATCGTTCCCTTTTTGAAGGGGCTTGACTGTTCTAGTAACCAATCGCGTTTTGACGTGTCATCATGGCTAAACTGAAGCCCGTTTGCATCGATTTCAAAAAAATCAAACATTCGAGATGTGAAGAATACTCCTTCACCGCTATGGCGTGTTGGGTCTGTAGTGAACTTACCTTTTGACAATTCAAATAGCGCTTGCCTCTTATCTGGCAAGCTCAAAGCTTTGGATATTTTTTCGAAAATCCCTATACCGTTATCGGATACAGCCAGGGTGAAAGATCCTTCTATTTGTGAAGCCGAAATAAAAACGGATGTTCCAGTAGAGTGGTCAATTGAGTTATTTACCATCTCTGTGAAGCCGTGCATAACGATATTTGAAATATTGGCACTTAGATTGAAATAGGGTCGAAAATCTTTCGTCCAAATCAAATCCTCTTCTAGGTTTGCAAGTTTGTATTGTTGAGAGACTCTCTTGAGATGCCCAGGACTAAAAACTGGTCGCGTAGGAGGGCCACTACGAGCAATCCAACCCTCTTGCTCAAGTTGAAGAACGTAACGCGCAGCTGCAGCCCTAGTGATGCCCTCTTTTTCTGCGTAAAACTTAGTTAGATCGTGGGGGTGAACCAAAACATCTCGAGTGATGTTTTTGGTAAGGCTGTCTAAACGAGAAGGTTTTGCCATGCTTTAACACTTGATACTTAAACTGAATAATTGTATACTTAAAAGCTTCAACTGTATACTTAAACTGGGTTTTTTGAGGAAAATGGGCGGCAAACCATTTAACAGCCTCCGACGTCTTACTCAGGCCTAGGTATCAACTTGTGAGATATAAACTCGCCTTTGGAATTAACTTTGGCAAGAACCATATCGCCAGAGGCTATGTTCTCACCCACGAATTCCAATATGTTGACATGGTGCGTGACCATGATTAAGGCTTTATCGCCTTTAGATTTAATCTTGCCTGCAATAAACCGCTGAAGTTTTAAATTACTTTCTTTGGCCTTTGACATGTCTTCAAAAAATGAAGCTAATGCAGGTTCCACTTTATATTCGCCAAAGTTAAGCAGTGCCGCAGTTTCTTTGCATCTGCACCATACGCTGGAGTGCAGCTCGGCATTTTTAACGCCTTGTTTTTTAAGCCACTCGCCTACAAAAACAGATTGGGCTCTTCCTACAGCGTTAAGATTTCTCTGGGTTTTGCAATCTTCCAACGAGTAATTGGCTGGATCACCTACGCCAGGGGCTAAGGCGTGGCGCATCAACAATACGTAATCGGATGATTGAAGCTTTTGCGATAAGTCGCTGGCTTGCGCTAAAAAGCAGCATGCCGTGAGTAGGGCAGTGATGATGGCTTTCATATAAATCGTATTTTCCTTCCTTTTTTAATGCAAGTAACATTCACTGTCATTTAAAAAGGAGATAAACAATGTTCAGTCACGTCATGATCGGCGCCAGCGATTTAGAAGCATCTAGAAAGTTTTATGACGCCGTTCTCGGCACATTAGGAATAGCCCCCGGTGTGATCAACAACGACATGCGTTACTTCTACCGCAGTCCCAAGGGCTCTTTCTCCATTTCCAAACCCATCGACGGACAACCCGCAACCCACGCAAATGGTGGAACGATTGGATTCTTGGCCGAAACCCCAGAGCAATTATTGGCGTTTCATGCCGCTGGTATTGCCAACGGTGGAACCACATGCGAGGACCCACCAGGGCCAAGAGAAGGACCTTTCGGTGTTATCAATCTGGCCTATCTTCGCGACCCAACCGGCAACAAGATTTGCGCATTGCACAGGCCTCCGAAGCCAGCCAACAAATAATGGCATGTTTGTTGATGTTGTAGGGGCTTGACTATGCGTACGCTTTTACGTACTATTAAAGAAAGGAGAAAACCCATGGCAACATTAACCGCAAGCGAGGCGCGCGCAGGTTTTTATCGGCTGATTGATCAAACTGCAGAATCACACAAGCCCGTAGTTATCTCCGGTAAACGTGGTAATGCAGTTCTAATTTCTGAGGAAGATTGGAGTTCTATTCAAGAGACTCTATATCTTCTAGCTATTCCCAATATGCGCGAATCCATTAAAGACGCTAAGGCGCAGCCATTATCTAAAAGTAAAAAGGCATTGAAGTGGTAATTTGGAATTTGGTTTATTCCAAATATGCCTTAAAAGATGCAAAAAAACTTACTACTGCAGGGCTTAAAGATAAAGCGCAAGCATTGCTGGATATCCTAGAAGTAGACCCGCTACCAAACCCGCCACCATATGAGAAATTGGTGGGTGACTTAAAAGGGGCTTACTCTCGTAGGATCAATATCCAGCATCGTTTGGTTTATGAAATATTTCGTAAAGAAAAGACGGTTCGTGTTTTGAGAATGTGGTCGCATTATGAGTAATATGGATCGCGTCTTATGCCTATAAAGTACCTGCTTTTCTGGTTACTCAATATCTTGGTTATTGCCATTAGTGCCGCAGATCAAAGTCCTAAGGACGTCATCGTCGATGTCCATAAAGTCGGTGATAAGTTTGAAGTGAAAGCCTCTTACTTGGTCCCTATGGATCTCTGCAACGCTTTTGCATTCATCACAGATTATGAAGACGCCAGAAATATCAAAGGAATTGCAGAATCAAAAATCATTTCAAGAACGGATAACAAGGTAATCGTCGAACGTAAAGCCAAAGAGACTGTTCTTTTATTCCCTTTGGAAATAAACACAACTCTTGAATACACCGAAATGCCTAACCGGGGTTTAAATTTTGAGCAGATTCATGGCGACAACAAAACTTACAAAGGTACATGGCGTCTCGAGCCTCAAGGCAGCTCAACAAAGTTCGTCTATCAAAGCGTGATTGAAGTCAACTCTATGGTTCCAAAAACCGTTTTGGAATACTTCATGAAAAACACCATCAAAAAGCGTTTTGAGGCAATGGCTGCCAGAGCAACACTCAAAGCGCATGCGCCCAACCCTAAGTGCGCTTAAGCTGATGGTTCAATCCCTTCCCATAGCTGTAACAGCTCGTGAAGGGTTGTAACTTGCATTTTGGCCAGGACTTGTGCGCGATGTTTTTTTACAGTGTCTGAAAAGACGCCTAGTTTTTCGCCTATCTCTTTGTTTTTTAAGCCTTTGCGCATGAGTAGAAAAACCTCATTTTCTTTTTGACTTAAATCGGCTTGTAAAGCTTGTAGTTTGATTTTTCTATTTTGAATATTCGTATTTTCAATATCGATCGCAAGCCCGCGATCTAGTGCGGCAATCAAATGCTCGCTTTTAAATGGCTTCCATAAAAACTCTATGGCTCCAGTTTTCATTGCATCAATAATCTCCTGAGGCTGGCTTTCACCGCTGATAAAAATTGAAGGTATATAAAGATTCTTCAGCTTCAATTGATATTGCAAATCAAGACCACTTAACTTGGGCATCCGCATATCCACTACCAATACGCAGGGGTGCGCCAGATTTTCTAGCCCATCTAAGAAAGTTTGGGCGCTATCAAAGTCGTACACGCTGTAGCCCTTCTGGACTAGCAAGCCTTTCAGATGGAATCGAATTTCCGGGTTGTCATCGACTAAATAGACGTGTTTTGTATCCATAGGGGTTAAACGAATTAAAGCTCAAAGCGATAGCAAGGGTTTATACCTAAAAAAAACTTGACTCATTTCCCCAATTGGGGATTGGTTAAAACGAATAAAACCAATCTAATACATGACTAAATTGTAATAAACGCTCAATCTTTGAACGCAAACCAATTCAAGAGAATATTTATGCTTTCTCCAGTAAACCATATCCCACAGGGATTCAGCAAAGAGCAGTTCGACGAACTGTGTACTTGGATTGACGAGCATATTCATGAGCAGATCGGTTGGTCTGAGTTGATGCAAGAGTCTGGGTTTGACCATCTGTCCATTCAATCCTCTTTTGCGAAATACAAAGCAACGACGCCGATGACATGGATTAGAAAGCGAAGAGAAGACTTTAAGTCTGTTCGCAATCAAACTGGGTCTACCGTTAAGTTTCACTCTTTTTTAACAAAATAGTTTTGAAATTTAGACCATGACAAAACAAGTCTGGTTACCAGCAGATGGGGCATTACTTAAAAAATTAAGAATTGACGCTGAAGTCGAAATAACAACGCTTGCTAGAACCCATTCCTTATCAACTACCCAAGTTAAGCAATTAGAGGATGGTGGCGACAGTGGCTTCTACACCTCTGCAATAAAACTAGCAACTGGTCGAAAGCTACTCATGCATTTTGGTGCAGATGTTCAGCCTGTAGAAAGCGACCCTGACAAATTACAAACGCCAGAGCTTGAAATTACTGCGGTAATTGAACCTGTAGAAACAGAAACAACAAAAAATCCACCAAGACTACAGATTGTTGGCGCAGTGTTGATATTCCTGGGACTGGCTTTGTCGGGCGTTTATCTATCTACTGCCAACTCTGAATCTAGACAAGAAAAATCTAGTCAGCAATCACCACCTGTAACACCGATAGCAACCCCCCTAGTTGAACCAACGACAACTGTCTCCTCATCAGCAATATCTGCAAAGGCCAAAATAAAAACTACGGATGAAAACCCATCGGAATGTAAATGGGGAGATGAACCAATATCAGTGCTTGGGCATCAGCCAACTAAGCCTGGTGATTACGTTCACGTGGTGGCCAATATGGACGGCGTAATTTGCGTAAAAGATGCAACAAGCAAGTTACACGTTTTGCATTTGAAAAGCGTGCAATCTCAAACTGTTAGAGGACGTCCTCCTTTTGAAATTTTTAGTCTTAACTTGAACGATTTCAAACTTTTTTATCAAGGTAATTTATTGAGACTTCCAACCGGTGGAATCAAAAATATCACACTGAAAGAACAAAAATATGAATGAAGAAAAAGATGGTTTGGGAAGTTTGAATCTCAGCAACAGCATCACCATTGGTCAAGGGGTGACGTTTGTCGGATCAATATCTGCAAGGGGCAAGGCATTTATCAATGGAAAAGTAACGGGTGAAATATCTGTGGACGATTTACAAGTAGGCGAATACGGTGTCATTAAAGGGAAAATCAAATCACGTGAAATGGATGTCCACGGCGAAATTCATGACGATGTCTCATGCGCAGAGCATGTTTTAGTTCATTCGACTGGACTAATAAATGGCAATTTAATCTATGGTGAGTTAGAGATCCAAAAAGGTGGCCGAGTTACTGGTTCAATGGATCAAAGCGATACAACTTTCAAAACAAGATAAGTTTCGTTATGGCGAGTGAAAATCCATTTCAAAAAAAAGATATGAACGAATGTGGTTCGTGCAGATGTTGGAAATCAGGGCTTTGTGTTGGTGGAGGCTTTGACGGTTCTCGAACGCAATCTAATGAAACTTGTTCAATGTGGAAGCCGCTCATGGATAAGGAAAGAATCCTGCCCATTTTTTATCCAAGAGAAGTGGGCGACCAATAAATATGGCGCTATGTTTGCCCGGATAACTGGTTAGCATCTTCTCATGCTAGACATAAACGTTATCTCATTCTTGGGCTTTGCTTTGCTCATCCTAGGGCTATCCATATCCGCCTTTTTGGATCTTAAAGTCAACAGCCAGATGACTAATTACTGGCGGGGGTCTTTGATTTTTATAGCTGCTGGATACTCATTTTTTGCAGCAACCCCTTTTGTTGATAAATTTTTCCTTACTTTAGCAAATACAAGTATTTTTGCGGCCGCCTTAACACTTGGCTTTCTGTTTAGAAGATGGCGTACAAAGATTTCTACCCAACTCAAATTCATTTCTATTTCTTTACTCTTTATTTTCTTTTTCCTATTTGAATACACCCGAATTCACGGAACCTTTCAGCAGCGTGTTGTTTTGATAATGTCGGTATTGAGTGTTTGTGTAATTTGGCATATTTATGAATTGATTCGGTTGCAAAAAAATGAGCCAAGTTTTTTTGGAAAATTGCTGGTTGTCTTTTCTTTTCTATCGCTTATTTGTTACTGGATAAGAGTATTTTTTGTAACCCGCGGTTCAGATCCTTCCCACATTGATATTTTTAGTGAAAATGTCATTTCATTTGGAACCCGCTGGGGCGTAATGGCGGCTGACGTACTTACCTTCATCGCAATCAATGGGTATTACATGGAGAAATCATGGGCTTCTGAAAAGTCTGCTCTGAATGTGCAATTGATAGACTCACAGAGAATCAATAAACTTAACGAAGAATTAAAAAATGCGGACGAACTCAATAACCAATTATCTTTAGTTCTTTTAGAGAAAAACAGAATATTGACTTCTTTAGCATCTTCTGTGAAATCTAGTAGATCCGGAATAATGGCTTCCTCTTTTGTGCATGAGATCAATCAGTCACTTACTGCCATTCGTCTTAATGCTGAATTTTTGTTGGCCGTTGTAGACAAACCTTCAGATGAACGTTTCTTGAAATCTAATTTGAATTATTTAATCAAAGACGTAGATAAGATTTCTCAAATTATTAAAAACGTTAAAAGAGTTTTCCATAATAATTTCAGTGACTTCAAAGATGTCAACATTGCTTCAGTTGTTCAGACCTCTGTTGATTTGGTGAAGGATGAGTGTGAGATCAAAAATATTGACTTGATTGTCAATGTAGATACTGAGTTGATCATTCGTGGCGACCAAGGTCAATTAGAGATGGTCGTGCTAAACCTTCTAAATAACGCCATGGCAGCACTAGAACATCAAAGCGGTAAAAGATACATCAAAATCACCTCGACGCACAATGTAGACAAAGTACTTCTCCATATTGAAGATAGTGGGATGGGTATACCGATTGAGTCAGCGGAGACCATATTTGAATTGTTTCGCACAACCAAGAACGATGGCATGGGCGTAGGCTTATGGTTAAGCCGTGCTGTTATGGACAATCACCGCGGCAGTTTGTCGCTTGATATGGATTGCACGAAGGGCGCTAAATTTATTATGCAATTTGCAACCACAGAATCTCTAATTTCAACTTAAGGTGACTTTTCATGATGGGGCCAAGAATCGCCTTGACACCCTAGTCAGTGAAGTCGACGTCTGGGTTTAGTCCGTCCAGTCAATCACCATTTTTAGGCATTGCGGATCACCAAACGCGACCTCGTAAGCTTGCTGGGCTTGATCAGCTTTTTCAAAATGGGTAATAAGCCCTTCAAGCGGCAAACTACCGTCATGAAACATGGCTACAACGGCATCGAGATCATGTTTTTTCCACTGCGCAGCAACACGAATGGTGGCTTCGCGCATGAATGCTGGAGGATAGGCAAAAGCCAAATCTTCTTTATAAAACCCCGCGAGCACTACTTCACCTCCAGGTGCCATTTTTGGAATGACACGATTCAAAATGCCAGCATCACCACTCACATCACAAATGCAGCGGTAATCTTTGCGCGTGTCTTGATCGGGATGTATCACGTCATAACCCAATGCACCTGCTCGTCGAATAGCTTGCGTTTCCCAAACTACTGGGGCCGGCTTTCCAGCAGCAATCACCATACGGGCCAACAATCTGCCCATGATGCCGTGACCAATGATCAGGTCTGGATAGGCTAAAGCTGCACCTTCGCGACCCACAGTGAACACATGGTGTGCAGTGGCTGCCAAAGCTAACAGCACGCCTTTACTACCCAAAGAGTGGTCAAGTTTGACGGCACGATCATGCGGCACCACAAGACGTGCTCCCGAACCGCCAAATAAATTTTGAACACCTTGAAACGCATAAGAGCCTGGTAAAAAAACGAGGTCTCCTTTTTGCAAACCAGAAACCTCTGCGCCTAGATCAACGATGGTGCCCACTGTTTCATAACCGGGAACTAGCGGGTAAGACAAGCCGGGAAAGGGAGGCATAGTGCCTTCCCATAAAAGTCGTTCAGTGCCTGTACTGATGCCACTGAAAGAGACGGCAACTTCTAAATCAAGTGGACCCATAGGCGCGAGTTCAAGTTCACGAACACGCAAAGATTTTGGGGCTTCAAAAACAATGGCTTTGGCTTTCATGGACGAAATTTTTAATTAAATGAATGGAGCTTGTCAAAGCCTTAAGCAGGTGTTTCAACGATGTAAACACAGCGACGTTGAACAGTTTAAATGCATAATGGTTGACAAAAAATAAGTTTGCAATTTAGTAAACGTATGCATAAATTACTCAATCTAGGTGGTGTTTTGTTGGCCAGTGTTTTTTTATCAGCAGGTGTACTTTACGGTTTGTGGGCGCCAGACATCGCGTTGTATGAACTCAAGTTGCGTTATGGATCTGCATCGCAACATGTTGTGGAAGTTGACGGGCTCAATATCCATTACAAAGACACTGGCCCTAAAGATGCACCTGTTCTTTTGTTATTGCATGGTTTTGGTTCAAGCCTCCAAACTTGGGATGTATGGGCGACTCAGCTAGAAAAAGATTACAGAGTGATCCGCTTAGATTTACCTGGGTTTGGCCTCACTGGCGCCAGCCCTAGCCAAGATTATTCCGAGCAAAAAGATGTTTCCACATTGATGCATTTTGTAGATAAGTTAGGGCTGTCTAGTTACTCACTTATCGGGCACTCCATGGGCGGAAAAATGGCTTGGGGATTAGCAGCCTCGCAACCAGATCGCGTGAATGCTTTGGTTCTGATGGCGCCCGATGGCTTCCCAGAGACCAAAGACATTGGCACCAAGCCCTATGCGATGCCAGGGGTCATGGGGGTGATCAAGTTTTCACTACCCAAATTCTTGGTGCGCAAATCCATTGAACCTGCATTTTTTGATGCCAACGCCTTGAACGACAGTTTGGTGGATCGTTACTACGATATGTTGCGAGCGCCGGGTGTTCGTGCCGCCATATTGGAGCGAGCGAACCAAACCATTTATACCGATCCCGTTCCGCGCCTGAAAAAAATAACAGCCCCCACCTTGCTCATTTGGG
Organism: Cryomorphaceae bacterium; assembly: GCA_021299335.1. Lineage (GTDB taxonomy): Bacteria > Bacteroidota > Bacteroidia > Flavobacteriales_D > Crocinitomicaceae > UBA952. Next base: position 10,403 of record JAJTGF010000046.1, read on the forward strand.
GTGAAGAAGATCGGATGATTCCAAGCCGTAACGCAAAAAGCTATTCCAACGTTTTGTTGCAATCCCAAACAGTGCTATTGCCCAAATTAGGCCATTTGGTTCAGGAAGAGCAACCCGACATTGGCTTGAAGGCCGTCATTGAGTTCTTAAATTCGACCCTGAAACGCTGATCCCCCGGGGCTGAAAGCCCTAAATCACCAAAGTGTCAACGAGTATTGACAACGACAGATGTAATGATATATTTACACAAAGATCTGTCATTTCTTCTCGACAGTGACATTACAAGGGGGCGGTATGAGTCTATTGATACGGGCCGAAGAGGCGCTGAAGTCACACTTTGAGGTGGCCGTTGGGTCAGGGGCACCCCCCCGATTGCAAGCATCGATGCGCCACGCTGTCTTCTCCGGTGGCGCCAGAATTCGCCCGCAGCTCTGTCTGGCCGTGGCCAAGGCGTGTGGAGACGATGCCCCTGAACTCACCAATGCTGCCGCGGTATCTCTGGAGTTGATGCACTGTGCGTCGTTGGTGCATGACGACATGCC
>JAJTGF010000047.1 GCA_021299335.1 Cryomorphaceae bacterium
GTTGTTTACCAATTGCATTCCTGGAAAAACAACTTGCGCTTGCGCATCAAAGGTTACCTACCCAAAGAAAACCTACACATTGCCAGCATCACCGATTTATTTGCCGGTGCCAACTGGATGGAGCGCGAAACCTACGATTTCTTCGGAATTATTTTCGACGGGCACCCAGATCTTCGCCGCATCCTCAACATGGACGACATGGATTACTTCCCGATGCGCAAAGAGTACGTCCTCGAGGACGCCACCCGCGAAGATAAAGACGACAGATTTTTCGGACGTAACAACAACGAATTATGAGCCAAGATCTCAAAGATGTAATACAAGCGGCTGACCCCGCTAACGTGGCCACCATTAACTTTGGACCGACCCACCCTTCCACACACGGTATTTTTCAGAATATCTTAAAAGTTGACGGCGAAAAAATCATTTCTTCCGAACAAACGGTAGGTTATATCCACCGCGCTTTTGAAAAATTAGCAGAGCGCCGCCCTTACAATCAAATTACACCCATTACAGACCGCCTCAACTACTGTTCATCCCCGATCAACAACATTGGCTGGGAAATGACCGTCGAGAAGTTAATTGGTGTCGATATTCCAAAGCGCGTCCAATACATGCGCGTCATTATCATGGAACTTGCCCGTATTGCCGATCACCTTATTTGCAATTCGGTCATTGGCGTAGATGCCGGTGCCCTCACCTCTTTCTTTTATCCATTCTCCGAGCGTGAAAAAATTTACGAGCTCTACGAAGAACTGAGTGGCGCACGCCTCACCACGAACATGGGCCGCATCGGCGGTTTTGAGCGCGATTTCACGCCTGTTTTCCACGAAAAACTCAAGTCGTTTTTAAAGACTTTTCCAAAAGCTTTCGAAGAATTTGACAGCATGCTCGCGCGCAACCGCATCTTCATGGACCGCACCAAAGGTGCAGGCCCTATTTCTGCAGAGCGTGCACTATCTTATTCCTTTTCCGGACCTAACTTGCGCGCCGCGGGTGTAGACTACGACGTGCGTGCCATGAATCCTTATTCTTCCTACGAAGACTTCGATTTCATCATCCCGGTAGGCGTCAACGGCGATACCTACGACCGCTTTATGGTGCGTCAGGAAGAAATCCGCCAAAGTATCCGCATTATCACCCAAGCCTACAATAACCTACCAGAAGGCGACTACAAAGCGGATCTCCCAGACTTCTATCTTCCTCCTAAGGCGGATGTCTACAACAACATGGAAGCGCTCATTTACCATTTTAAAATTGTCATGGGCGAGACCGAACTTCCGGTTGGTGAAGTCTATCACGCCGTAGAAGGCGGAAACGGAGAACTCGGCTACTACCTCATTTCCGACGGTGGCCGTACCCCTTATCGCCTTCAATTCAGAAGACCTTGTTTTATTTATTACCAAGCATATCCAGAAATGATCAAAGGCATGCCTATTTCAGACGCCGTTCTGACACTCAGCAGCATCAACGTCATTGCCGGAGAACTAGACGCCTAATATGAAAGCAGATCACCCACAAGCAGTCAACGAAGCGCCTATCGATTTCAGTGCCCACACCATGGCCGAAATCAATAGAGTCATTGGCCTATTTCCAGAAGGAAAACAAAAAAGTGCTATTCTCAGTATCCTCCATTTGGTTCAAGACGAATTCGGATGGGTCAGTGTAGGCGCTATGAACCGCGTGGCACAAATCCTTGATATCCAACCAATAGAAGTCTATGAAGTCGCGACATTCTACACCATGTTCCACCTCGATCCTGTCGGGAAAAACGTATTGGAAGTCTGTCGTACGGGGCCTTGCCAATTAGTGGGTTCTGACGACCTCATTTCTTACATCGAAGAAAAACTTGATATCAAAGTGGGTGAAACTACCAAAGACGGCATGTTTACACTCAAAACTGTCGAATGTTTAGGGGCTTGCGGTTATGGCCCAATGCTCATGTGTAAATACCAATTTTACGAGCGCCTCAACAAAGAAAAAGTAAACGAAATGCTCGACGCCATGCGCGAGGCCTCAAAATCTTAAGCCATGTCAAGAAAACTACTCATAGAACACGCAGAAGTTCCAGGAATTGCTTCCTTTGAAACTTACCGCAAACACGGGGGCTATGCCTCTGTAGAAAAGGCACTCAAAACCATGAGCCCCGACGAAGTTGTCGAAGAAGTAAAAAAGTCCGGTTTGCGCGGTCGCGGAGGCGCAGGTTTCCCAACTGGCATGAAATGGTCTTTTTTGGCCAAGCCTGAAGGCGTAGAGCGCCATTTAGTTTGCAACGCAGACGAATCCGAGCCCGGTACTTTCAAGGACCGCTACCTCATGGAGAAACTCCCGCATTTACTGATCGAAGGCATGATCACCTCGAGCTATGCATTGGGGGCGCGCCGCTCTTACATCTATATCCGTGGTGAGTTCATGTATGTTTTGCGCATTCTAGAAAAAGCAATCGCCGAAGCCTACGCCAACGGCATGTTGGGTAAAAATATCCTCGGCTCTGGCTACGACCTCGACCTCGTCGTGACACCCGGTGGCGGCGCTTATATTTGCGGCGAAGAAACTGCCTTGCTCGAATCTTTAGAAGGCAAACGCGGCAACCCGCGCATGAAACCACCCTTCCCTGCCGTCAAAGGCTTGTGGGGAAATCCAACCGTGGTCAATAATGTCGAATCTATTGCCGCCGTGGTTCCAATTGTGAACGAAGGTGGTGATGCTTATGCCCAAATTGGAATTGAGCGCTCAACAGGCACCAAGCTCATTTCGGCGAGTGGTAATTTAGTGCGTCCAGGCGTTTACGAAATCGAGCTCGGCCTATCTGTAGAAGAATTCATCTACGGCGACAACTATTGTCGCGGTATTGCCAATGGTAAAAAACTCAAAGCGTGTATTCCGGGCGGCTCATCAGTTCCCATTTTACCGCACTACCTGGTCACCAAAACAGCAGCTGGCACCGACCGCCTCATGACCTACGAAAGCTTAGCTGACGGCGGTTTTACAAGTGGCTCTATGCTCGGTTCTGGTGGTTTTATCGTTTTTGATGAAGACCAATGTATTGTACGCAATACCTGGAATTTTGCTCGTTTCTACGCGCATGAATCTTGCGGACAATGTTCGCCATGTAGAGAAGGGACAGGCTGGATGGAGAAAGTTCTTTACCGCCTCGAACATGGCATGGGTACACTAGAAGACATCAGTTTACTCGAAGAAATCAACAAAAAAATTGAAGGCAATACCATTTGCCCGCTTGGTGACGCAGCCGCATGGCCCGTTGCCGCTGCTATTCGCCATTTCAGAGACGAATTTGAATGGCACGTGAAGTCTCCACAAGAGGCGCAAACAAGAAATTATGGTTTAATCCAAGCACCGCTTGAAGCTTAGTCCTATGATAAAAGTAACAATAGACGACGTCGAAATTGAAGTAGCACCAGGAACCACCATCCTCAATGCTGCACGACAAGCCGGCGGAGACCTCGTGCCTCCTGCCATGTGCTACTACAGCAAATTACCAGGCACCGGAGGCAAATGCCGTACTTGCCTAGTTGAAGTAGCTGCGGGCTCTACAGCAGACCCGCGCCCCATGCCAAAACTGGTAGCGTCTTGCTCGACAGCAGTTATGGATGGCATGATCGTCAAAAATAAAACTTCAGAACGCGTTCAGACCAATAGAGGTGGCGTGGTAGAATTCTTATTGGTGAACCACCCACTGGACTGCCCTATTTGCGACCAAGCTGGTGAGTGCCATTTACAAGACCTCGGCTACGAACACGGATCCGCCAAAACGCGCTATCGCGAAGAGCGACGTACGTTCAGCCCAATTGATATCGGCAACAAAATCAAATTGCACATGAACCGTTGCATTTTGTGCTACCGCTGCGTAGCTGTGGCCAATCAGCTTACAGACTCGCGCGTTCATGGCGTATTGCACCGCGGTGAACACGCCGAAATCTCGACCTACATTGAAAACGCCATCGACAACGATTTCTCTGGCAACATGATTGACGTCTGCCCAGTTGGCGCCCTCACTGACAAAACCTTCCGTTTCAAGTCGCGCGTTTGGTTCTTGAAACCCTACGAAGCTGAATGTGCCTGCGATAAATGCTCAGGAAAAGCAGTCGTCTGGATGTTCGGCAATGAAATTTTCAGGGTAACTGCACGCAAAGACAAATACGGCGAAGTAGAAACCATCGAAGACAAAACCGCCTGGATCTGCAACGATTGTCGCTTTGATAAAAAAGACCCAAGCAAATGGACTATCATTGGCCCGCGCAAAATTGACCGACATTCCGTCATTTCTCAAGGAAAATACGCTACTAAAAACGACAACAACCCCAAACTCCTGCACTAATGGATACAGCGTTGCTTATAGAAAAATCAATATTGGTGGTGCTGCTGTTTCTGGTTTCACTCGGAGCTGCAGCCTACATGACCTACTTTGAAAGAAAACTAGCTGCCTGGATACAAGACCGCGTTGGGCCAGACCGCGCAGGTCCTTTCGGCATCTTGCAACCCATTGCCGATGGTGTCAAAATGTTCTTAAAAGAAGACTTCATTCCAGCCAAAGCAGACAAATGGCTCTTTATTATTGGGCCTGGTTTGGCTATGTTTACCGCACTCATTACCAGTGCTGTGGTGCCTTGGGGCCCAAAACTACATTTGTTTGGCCGCGATATCGCCTTGCAAGTTGCCGATATCAATATTGGCATCCTTTATGTATTTGGCGTCATCTCAATTGGTGTCTACGGTATCATGATCGGCGGTTGGGCATCCAATAACAAATATTCGCTTTACGGCGCCATTCGCGCGAGCTCACAAATGATTTCATACGAATTGGCAATGGGTGTTTCAGCCATCACAATTGTACTCCTTTCAGGCTCCTTGAGCCTCAATGCCATTGTTGAAAGTCAAAAAGATGTTTGGAATATCTGCTACCAGCCAGTTGCCTTTCTCATTTTCTTTATTTGTGCATTGGCAGAGCTCAACCGTGCCCCTTTTGACTTACCAGAGTGTGAATCTGAGCTCGTGGGTGGTTACCACACCGAATATAGCTCCATGAAACTTGGTTTGTATCTCTTTGCAGAGTACACCTCCATGTTCGTTTCTTCGGCCATCATGGCCATCCTTTTCTTTGGCGGCTATAACTTCCCGGGCATGAGTCATTTTAGCGGCAACACACTCGCTATTCTCGGCATTGCTGCTTTTGCAACCAAAATCTTTATTTTCATTTTCGTGATCATGTGGATCCGCTGGACCATCCCGCGCTTTCGCTTTGACCAACTCATGCACTTGGGCTGGAAATCTTTGCTCCCACTATCACTTGTCAATTTATTGGTAACTGGTTTGGTCATCGCCTTCAAAAATGGCTGGTTCTAATTAAGTAAATACAATGGAAAGCTTAACCAATCGCAAAAAAGTCGTTTCAGACAAGCCCATGACGCTCTGGGAGAAAATCTATCTCCCTGCCATTATCAGCGGCATGATCACTACAATGCGCCATATGTTCCGCAAGCGCAAGACCATTAAATATCCCGAAGAAGTTCGCGAATTTGCACCCGTATACCGCGGCCAACACGTCTTGAAAAGAGATGAACAAGGACGCGAAAACTGTACGGCTTGCGGGCTCTGCGCTGTTGCTTGCCCTGCAGAAGCCATCACCATGACTGCCGAAGAACGCAAACGCGGCGAAGAACACCTCTACCGCGAAGAAAAATACGCTGCAACCTACGAAATCAATATGCTGCGCTGCATTTTCTGTGGTTTGTGCGAAGAGGCCTGCCCCAAAGAAGCTATTTTCTTAACCGATCGCTTGGTTCCGACTTACTTTGAGCGCGACAACTTTACCTACGGCAAAGACAAACTCGTTGAATCCCTAGACGAGCGCATCGACATCACTAAAAGACAACACACCGGTAAACGTACCCAAATATGAGTTTGCAAATCATTTCTATCATCTTAGGGAGTCTTACGCTCGCTTCGGCCTTAATGGTTGTACTGAGTAAGCACCCTGTACGTAGCGTCATTTATTTGGTCGTTACCTTCTTTTTCATTACCTCCATGTACATCATGATGAATGCCCAGTTTTTGGCAATCGTCAATATGATTGTCTATGCCGGAGCCATCATGGTTTTGTTCTTGTTTGTTTTGATGCTACTGAACCTAAACAAAGAAGTGGAGCCCATGACCACCAGAGGCGCACAACTCGCGGCCTTTATTGCTGGGGGCTCTTTGTTTTTGGTGCTCATCACTGCACTCAAAGACACGCTCATCCTCGGGCAATCTTACCGCGACAACGACAGCCAGATAGGCTTGGTCAAAGAACTTGGTAACCTTTTGTTCTCTAAGTACATCGTCGCGTTTGAACTCACCTCTATTTTATTTATCGCCGCAATGGTCGGAGCCATTTTATTGGCCAAGCGCGAAAAACAAATCATCGAATAATATGCAAGCTGCCTCTAGTATCGGAACCTCTCTCGATTTTTACTTGTTCGTTTCTTTTGCGCTCTTTACCATTGGCGCTATAGGTGCCATGACGCGCAAAAACATGATCGTGCTACTCATGTGCATTGAACTCATGCTCAATGCCGTCAACCTCATGCTCGTGACTTTCTCGACCTACTACAACAACGGAGACGCGCAAATTTTTGTGTTCTTTACCATGGTTGTTGCAGCAGCCGAGGCAACGGTTGGGCTTTCGATTATTATTATGGCCTACCGCAATCTCAAGTCTATCGATATTGACATGTACAACCAACTTAAAAATTAACAATGGCTAAAGACCTGACGCTTCTTCTCATCATTGCGCTGCCATTAATTGGCTTTGCAATTAACGGGCTTTTTGGCAAGAAAATGCCCAAAACTTTGGTTGGTGGTTTGGCCACAGGAGTTGTATTTACTGCTTTTCTTTTGGCCACAACTCTTTTCAACGGCCTCCATGGCACGCAAATCGTCAAACTTTTCAATATCATCGATTTTGAGCAACTGCGCATCAATGCTTCTTTTCAAATCGATGCCTTGTCTGTGTGGATGACGCTCATCATTACCGGTATTGGAGCCCTGATTCACCTCTTCTCGATGGGTTACATGAGCCACGACGAAGGTTACCACAAGTTTTTTACCTATTTGAATTTGTTCATCTTCTCGATGCTCCTTTTGGTACTTGGCTCGAACTACTTTGTACTGTTCTTTGGCTGGGAAGGTGTCGGGATGTGTTCTTATTTGCTCATAAGTTTCCATTACAACGACGCGCAAAAAGGCTTAGCCAATAGTTTGGCTGGACGCAAAGCCTTTATCATGAACCGCATCGGCGATGTAGGTCTCTTGCTCGCTTTATTCATGATCCTTGGTCAGTTCAATACCCTCGAATTTTTACAAATAGGCAAAGCCGTCCAAGCGAATCCAGCCTTACAAGGTGGGGCCATGATCTTTATCACCTTGTGTTTATTGCCTAGCCACCACCTTACTTGCTGCATTTATGGCGATGCGTCAGAACGACATCAAAAAAGTATTGGCCTACTCTACCGTATCTCAATTGGGGCTCATGTTTGTGGCACTTGGTTTCGGTGCTTACACAGTTGCACTCTTCCACGTAACCACGCATGCCTTTTTTAAAGCCTTGTTATTCTTGGGTTCTGGTTCTGTGATCCACGGCATGCACGAAGAACAAGACATCCGCAAGATGGGTGGCCTCGCCAAAATCATGCCCATCACCCACTTTACTTTCTTCATTGGCACCATGGCCATCTCAGGTATCCCGTTCTTGTCCGGATTTTTCTCCAAAGATGAAATCATGGCGCAAGCCCTACACCACAACCCTGTTGTTTACGGTGTATTGGTACTTGCCGTCACCATGACCGCAATTTATATGTTCCGCCTTTACTTCCTCACCTTTCATGGTCAGTTCCGCGGTGGTGAAGCACTCAAGAGCAAGGTTCATGAAAGTGGTCTTTCCATGACACTTCCTTTAATGGTGCTCGCCGCACTTTCTATATTTGGAGGCTTATTGAATTTACCAGGGCTTTTCTTTAAAAATGTAGCGCATTGGTTTGATCACTACCTGAGTCACGGCACCTTCGGGCTTTCTGCAGTGCACAACGTGCACCTCGACTTCAATACTGCAATGGGCCTTATGATTTTTGCCAGTGCAATCGCTATCGGAGTTCTGATTTGGGCCTACCTGAATTACGTCAAAAAAGGTGCTACAGCAAAAGAAGACAGCGCGCTTTCTACCTGGGAAAACCTTTCGGCACAAAAATTATATGTAGACGAACTCTATCACCTTGTGTTCGTGAAGCCATTACTTGCGCTCTCAGGATTCGCTGCACAGGTGCTCGATATTCAAATTTTGCGCAATGGTGTTTACGCCATTGCAGATAGCATCCTCAACACCGCCAATTTAACGCGCAAATGGCAAACAGGCTTTTTGAGTAGCTACCTCTTTTGGATGGTTTTCGGACTCATCACATTCGTTGCATATTACATTTTAAAACTTTCGGTTTGGCACTAATTCTATTACCCCTTGTTCTTAGTCTTGTGGCTTGGTTGCTTCCAAGTGCACAAACGCGTTTATTCGGACTCATAGCAAGTGCGCTTTCTCTTGCCTGGAGTATTGTTGCGGTCTGTTACTTCAAACCAACCGATCACCTCCTCGTCGATTTCGGACTGCGCTTTATCCGTTTTTCCATTGACAGCCTTGGTTTCACCATGATCTTACTCACCAACGCGGTGTTTTTCTTGGTCTTTTTGAGCCAATTTACCAGCAATATTACCCAAGAAAAGCGCTTTACAGCACTGGCTTTACTCATGCAATTTGGTTTAGTGGGTGTCTTTACCACTAATACCATTCTTGGGTTTTACATTTTTTGGGAATTGACCTTGTTACCGATCTTTTTGATCCTCTATTGGTTCGGTTCTTTTGAAAAACCAAGAGCCCTGCTTCAATTTTTCTTGTATACCATATTGGGTTCACTCGCTATGTTATTGGCGGTCATTGGGCTCATGCACGCAACAAACCAACAAACCTATGAAGGGCTTTTAGTAGCAGACCTCAATGCGCTCGGAAATACCAGCACCCTCTTGATGGGCGGTTTCCTTTTCGCATTTGCCGTCAAAATTCCATTGTTTCCTTTCCACACTTGGCAGGCAGAAACTTACACCAAAGCACCAACAGCCGGCACCATGTTATTATCTGCTATCATGCTCAAGATGGCACTTTTTGGGCTGCTCAAATGGGTATTGCCTATTTTTGATGGTGTAGCCACAGATTTTTGGCGTTGGCCAATCATTAGTCTCGGACTCATTGGGGTTGTTTACGGCGCAATTATCGCTATCAGACAACGCGATATCAAAACCTTATTTGCTTATGCATCGCTGAGCCACTTGGGCCTCATTGCGGCTGCATTAATGCTGAATGATTTCGACACCAACCAAATTGCGGTTGTTCAAATCGTCAATCACAGTATTGTTTCGATTGGTTTGTTCTTAGCGGCAGGCATCATTGAGTTGCGCCTCCAAACGCGCAATATCGAAGAGCTCGGCGGCATTGCCAAAGTAGCTCCTCGCTTTGCTTTTTGGTTTGCCGTACTTACTTTCGTCTCGCTCTCTGTTCCTTTCACTGCAGGTTTTATTGGCGAGTTCTTTTTGATCAAAGCATTATTCAGCGCTCATGCGCTCACTGGTTTTATAGCTAGTACCACACTAGTTTTGGGTGCGGTATACATGCTTCGTGCTTATCAAGCACCCATGTTTGGCCCTACTAAAATTGCAGCTTTCGCCGATCTTCATTGGTCTGAACTTATCGTTTTTGCCATCCTGAGCGTTGCAGCCATTTACCTAGGTCTAGCACCTCAATGCCTCACTGACTTTGTTGCACAAAGTCTTACTCAACCTACTCATTAATTCGCACTATGGATAGTATCGTTATTCTTTTTATCAGTGGCCTTTTGGGGCTTTTTGCAGGCATGAGCAAAAAACCAGTTGCTTCTTTATTCATTGCAAGTTTTGGTTTGATCGGAGCTGGATTGGCAGCTTACTACAGAGGATCTTACAACTCTCCTTTTTCTTCTTATGCGGCTTTTGTTCCTACACAGGGTATCGTGATCATATTATTGTGTGCGGTGACGCTACTTGCGCTTTTAGGTGGCTTCAAACGTTATAAAAATGACGACGAACACACCGGTGATTATTTTGGCCTGATTCTCTTTTCCTTATGCGGAGCCATCTTAATGGCACAGCCCGGCGACCTCATGCTTTTCTTTATCGGACTTGAAATCCTATCAATTCCGATCTACGTATTAGTGGGTATCGACAAAGGCAGCAGTACATACGCCGAAGCAGCTGTGAAGTACTTCTTTACCGGGTCTTTCGCTTCAGCCATTCTCTTATTTGGCATTGCACTGTTATATGGTGCTACCGGAAGTTTCCAACTCATCGAAATCCAATCAAACCTCGCTATTGGTATTTGGCAGAGCCCAATGGCCATGATCGGCAGCCTCTTTATTTTGGCAGGATTCATCTTTAAAATTGGCGCAGTTCCCTTCCATTTTTGGGGGCCAGATGTCTATGCGGGCGCTTCCAATGCAGTACTTATGTACATGTCAACCGTCGTGAAAATCGCCGGCATCTATGGCCTGATCAATGTTTTTGGTCAAGTTTTCAGAGACTCCTATTTCTTTTGGATCGACCTCATCAGCCTACTCATCGTTATTTCTATGTTTTACGGTTACATTACAGCCTGGAAACAAACCAATTTCAGAAGACTCATCGCCTTCTCCTCTATTGCCAATGCAGGCCTTATGCTTTTTGCTCTTGCCGATATTCACAACAGCAACATCTTCTTGTTTGTAGGGGCCTATGCGCTAGCTACAATTGCGCTCGTTGTCATTAACCTTGCGGTCAATGACGACAGCGATGCTTTGGCAAACTGGGAAGGTATTGCCTGGAAAAACCCCATGATTGGCATTGCTTTGGTCATTGCACTGTTCTCTTTGGCTGGCATTCCACCGTTTGCAGGGTTCTTCGGAAAATTCTCCCTATTGTGGTCAGCTACGCCGCATGTGCCATACACTGCCATTTTGGCCTTGATTGCCTCCGTAATTGGTGCGTTTGTTTACTTGCGCCTACTTATACTCGCCTTGAAAAGACCAAAAGTACAAGTGCGCATGCAACTGAGCATAGAACAAATGATCGTGCTTCTGCTCACCTCTATTGCTTCAATTGGCGCAATCTATTTCATCTAAAGCTGCTGGAAATTTTAGTATCTTTGGCTTCTTTTTAGTTATTCATGACCAATTGCGTATTTATAACCGGTGCCAACGGTATGCTCGGTGCCAGCGTCACACGCGAAGCACTTGCACAAGGTTATCAGGTAAAAACTCAAATTCTTCCTGGCAGCAGCACCAAAGTTCTCGATGGTTTAGCACTTGAAATTGTAGAAGGAAATATCCTCGACACCACTTTTCTCGATCGTGAAATGGCGACTTGTCAGTTCGTAATCAATATCGCAGCACTTACTACTATTTGGCCACGCAGGCATGAAAGCATCCATGCTGTGAATCTTCAAGGTGTTAAAAATATTGCAGCTATCGCACAAAAACACGGGCTCCAAAGAATGATTCAAATTGGCACTGCCAATTCTTTTAATCACGGCACTAAAGAAAAGCCCGGTGACGAAAACCAACCCTATACCGGTGACCAATTCAAAATGGACTACATGGACAGCAAGTACGAGGCGCAATGTCATTTACTCGACCTACATCAAAAAGAAAACTTCCCCATTATAGTCTTGAATCCTACCTTTATGATTGGTCCTTTCGATTCTGGACCAACCTCGGGAAGAATGTTACTAGAACTCTACAAAAATAAGTTGCCAGGCTTCGCCGGCGGCGGAAAGAACTTTGTGTATTCCAAAGACGTAGCCTTAGCCACCGTCAACGCCTTAACCAAAGGCCGAGAAGGCCAATGTTATATTGTTGGCAACGAAAATTTATACTTTGGAGAAATGTTTAGAAAAGCGGCTGAGGTTTTTGAGCAGCCCTTTCGCATCAAGCAATTCCCTGGATTTGTCATCAATATAGTCGGAGCCCTTAATTCTGTGGTCGCTCGGCTTACTGGTAAAGCGCCTCAATTGAGCTATTCGATGGCAAAAATGGCAAGTGTCAAGCAGTTTTATTCACCCCAAAAAGCCCGTACAGAATTGGGCTTGCCTCAAACACCCATCGAGCACGCCATCGCAGATTGCATTGATTGGTATAAAGTAAATGGCTACCTACCAAACTGACCATGATTGAATTCCTTCCCCTGCCATTTGACCACAAACCAACCTTAACAGCGGGTGTCGCACCTATTTACCTCGCGCTCATCGGATTTGTGGTGTTTTGGTTTATTTCTAAATCGGAGAAAATCAAGGACTACTATTTCAAAAAATACGACACCAACACCGCTTGGTTGAGGTTCATCTACATGACCAAATGGTTGGGCTTTTTGAGCATGGGCCTTTTGCCATTGGTGGTTTTGAGTATTATTCATCCCGAAAGAGGCCTAACGGATTACGGCTTGAATTTCCGTACAGACACCCTACTCTTCAATGTTTTGGCAACAATAAGCTTATCAGCCATCGTGATTCCGTTGGCCGTATTTTCTGCGAAAAAACCCAAAAATCTGCTGAATTACCCACAAATCAGGGCAAGCAATTGGAACCAAAAGACCTTTCGCCTCAATTTATGGGGTTGGGCTATTTATCTTTTTGGGTATGAACTCCTTTTTAGAGGGATTCTACTTTTTCCTTTGGTAGAGGCCTTCGGTATTTGGCTTGCCATCGCGGTCAATGTAGCACTCTACTCCGCGACACATATCCCAAAAGGGATTGAAGAAACGATCGGTGCAGTGCCATTGGGTTTTGTTTTATGTTTACTCACTCTCATGGCGGGCAATATTTGGATCGCATTTTTAGTACATGTTGCGATGTCGTGGGCCAATAGCCTCACAGCACTCAAATACCATCCTGAAATACACTATGACCAATGGCAAAAAAAGGCTTCCGTAATAAAGTAGCAATTGTCACTGGATCTAGTCGCGGAATCGGACGAGAAATCGCGCTTTCCTTAGGACTTGAAGGTGCAACAATTGTCCTTAATGGCAGAGATGAAGCACGCTTGAAAGCAGTGAGCCAAGAGCTCAATGCTTTGGGCATTGTCAATGCTTATTTTACAGGTGATATTTCCAATTTAGAGGAAGCAAAAGCGCTCATCTTATTTACTCACGATAAATTTGGGCAAATAGACCTCCTCATTAATAACGTAGGTATTTCTAGCAGGGGTTACATTGCAGATTTACATCCGAGCGTCATAGAGCAAGTTTTCAAAAGCAATGTATTTGGAACCATGCATCCAACGCATTTTGCGCTACCCTATTTGCGCCAAACCAAAGGACAAATCGTTTTTATTTCCAGTTTAGCAGGAATTCATGGGCTGCCTGGCTTGGCACCCTACAGCGCTTCTAAAATGGCGCTAACTGCTTTTGTAGAGGCCTTGCGAATCGAAGAAAAAGCAAACGGTGTGCATGTCGGACTTTTACAAGTGGCCATGACCGAAATCGTTCACAATAAAGAGGTATTGGCCGCAGATGGCAGCAAGCAACAACTCGCAGCGAGAAAAAAAGGCAAAGTACTGAGCATGGAAGAAGTTGCTGCTGATTGCCTCCTACTCCTTAAAAACAGACGCTACAAAAAAACCCAAACCATGATGGGCATGCTCAATCGGATGTTGAATAGCATCTCACCTCGGTTAATCGAATGGATCTTACTCAAGAACCTTCATCAATTTGAAGAACAAAGCAAATGATAGGACAAGATTTTCCAAAAATCCAGTGGGATATTTTTGATCTCCAACTTCTCGAGCCCAATGCCATGTTTGGGGATATTGTACTCTTTGCTATGTCACTCTTTTTTGCCGCTCAAATTCGAAAAATGAATAAAACGCAGCCATTTTTCCATTATTGGCGTTTGTTTTTTGTTTGGTTTGGTTGGAGTTTTATACTGGGTGGTTGTGGACATTTGTTTTATAACTACACTGGCCTTTGGGGTAAATACCCTTCTTGGATACTCGGAATGGTCAGTACATTTTATTTGGCCAAAGCAATGATCAGCTTGTGGTCAGATCCCAAGAAAAAAACATGGTTTACCCATTCCGCACTGGCGCTCTTGATTTTGGGAATCCTCACAGAGTGCATGGTCTTTGTAAAAGTAGACCTGACTATAGATCAAAGCAAAGGCTTGTTTGTACCGACACTCGTGAGCGGTATAGGCCTGATTTTTTCATTGGGGTTTTTGGGTACTTATTACCATTTGAAATTAGGGTCTCACTTCAAGAACTTTTGGATAGCTGCGCTCATTCTACTGCCTAATGCTTTTATACAAAACCAGAAAATCAACTTACACCCGTGGTTTGATCGCAATGATTTCTCACATGTGTTATTGCTTCTCAGTCTGATGCTCTACTTCCAAGGCATAAAAAAAGCGGAACAAAGTCCGCTTTTCAATCCATAAGTTTACCATTTAAAATTGGTAGGCTACACCTACTGTGGTGTTGAGGTATTTGGTAATAACGCCATCAATTTTGAAGAGTTTCGGCATATAAGTTGCATCAATCAAAATTCTCACTTTATCGCTTACTTTGAAGCTTGGCGTAAGACCAGCCATGATGGCGATCATGTCGTCGCCGCGCAACAAGTAAGTATCGTTAAAAATTGAATTTCCGTTGTTGAGCAAGGCAGCACCACCGTGGAGTTCAAGACCGAATTTAGCGTCTTTATTGGCTAATTTCACAACGTTGAGGTTCAGTTGCAAGCCTAAGCGATTGAGGTTGTCTGCACCAACTAAGTCAAGACCTCCGTCTAGTTTCAGGCCAAAACTCGGTACAAAATTATAGGTAAGTGCAGTATTGAAGCTCAAACCATTGCCAGCCTCACTCATGAGATGCGCACCGGCGTTGAATTGAAGTCCCATTTTTCCCTCTTGGGCAAATGTGGTACATGCACTAAAAAGGGCAAAAAAGAAGGTAATTTTTTTCATAAGCAGTAAATAGATGTACGAATTTAGTAATATTTAGCTTGCAAACTCAAAAACGTGCAAAGATAATACAGTCAAAGCGCTCAATTGAAGTAATAACTTAATTGCATTTCAAAGGCAGACTGCAAGCGTTGCACTTTCGAAAAACTAGAGATGGTTACATCTGCGCTGAGCGCTACTTTTAAATGATTCACTTGAAAAGCAGTTTGTAAAACAACCGCATCTTTCAGGCGATTGAATAGGCCCAAACTCACTACCTTTTGGTTATCTATTCTCGAAAAAGCAGATCCCTTTACGTAATATCGATACTGAGCACCAAAAAGCAAAGCGCGAGACACACCTTGAAACTGATAAAGCACCAATGGAACCAGCGCGGTTTTGGTTTGTCCTAGGCAAAACTCAGACTGCATAAAAAATGCAGTGCGAATGGGCATGCGCATGCTACTGGCAATGAAATCAAAAGAAGGGCGATTCACATGAAAAAGGCCGAGGCCTGCCTGCAAACTAGAGAGCGTATTTTCACGGATATTTCCACGGTTGTAGTGATAAGCAAAGCCAAAGCCAGCATCTAAAAACGAGAGTGAATAGCGCGGGCCGGGCGTAAGACTTGGCGATATACTCGGATCAAAAGCCAAACCGTTGTATTGACTTCCCCACTGACCCGTGGGCTCAATATGCCGTTGTCCATAACCTACATAGATACCGCCCGACAAATAACTGTAGCGATTCATCGGCAAATGGTAGGCCGCATTGACAGCTAAACCGTTATTGACGAGTTGCACATCACCAGTTTGATCCAACTGCACTTGCGCACCCAATGCTAAATAAGCTTCATTTTGTCTGATTTGTTGGGGCTTCCATTCATAAGAGAGGAGTTTGGATTCAAAAGGCGCCAATGACTGCTTCCATTGCTGCCTAAAACTGACCCGAGCCACCGAGCCCATTTCTGTTCCGCACAAACCAGGTGAAATCAAAAGAGGGTTTTGCTGTGGTTGAGAGGTGTGTAAATCTTGAGCTAGACTTAAAAACCCCAAACAACAGAAGTACCAAGTAAGGAAATAGCAATTTCTCATGTCTAACGCAATAAATTGATGTTACCTGATTTCACGAGTGAAGTACCGTCTTGAAGCCTCACCTGCAACTTGTAAGCAAAGACATCGCCAGGAAGGGCCTGACCCCGATAGGTGCCATCCCAACATTGTTGTTGATCTGTCGTTTCAAAAACAACCTCGCCCCACCGATTGTAAATCACAAACAGACATTCGGCGATACAATTGCCATAAACACAAATGCGCTGATCTTCGGTATCTTGTGCTGCCGGTGAGCAAATAGTTGGGACATACACAGCGCCACAAACTTGTGTCACGGTAATGAGTAGTGTGTCTTGATCTGTACAGCCATTGTCGAGCGTACCAGTGACGATGTACTGCGTAGTGATGTCAGGAGTTGCATTCGTACTTGGGCAACTTGGGCAACTCAAATCTTGAGAGGGCGTCCAGCTGTAATTTAGGGCACCACTCGCATTGAGCACTACACTTTCACCCTCCAAAATACTTGTGCTTGAGGCCCAACTGTTGAGTTCAAAATCATTCAGAGCGGTAATGACATACGTTTCTGAAGCACCACAATCATTCGCATCACTGACAAAAATGGTGAGCGTATCATTCGGGCCAAGACCTGATAAGGTTGGTGTATTTCCTAAATTAGGAACCCAAGAAATGGTATAAGGAGGCGTCCCACCTACAATTGCAACACTGATAGACCCTGTGTTGCTCATACAAGAAGAAGCTGAGATCGATTCATTGAGTTGTGGGCCATTGCTGATTTGGACCGTATCGCTGATTGTGGCCTGACACGCGTTGGCATCTGTTACAACAACAGTGTATATACCAGATCCGAGATTGGAAAGCGCATTGGTATTCGAAGCCGCTGGCGTCCACGCGTATGTATACGGAGCAGTGCCCCCGCTTACTTGTATACTCATGCTGCCCTCTTGCAGGCCACATGGAGTTGGGGTGGTGACACTAGAAATAGTCAATTGAGTAGGATCCGTCAGGGTTGTGCTGAACACTGCCGAACAATTGTTGGCGTCGGTAATGGTGCAAGTGTAGCTTCCGGCACTTAAGTTGTTTAAGGAATTCGTTGTTGAGGTCACCGGACTCCAATTATAGGTAAAAGGTGCGGTGCCATTAGCAAGTGCAATTGAGACACTGCCGTTCGCTGCACCAAAACAAGTTGGGTTTGTTTGGCTCAACACATTTGCAGAAAAACCTGCGCATGGATTCGCAGCACAAGGTGCCAACTGAGAGAGCGTGAATTGGTAAACAGTACCTGCGTTATCAGTGACTTGAAATTGTGTTTGAGCTGAGGGCGTCGCAACGCTAATGCCTGTTGCAAAATTGACATAAGCTGCAGGACTCGAACAACTCGTAACGGGTGTAAAGCCATTGATGCACTGACCAAAAAACCAAGTGTAGCCACAATTTTGACATTCAGTCTGATTGGTGATCGGTGTGGTTGAAGCGGGTGTGTAATAAGCCCATGTATAGGGCCCTACTCCCCCAGAAACAGTCATTTGACCATTGGACTCAAGGCAAACTTGCAAAGCCGTACATGGACTCACCGTAATTTGTACGGAATCGGTGCCGCAAGGCAGAGTGTAATAAACCGTTTGCACACCAGCGCCGGCTACCGATGGATCAAACATTCCTTGGGCATTGACGCCAAGTCCATTCCAAGTTCCTCCAACAGTTCCGACCACAAGTTGAAAAGGCGCATCCGTCTCACAAACATTTTGAGGTTGACAAATCGCTGCATCGCAACAGGTGAGCGCCTGTGGTGCGCAGGCCCCAATGGCAAGTGATCTTATGGTACCTGAACGGGTAGTACTCGAAGAGGTTCCTGTGCCGCCGCAAGCGAGGAGTTCACCGTTGGTGTTGATTTGAATGTCGTAGACAGAAGAATTGGTCGGATAAAATGCTTCTTGAAACAAGCCATTGCTGAACTTGTACACACCCGTTGTAGAGCCCACATAGATATT
>JAJTGF010000048.1 GCA_021299335.1 Cryomorphaceae bacterium
AGGCAATTGGGGCTGGTTTTATTTCAACCACCAAGAAGGCTTGGAGCAAATCCAGCAGCAAAGTGCGGCCATACAGCAGGTGATAGCGCCTCATGATACCGTTTTTTGTTTTTCGGACCCGTATCCGAACGTGCACCTCAGTACTATAGATCGGATCGGTTTCAGCGGCTATGGTTACCGTCGTTACATCAGCGATTCACTCATGATCCGTCGTTGGATTCAAATGGGTGCAGACAAGCTCTTGATCTTGCAAGCAGACACCGCAAATCCGCTCATCAAACCGTTCCTAACGCAGCGCTTGTATCAAAAAAACAAAGTATTTATTTTCGATTTAAAGCCCTTCAGAAAGTAGCTTTAGACGGATGAAGAAGGAGGTCCCTTCATTTGGTTCACTTTCAAAACGGATAGTTCCGTTGTGTTTTTCTATGATTTGCCGCACCACACTCAAGCCAATACCCGATCCCGAAGATTTCGTAGTAAAGTAGGGTGTAAAAATGCGTTCTTGTTGGGCAGCTGGAATTCCCACACCATTGTCTGTTATCCGGATAAACACTTCTTGATTATTTTCATGAAGCGAAAGGGCCACTACAATTTGGGGCTCATTCTGTTGCTCAGTCGCTTGTTGGGCATTGAGTAGTAAATTATGAAAAACTTGATTGAGCATATCTTTGTCAGCGCTTATCCAAATAGGATTCGTCGCTGCTTCAAAATGTATGTGCTGAAAGCCCTCGTCGAAAAGTTTAATGGCAAGCCTTACAAAAGATTGTAGTTCTATTTTTTCAAACAGCGGTTCGGGCAGCTTGGCAAAGCGCGCAAATTCATTGGCCATTCGCGCCAGCGCATCGATTTGTTCGCTGCGGTTCGGTAAGGTTTTTTGGGCGAGCACCTCTGCATCTGTATCTTTTGCCTCCATTTTGCGCAACAAGTGCTGGATATTGAGCTTCATGGGTGTCAATGGATTTTTAATCTCATGCGCAATTTGTTGTGCGAGGTCGCGCCATGCGCTTTCGCGCTCACTGCGCGCAATTTGCTGGGCAGCGTGCTCTAGTTCTGCTAATTTATCGTTGTAGGCTTTAACGAGCGCGCCAATTTCATCGTCGTTTTGGTAACTGATTTTTTGATTGCTTTTTCCCAATTCAAGATTGCGAACAGACCTAGCTACCAATTGTAAGGGTCCAATGAGCCAATTACTGACGATGAGTGCAATGAAAACTGAGATGGCTAAAAGCAAAACAAAGACGTTGATAGCGGCCTTGAAAAAGCGCTCGATTTGTTGTTGGTAGGCCTCTTGTTGCCCAAATAGTTGAAGGTTGATAAAACCGATTTGTTTTCTGCTTTGATTGATGATCGGAATGTAGGCACTTCTGTAGGTGAGCCTCCCAATCTGATCTTGGTGCGAGAAATAGCTTTGGTTATTGCCAATGAGCGCATCCATGGCTTGTGCGTTCATGTGTTCACCAATGAGCCCATAAGCGAAAAGCTTTGGTCTCGAAGAGGCAATCAGAAAACCATCGTTGTCAAAAACAAAAATATCGGTTTTGAAAACGGCAGAAAGCCGCGCTAATTTACTTTCTAAGGGCTTGCCCACTTCATTGACATCTAAGGTGTCTAAATCGATCGTTTGGCCGCGTAATTCAGTCTGAACAGCCGACAGTTTTTCGCGCAATGCTTGTTGCGTATAATGGTCGAATTGCTCCCCAATGAAAAGAGAACTTCCGAGGCCATATAAGAATAAGGAGAGGCCTAAGATGAGTAAAAAGGCCAGCTGAACTTTAAAAGAAAGCGACCATTGCACGCTTTTGTTGCGGAAAATGGTCCGGAAAACTTGGTTCATCACTAACAACACGCCCCAAAAAACAAACATAAAGGCAAAACTCGTAACGTTGGTGAACCAGCTAGTTGTGGGAGACGAGATAATGATTGCAGAACCCTTGTGGCGCTGCACCAAAACATGGGTGTAGCCGTTGTCTTCGAATTGACTGCGCTTGTTTCCTTTTTGTTCGAAAGTGCGCAAGAGGTTTGGATAATTAAATGTACCTGTCTGATGGATGAGTCTGCCCTCCGCATATTTACCGATGGTATAGGCCTCTAAACGATTTGAAATCCCGGCTTGATCAGAAATTAACAATCTTGGAAATCCAATTTCCTCTGGGATTCTTTTTGAAACTAGTGTAATGGCAAGTGTTTTTTGTGATGGGAGTCGCAGCAGGATCACGTAGCTCAACCCTTCCTCTTCATGAGGCATAAAAAACAATCCCTCTTGAATATCTGATGCCTGACCATGGTGCCTTACGAGCGTCTTGAGTCGCATTAATTCGAGGCTGTCTGAGCCAAAACAAGGTGCGTCGGTGGGCCCGTATAAATCGGCTTCGATGTCAAATCCGTCCCAAACGCCGGTAAAGAATTTTTGAGTTAGTGTATGTTCAAAACCAACTTTAGTAAATTGTTTTTGGAGTGAATCGAAAGAGGCTGCCAACCAATTCTCCTCCGCAATATTTGGGGCTATTTGCGCATAAGCTAATTCTAAATTGATATTCCGTTCAATGGAGAGTTGTTGGCCAAAAAGTTTCCGATTATCCAGGTCTTTTTGTGTTTGGAGTGCATGCAAGTAAAAGGTGACAATAGCGGCGTTAATGGCTAATATCAATAGTTGGCTACTGAGTCTCCTCCAAGAATTTCTCTTGTATTTTTCAAATAAGAGATGCACAAAAATGACAAGTAGTGGGAGGGTATTGATCCAATCTTGGCTTTCGACGAGCAATGCCACAAAAGGCAACGCCAAAAACGCGATTTTGCGCACAGTATTCCTGAACCAACGTTCGTTTCGGTTCAATTCCAACGCATATAATACCGATTTCTGAAAATTGTAGAGTAAGAAACCCAACAGGGAGAAAAAGAAATAAGAGGTCAAGCGCAAGTCAAAAAGATGTTCAAAGCTCAGCGGTATATTGGAGTGCTCAATGAGAATCTTTAACAAATGCAGGATATAGAGCCAGAGAAGCAGTGGTAACAACAGTGTAATGGCATGGGCCCACCAACGCGCCATGACGCGACAAAGTGAACTAATGATCCGAAGGCCAAAAACTACGAACAGGCTATTGACACAATAAGAAAAGAAATCGGGATACCACTCGTTGTAGGCAAAAAAACCTGCCGAAAACCAATCGCTTAAAAGCCATTCGGCCGGCCAATTGATTTCGTAAAACACAATTCTTACAACTACCAAACCGAGCAATAACAGTAGGCCGCCCCACCAACTTCTTTCAAAATAGGTTTGCAGCTGATAGCAAAACAAGAGTATAGCAAGTAGCATAAAAACCGGACCCCAATTGCTGCTTGCCGGAAGTGTATCAAGCGCTAATGGGCTGGCGTAGAAGACGATATCTCGATGCCGGTCGCGAATTGCGAATTTTTCAGGCCCACTGAGGCTTACTTTGAATTGCTGCTTCCAAAAACCAGGATTTGCCGATCCTAAATACGCATTGCTAAATTCATATTCTTTGAGCAGACAAAAACTCACACAGCAGGTGACGTCTTTTTTTTGAATGGTGTGACTGTAATAATAACCGTTGTTCAATTTAACCAATCCATTTGAAGGGAAGAGGTCTGTTTGATAGCGGCCAATTGGCAGTTGATTGCTGCTCCAACCGAAAAGGACATCTTTGTCATAAAGATGGTAAGTAAGGATACTGGATTTTGGAAGGTTATTGCCCTTATCGAGTTCCTTTAGAATCAGCCGAGCTTGCTGTTGCGCAGTTTTTTCTAGTTCTGTGAAGCGCGTTTGAATGCTAGCGACTGAAAATTGACGCTCTTGATTCGAAAAAAACAAAAATCCTCCTATGAGCAGAAAAAGAAGCCCAAATAGACTGAACTTCCAGGTGCGCAAGAAATGTCGAACAGGGGTCATTTTTAAAAGCGATCAGGCACCAAGGTACGCAGTTGTTCGCTCAAACGCAAGTAATCTTCGTCGGCACGGTGGTCATTGCAGTAAACGAAGTGCGCGTTGTTGCGATAAGGCTCAATAAATTGTTCGTAGCACGGCAGCACGTGGTTTTCCCATTGATAAATGATTTCAGAGCGCTTGTAGCCTCTTGTTTCTTGATCGCGGTAGATACGTCTATCGAGCTGGGTGGCGTGGTCTACATCTACAAAAATACTGAAGTCGAGTTGTGAAAAGACGCTTTGGTAGTGCAATGTAAAGAGGCCCTCTACAATGATGAGGTCGCTTGGTTGTATCGTTAAAAGCACACTTTTGCTTCCTTGGACATTGAAAAAATACTCGCGTACTTCGATGGGCTGCCCTGAAATAAGTGTTTGAAGATCGGTAGTTAATTTCTGATGATCGAGCGCAGTAGGTAGGTCAAAATTGACAATACCGTTGGCATCTTTGGTTTGTTGTTCGATGGGCAGGTAATAGTTGTCCATGGAGAACACTGCCGTACTTGCTCCTTGAAAAGTCTCAGACAAGCGCTTGAGTAAGGTTGTCTTACCAGCCCCACTACCTCCGCATATCCCGACAACAAATGGTTTTGACATAAGACAAAGATACAACTTGTCTTAAAAAGAACTATTTTCGAAGAGTCTAACTAGTAATGTAATCTCCATGAAAACACTTTACGCCCTGCTCATTATTACCCTGAGCTCACCCCTTTTTTCCCAAATCCAAGGTAAAGGTGGTTTGCCTACCTCAACCAAACTTGTTTTGAATGACAAAGTCATCGAGCAGTGGATTTATACGCAACCTGATATTACAGCGCTTCAAGCTGAAGACGCCAGCACTGATGATCAAGGCATCGCCCCTTGGCGTTTTGGTTACAACAACTACACGAACTTGAATACAACCAACGCGGGTTCTTGGTTTGACCTACCCAATGGCGCCCGCTTATGGTTATTGCGCGTTAAATGCGAGCAAGCACTTACGGTTAACCTGACCTTTGAAAATACCAACATTCCAGAAGGGAATCAACTTTTTGTCTACAATCCTTCTAAAGACTTTATTCTAGGCGCTTTTACCCAAGAACACATCTACGATGGCCAACTCGGCACGGAGCTCATCCCCGGTCAAGAAGCTGTCGTCGAATATTATGTAGCGCCTCAAAATATGGCAGGTCATATTCAGGTTGGTACCGTTACGCATGGTTACCGCACCGCAAATGAATTCATCCAAAAAGCCTTTGGCAGCTCTGGTTCTTGCAACATGAACGCCAATTGCCCAGACGGATTGCCTTGGACTCAACAACGCAACAGTGCGGTAATGCTCGTTTCAGGAAGTAGCGGATTTTGTTCTGGAGCGCTCATCAATAACACTCAAAACGACGGCAAGCCATATGTTCTGACTGCCAACCATTGTTACAGCAACCCGGCAACGTGGGTTTTCCGTTTCAATTGGCAAGCTACAGACTGCGCAAATCCTGCGACGTCTCCTACGTTTCAGTCCTTGAGTGGCGCTGTATTGCGTGCGCGCCGTACCCCATCCGACTTCTGCTTAGTCGAAATTACGGGCGGCCTTGTAAATGGAACAGTACCATTAGACTACAACCCTTATTTTTCTGGTTGGGACAACTCAGGAACTATTCCTACGACAACAGTTTGTATCCATCACCCTTCTGGAGACATCAAAAAATCTCTTTTGACGACGCGGCCCCCTCTATTTCTCAAGCAATGGGCTCATCTGAAGCAAATTCAACCTGGACTGTAGAATGGGATCGCAACACCACCACCGAAGGCGGCTCTTCAGGATCTCCTTTATTTGACCAGAACCATCGCATCATTGGACAACTTTGGGGAGGCGGTGCTTCTTGCCAAAACCTAAGTGCGCCAGATTATTATGGTAGAGTTGCCAATTCATGGATGCCTGCAGGAAGCAATAGCACCAATCAGCTCAAATATTGGCTCGACCCAACCAATTCGGGCGCTTCGTTTATCGATGGTTTCGACCCAAATAATTCGACTGTTGTGGCGTTAGATGCTGCTTTATCTGGTGCTCAACTTACTGCTCAGGCAGTTTGCGGCGACAACTATTTGCCAACTTTTTCGCTCATGAATGTAGGCACGACGGTTTTGACAAGCGCGCAAATTACTTATCAAATTGATAATGGCACAGCACAACAATACAACTGGACAGGCACCCTAAACCAATGGCAAACGCAAGTTATCACTTTGCCGACTGTTCAGCTTGCTCCAGGCGCCCACACCTTTACTGCCACTGTAAGTAATCCTAATCAAGCTTTAGACGAGAACAGCACCAATAACCAGTCTATTGCCAATGTTACTGTCACAGCCGTTCCCGAAACCATCGACTTATTGAAAGTTACGCTCCTCACAGATGACTACGCTGACGAAACTTATCTTGAACTGCGCAATGCGGCAGGCACTGTGGTTTGGTCAGAAGGAAACGAAGGTGTTTCTGGAAACTTCGGTACAGGTGGGTTCCCAGCGCCTACTGATCCCACAAACCCTTTACAAAATAATACGACTTATAACTACGATATCCCACTCTCTGCATTCGAATGCTATACTTTCGTCATTTACGATTTCTATGGCGATGGACTAGGAGCTTCACAATGGGGCGGAACCGACGGCAATTTGACCTTAGCAGATAATTTGGCTGCTGTCATTTACACTTTGCCTGCTGCTGATTTTGGCGATAGCTCGGCAGCAGTTGTGCGCCATATCGATGATGCCAATCTAGACGAAGCCGTATTCAACTTCACCATTGCACCAAATCCAGCTCAAGGATTATTGAACATCGAATGGTTCGATTTTGGACAAATGAACGTAAAGGTTTACGATCTTTGTGGCAAGCTGCTCATTGCTGAACAAACAGAGGCGAGCGCAACTCAGCTCCATATTCAAGCCATCAGCGCAGGTACTTATTTCTTACAGCTGACTAACGATGCAGGCAACGTTATGAAGCAACAGTTTGTGAAGCAATAACTTTCGCAAATTATGAGCGGTTTATACTTGCACATCCCGTTTTGTCGCAAGCGCTGTACTTATTGTGATTTTCATTTTTCCACCACCTTTGAGAATTATCGTGCTGATTTAATTGCTGCGTTAGCTCTCGAGTTGAGTTTGCGTTCAAACGAGGCAACCACGATTCAATCGGTCTATTTTGGCGGAGGGACGCCAAGTATTTTATCTTTTGCAGAGCTCGAGCTACTTTTTAAACAAATTCATCAATATTATACGCTCGCTCAAGATTGTGAAATCACTTTTGAAGTCAACCCCGAGGACATTTCATTAGACAACTTGCGTTTCTGGAAAGGTATTGGAATCAATCGTTTGAGCATAGGTTTGCAAACCTTTACTGACAGCGATTTAATTTGGATGAATAGAGCACACCAAGTCAAAGATGGCTTAGAAGGCATCAAACTTGCGCAACAATTCGGTTTCAATAATATTTCCGTAGACCTCATTTATGGACTGCCAGGGCAATCCTTATCCGCTTGGAAAGCAAGTCTTGACGCCGTATTCCAACTAAAAATACAGCATCTTTCGGCCTATTGTTTAACGATAGAACCCAAAACCGCCTTGAATCATTTGGTTCGTCAAAAAAAGCTCCAGCCCGCAGCCGAAACCTTGCAAAGCGAACAGTTTTTATTATTGATCGAAAGTTCGCGTAGCAATGGCTTTGAGCCGTATGAGATTTCTAATTTTGCTTTGCCAGGTTTTCATTCGCGGCACAACAGTTCTTACTGGAAATTTCAACCTTATATAGGAGTTGGCCCTTCTGCACATTCGTTTGATGGAAAGTCGAGACGTTGGAATGTCCGCAATAATACCCTCTATACCCAAAAGGTGGGTAAATCTGAAAGCTGGTATGAGACAGAAATATTGAGTGAAAACGAACGCAGAAATGAGCTCATTTTACTTGGTTTGAGAACGAAGTGGGGCTTGGATGAAGCCTTGTTAAATACTCATTGGACTCAAAAAGAAAGCGCGCAAATTGAGGAATTTGCGCGCTTGAATTGGTTAAAAAGAACAGATCAACAAATTGTACTCACCGAGCAAGGTAAACTGCATGCCGACGGCATTGCTGCAGCACTTTTTCGGGTAGATTAACAGAATTCGTCGTAGGCCGCCTGAAGGTTGGCAGCGATCATTTGGGCGCTTCCGCCTTCAATGTGGTGTCTTTCCAAGAAATGAACTAATTTACCATCCTTGAATAAGGCAATGGATGGCGAAGATGGGGGATACGGCAAAAAGTATTTTCTTGCCTGAGCTACGGCGTCTTGATCTACGCCTGCAAAAACAGTTGTCAGTTTTGAAGGGATTTTGCTGTGCTGAATGGAAAGCTTGACACCGGGGCGCATATTGCCTGCGGCACAGCCACAAACTGAATTCACAACAACTAAAAGAGTGCCTGTAGTATGAGAGATGGCGGCGTCAACGGCTGCGGCATCGAGTAATTCTTCAAACCCTACTTTGGTAAGGTCTTCTTTCATGGGTAGAACAAGTTCTGCTGGATACATAAGTTTATTTTTTACAAAATTAGCGAACTCTGCAAGATGCAGTGTCATTTAGGTGTCATTTCTCAAAGAATTCGAGCAAGACCTGAGGCGTGGGCTGCTTGGCATCTTTTGACTTTTTGCTCATGCCAAAAGCGTTGCGGAATGTGGCATTGTGATCGCGTAAATAATGTAGAAAGCCCACAAAATCCTGTGCTGTTTGATGATGTGGGGTTTGCTCAACAACAGACAAGCTGATGTAGTCTGCAAAAAAGCGATTTGGTTTGGAGAGGGCATAGGTAAATTGTCTTTTTTGAACCGCTTTCTTGAGCACATGTAGGTGGGTGTCGTATCTACATAGCAATAAGGTATTTTGCAATTGGTAAGTGTCAAAAGCAAGTTTGTGGTCTATGAACCCACGCAGCAAATCTTTGTAGGATGTTTGAAGCACTTTATTTGTTGTCCGGTTTCTGTAGACATAAGCTAAATGAGCTTTGAGTATGGGTTCTGCTTTGGCATCGGCAGCAGCCCAAAGATATTGGTTAGATAAATCTTTGAAGTGCCGAACTTTTACAACGGAGTCTGGAACGTAGGAAACACCGATTGGAATTGCGGCAAAAGCGGGCTCGTGATATTCAAATGCAAGGCCCTTTAAGTGCTGGAGAGCGGAAATACCATCGAGTATGATGAGGTCAAAGCCAGGCTCCCATGGGTTCTGTTGAATTGCTTTTCGGACCTCGTTAGCGTTCAGTTCCAGAATGGATAAGTTGATACCTCGGCGCTTGGCAATTTTGCTCAAGATTTTTTTCTGGCCCGTATTCATGAAGTTCTGGGCAATAGTGAGTTGCTTTGTTTTTTGTGGTTGCGCTTCTTCAATAGCGCAACTGGCCACGAGCAATAAGACGAGGAAGAGAAGAGCGTTACGCACCGGTCAGTTTTTTGATTTCGTTGAGCTTGAGTAGGGCTTCAACAGGAGTGAGTGAATTGATATCGGTTTGAACGAGCTCGTCGTGTATTTGTTGTAAAACGGGATCATTGAGCGCAAAGAAGCTGAGTTGCACATCTTGAGCAATGGCCTGCACGGCGGGTTTACTAGCGCGTGTTTTATCGGAGCTCCCTACATCTGAGTGACTTGCTTCGAGGTCTTTGAGAACGGTTTCGGCGCGCTTTACAACAGTAGCAGGCATTCCGGCAAGCTTGGCTACGTGGATGCCAAAAGAGTGCGCCGAGCCACCGGCTACTAATTTTCTGAGAAATAAGACTTTGTCGCCGAGTTCTTTGACGCTTACGTTGTAGTTGTGGATGCGCTCAAAGCGCTTGGCCATTTCATTGAGTTCGTGGTAGTGCGTTGCAAAAAGTGTTTTGGCGTTGGCTTTAGGGTTTTCGTGTAAGAATTCAGCAATGGCCCAAGCGATAGAGATACCATCGTAGGTGCTGGTGCCTCGTCCAATTTCGTCGAGTAAAATCAGGCTGCGTTCTGAAATATTATTGAGAATACTCGCTGTTTCATTCATTTCGACCATAAAAGTAGACTCCCCAGAAGAAATGTTGTCAGACGCTCCGACACGGGTAAAAATTTTATCTACAATGCCAATTTGTGCGGCAGCAGCAGGGACAAAACTACCAATTTGCGCCATTAAGACAATTAGGGCGGTTTGGCGCAGAATGGCACTTTTACCGCTCATGTTAGGCCCAGTAATCATGATGATCTGTTGCTTGCTGTTATCCAACGTGATGTCATTAGCGATATAGCTTTCTCCTATTGGCAAGCGCTGCTCGATAACTGGGTGCCTGCCTTCTTTGATGTCGAGTTCAAAGCCATCTGTGAGTTTGGGTAAACAGTATTGGTGTGCATTGGCCACTTTGGCAAAGGAGAAAAGACAGTCTAGCTGTGCAAGTAATTGCGCATTTTTTTGAATGGGCCCGATGTAGTCGGCCATGGCAAAAACGAGCTGTTGGTAAATTTGCTGCTCAATGTGCAGCATCTTTTCTTCGGCACCTAGTATTTTTTGCTCGTATTCTTTGAGTTCTTCGGTGATGTAGCGCTCTGCTGATACCAGCGTTTGTTTGCGAATCCAGGTTTCTGGAACTTTGTCTTTGTGGGTGTTGCGCACTTCTATGTAATACCCAAAAACGTTGTTAAAAGCAATTTTTAAACTCGAAATCCCGGTTGCTTGACTTTCTCTTTCTTGAATTTGCTCGAGGTAGTCTTTGCCGTTGGTAGAAATGCTGCGAAGTTCGTCTAGTTGTGTGTCCCTTCCCTCTTTAATAACGGGGCCTTTC
>JAJTGF010000049.1 GCA_021299335.1 Cryomorphaceae bacterium
ACGGTGGTTCGGCGGCCGTAAGCCAAATGCAACTGCAACTTGCCGATTTTGCAACTGTCCAGGCTGCTGGTAACTACTCTGGAATCAACTGGGGAGCGGTAGACAGCCGCGTTCAAGATCGCCAACGAAACCAGCGCATGGGTGCAGACATCAGCACCACCATGCAACTTGGTCAATTCTTCGGCAAGCAAGCGCGCGTTTCCTTGCCTTTCTACTACGGCTACTCCATTGGTGTGATCAACCCAGAATACGATCCTTTTAATCCAGATATCAAACTTTCCAACTACGACCTCGCCACACGCAAAGAACGCATGCGTTTGGGCCAAGACTTCACGGAGCGCCGTTCCTACAACTTCACCAATGTGCGCAAAGAAGCAAAAGCCGGCACCAAACCCCAATTCTGGAGCATCTCCAATTGGTCTGCGACTTACGCATTTGCCGAAAACATCAAACGCGACTTCAATATCAAGTCAGACATGACGCGCACCTGGACGGGTGCTCTCAATTACAACTACACTTTTGCAGGCAAGCCCTGGGAACCTTTCAAAAAATGGGAGCCCGCTCAAAAAAATCCTTGGCTCAAGCCACTCAAAGACCTGAACCTCTATTATCTGCCCAAAAACATCTCCTTCACCAACGATTACTCCCGCATCTATAACGAAAGACAGGTGCGCAACATCATTGTTCCAGACTACAATTTTGACCCCATTTATTTGAAGCGTTTTGATTGGAACCGCAATTACCAAGTTGGTTATGACATCACCAAAGCATTAAAAACGACCTTTACGGCGAACAACCGCGCTATTTTTGAAGAGGGCAACCATGGCGTAGACCGCCGCACCAATCCCGAAGGTTATCAAGAATTCATGGACTCCATTCGTTCTCAGCTGAACACCTTTGGCCGCACCATGGACTACACCCACAACTACTCGATCAGTTACACCTTGCCTTTTGATAAACTTCCTGTGACCAATTGGTTGTCTTCGAATGTCAAATATGCAGGCACCTACAACTGGCAACGTGCCCCACTCGGACAGGCAGAATTTGGCAATACCATTCAAAATTCGCGTTCAATCAACATGACTGCACAGGGTAATTTAGTCACGCTTTACAATCAAATACCATACTTTAAACGGGTCTTATCGGACGGTAAAGGAGCTAAAACCAACTCGGCCAAAACAGGTGCTGGGGGTGCCCAGCCAGGTAAAGGTGGACCACCCAAGAAGCCAACCTTTAAGCCTAAAAAACCGCTGGAAGAAATGACGGAGAAAGAGCGCAAAGAGTACGACCGTCAGCTCGCTAAGTTTGAACGCAAACAAGCCCGAGAAGAAGCGCTCAAGGCCAAAGAAAGCGAACCGATCAATCCAGTCCTCGGTACACTTGCGCGTTTGGTCATGACCGTCCGAAATGTATCGGGCACATACAATCTTTCCGACGGCACCATGCTACCTGGTTACAACCAAGAATCGAGCGTACTCGGCATGAACGCCAACACCTTCGGCCTCACTCCTTTTGTTTTTGGTAAGCAAGGCTACGACGTATTTGGACGCCAAACAGGTTACCAAATTGGCGACTTTGCCCGCGACAACAATTGGTTGGTTCAAAATGAAAACATCAATAAACAATTGATGGTGAACCATACAGCTAATTTGCAGCTCAAAGCAACCCTGGAGCCGTTCAAGGACCTCAACATCAACCTGAATGCATCTCGCAATTACAGTACGCAAGCAGGTGAGTTTTACCGCTGGAACCCAAGCACAGCAGCTTTTGAGTCGCAAAGTCGCTTCGAAAGCAGCACCCTGACCTATACCACCATTTCTTGGGGTACGGCTTTTGCCAAAATGGACAGCTCATTCCGCTCGCCTATCTTCCAGCAAATGATTGCCAACAGCCAACAAGTGTCGCAATTAATTGGTGCCACCAACGCCAACTCGAGTTCTTTACCTAATGGCTACTACGACGGTTATTCTGCGACCCAACAAGAAGTGGTGATCGGATCTTTCCTGACGGCCTATACAAACTCTCCTATTGACAACAAAAGCATCAATCCGCGCAGTAATTTACCACTACCCAACTGGACCATCAACTACGCCGGACTCAGCAAATTTGAATTTGCGAAAGACGTCGTCAAATCTTTCAAACTCAATCACGGTTATTCCTCATCTGTTTCGGTTAACGGTATGCAAACCAACCTCAATGCAACCCTAGATGCCAACGGTTCACCTACCGCGCTCGACCTCAACAATAATTTCATTTCCCCAATGCAGGTGCAGAACATCACCATCACGGAGCGTTTTTCTCCGCTCATCGGGATGCTCGCCACTTGGAATATCATGGGCAAAAACATCACCACTAATTTTGAGTACAAAAAAGACCGACAAGCGACCCTTTCACTCAACAATAACCAAGTGACAGAAACACTCGGTCAAGAAATCGTAATCGGAACAGTAGTCAATATCCCTAAGCTCAAGTTAGTGCGCAGTGTAGATGCCAGTGACCTCTTGATCAATGTCAACTTTTCTTTCAGAGACAACGCAACCGTTATTCGCAAGGTAGTAGAGAATACCAACATGGCAACAGCCGGGCAAACGACCGTCAGCTTTAAACTAGATGCCAACTATAAACTCAACGAGTACCTCAGCGCGATTTTCTATTACGAGCAGTTCATTAACACACCCAAAGTTTCTTTGAGCTACCCAACAGGCAACCTCAAAACGGGTGTCACCCTGCGCTTTGACCTCAACGGCCTCAAATAATGATCCGCAGTGCCAACAGAAGCGACGTACCTGCCATTTTTCAATTGATTGAAGAATTGGCCTCCTATGAAAGAGCGCCAGAACAAGTTGTCAATACGCCACAGCAACTCGAAATCGACCTCTTTGACGAACGCATCTGCAGCGCCATTGTAGCTACCGATGATTCCGATGAAGTCATCGGCTTTGCCCTTTACTATATTTCCTATTCTACTTGGAAAGGCCGCTGTTTGTATTTAGAAGATTTCTACGTACAAGAAGCAGCTCGCAAAAAAGGTTATGGCCAAGCTTTATTTGATGAAGTCGTGCGCGTTGCCAAACAAATGGGCGTCAAGCGCATGGACTGGCAAGTCTTGGACTGGAACCATACCGCCCTCAATTTTTACCGCCGCAACCAAGCCACCCTAGATCCCGAATGGATCAACGGCCGACTTTTTTTTGAATAAACCGCAAGTTTATTTTTCAATATTCACAAAAAAGAGGGTAATATTCAATCAATCAGACATGATGTTCATTTGACTACTGTGCTTCCATAATTATGCACTAAGTTTAATATGAAATAAGGAGAGAAACAGGCAACTTCTTATGCTAATAAGTTGACAAGCTGCTTGGAGAGGCAGTTTCATTTTCTAGTTTGATAAGAGTTTAATAGTTTTTGTCAACGTCCGAAAGGAATAAGCATAAGAAGTTCCTGTCCTTATTACTAATACGTACCACTCAGACAGTTTTGTCTACTACTAGGAAAAGGGCTGATTCTTCAGTCCTTTTTTTTGTTTACAGCATATAATAGTGGTCTGCTAGGTGCCGCGTCATTGACAAAATGCGCCACTTGAAGTTCTAAGATATATGCGCCGTCTGGTACGTCATTAGGGACAAAAATCAATTCGGAAATCGTGCGGTCTGCCACTGGTGCTTCGGGTACTTTCCAAAAAGCATGGTGAAAAACCAACTCGCCGCCATCCTCCTCCCGATCCACAGATGGGGTATCGACTAAAAAATGCTTGACTTCAAGTTGGTCGAGTAAATCAACCACGCCCACATCAAAATAACAATGTGGATTGAAAAACACATCTCGGAAATTCACTGCACCTCCTTCGGCCACACTGCCAATAAAACCATTGGCCCGAACGGGTTCCATGCGCGGCGCGTCTACATACCAAGCTCTAGGGTTGTCTGGGCTGGCACTGAGCGCAAGAGAAAGATCAATGGGTGCACTGGTGTCGATAAAATGCTGTGGGTCGAGGTAAAAAATCATAGAGTAAAAATAGTGCTTTTCGTATCTTTGCAGCTATGGAAGCACAAAAAGACCGCCTCAAAGACCTCATTTCACACGCCAAAGAATACGGATTCGTTTTCCCGTCTTCAGAAATTTACGACGGGTTAGCCGCCACCTACGACTACGGTCAGTTGGGTGCAGAACTCAAAAACAACATCAAAACTTATTGGTGGAAGGCAATGGTTCAGCTCCATGAAAATATTGTTGGGCTCGACTCCGCTATCTTCATGCACCCCACAACCTGGAAAGCATCGGGCCACGTCGACGCTTTCAATGACCCGCTCATCGACAACAAAGACTCCAAAAAACGCTACCGCGCCGATGTCCTCCTCGAAGACCATATCGAAAAGATCCGTCAAAAGATCGAAAAAGAAGTCGAAAAAGGACAAAAACGCTTCGGTGACGCTTTCGATGCAGCTCAGTTTAGGGCTACCAACCCTAACGTTCTGCGCAACCAAGAGAAAATTACCCAAATCGAGGAGCGCATGAAAAACGCACTCGAGCAGAACGACCTCGAAGGCGTGCGGCAGCTCATCATCGACTTAGAAATCGTCTGCCCGATCTCCGGTTCTAAAAACTGGACAGAAGTGCGTCAGTTCAACCTCATGTTTTCGACCGAACTGGGTTCTGTAGCCGGCGATGCCAGTACTATTTACCTCCGTCCAGAAACCGCTCAGGGTATTTTCGTCAACTTTTTGAATGTTCAGAAATCTGGTCGCATGAAAATTCCGTTTGGAATTGCCCAAATTGGCAAGGCCTTCCGAAACGAAATTGTGGCGCGTCAATTCATCTTCCGCATGCGCGAATTCGAGCAAATGGAAATGCAATTTTTTGTGCGCCCAGGCGATGAAATGAAATGGTACGACTACTGGAAAACCCTCCGAACCAAATGGCACCAAAACCTTGGGCTTGGCGAAGAACTTTACCGTTTCCACGATCACCTCAAATTAGCGCACTACGCCAACGCAGCCTGTGACATCGAATACAAATTCCCGATGGGCTTCAAAGAACTCGAAGGCATCCACTCCCGCACAGACTTCGACCTCAAACAACACGAAGAATATTCCGGCAAAAAACTCCAATTTTTTGATCCGGAGCTCAACCAAAGTTATGTGCCTTATGTAGTCGAAACCTCTGTTGGCCTAGACCGCATGTTCTTAGCGGTACTGAGTGCAGCTTACCAAGAAGAAACACTAGAAGACGGTTCTGAGCGCGTGGTGCTTAAAATACCCGCCGTATTGGCACCCTACAAAGCAGCAATCCTGCCTTTGATCAAAAAAGATGGTTTGCCAGAAAAAGCCCGCGAAATCATGGCGCAACTGCAGCTCGAATACAGCGTACAGTACGACGAGAAAGATTCTATCGGCAAGCGCTATCGCCGTCAAGATGCCATTGGCACACCGTTTTCTATTACCGTTGATCACCAAACATTAGAAGACAATACCGTGACTATCCGCGATCGCGACACCATGAACCAACAGCGTATTTCACTCACTGAACTCGAGAGCGTCATTGCTGAGAAAGCCAGTTGGAAAAGCGTTTTATTGGGTCTGCGCTAGTGAAAGTATTTTTCATTTTAATGCTGGCGATTTGGACCTCTCCAATGAGCGCTCAATTCATTCTGAATCAAGAAGGAGAAGCCTTTGGCCTGTTACCTTTCTTTAATGATAGCATTATTTCAGGCCAACACATCAAAACAATCGAGGGCTTTTATACCTATAAAAAAGGAAGCGAAGCATTTAAACCAAGTTCCGATATCTTTCGCTATCGCTTCAACGAATCTGGTCAACTCATTGCTAGCCTCGAAGTTTTGCAAAAAGGAACGACCAAAGACAGCATTTTTCATCATTATGCCTATTCCCCAGATGGAAAACTGAGTCTGCATCGCTTCTCGGCTTACGGAGGCGCATTATCGGAGCATTATACATATGATACGCTCGGTAGACTTACGGTTGTAGCGCTCTACAGAGACGTCTATGACCACCGCAAAGATTCCCTGATTTCTTCGGTCAAGATGCGCACCGAAACACTGCGCTACCATCAAGACAAACCTCAAGACTACACGCGCTACAACAATTACCAGAGGCCCTACATTGAAGTCACCAAATCGTATGATAACGAACACTACCTCAAGAGTATCTTCAGTTATTATCGCATTTCTCAAAATAGCGAAAGAACAGATTTTAAATACGATCAAAATGGTTTGCTTTCTAATAAAGCCACATTCATCGATAGCCTTGCTAGCCCAAAAGATGAATGGCGCTACCGCTATGACCAATGGGGCAATTTAATAGAAATGCACCGTTTCGAAAACGGCACTTTTTTGACCGATTACCAGATCGTATACGACTACAAAACGGGGTTTTTAGGCTCCGTGATCAAAAAAGACGTGCGTACTGAACAGCTCAGTATTTTGCGTTTTACCAACTATACCTACTTTCCAAAACATTAATTTAGGCTGTTAATTATTTCTTAAAATCTTTATTTTTAAGAACTTTGGCACAAAATTTAGGCACGCCTGACAAAACAATTTTTATGAGAAAACTTTACGCGCTTCTTCTCTGCATGCTCACCATCTCGAGCGTTTCTGCACAACACGTCAATTACAATTCATCCAAATGGTTCTGGGGCCTCAATTATGGTGGCACTTGGCACAGCACTGACCTCGACTACGAGCGTTACAATGGCTGGGGACTCACCTTGGGGCGTTCTTACAATTACGACTACGGCCGAGGGCTCTCTTTTGACCTTCGTATTTGACCGGCAACAACCAATATGTTTACAATTTTAGGTCCGATATCAGAGAACTCGATTTAGAACTCGTGCTGCATGCAGGGCGCCTCAGAGAACGCACTGGCCTCGATCCTTATATTTTTGGTGGTGTGGGCCTCACCTGGCAGCAAACATGGGCCGATCTCACGGACACCAACGGTATTTATGACTACAATAGCCTAGATTTAGCCACTCCAGCACAACAGCAGCTAGTTGGCACCCTTGATGATATCTACGAAACACGCTTAGATGGTTTACAAAACAACGAGTGGGCGGTCAACTGGATGCCGAGTCTTGGATTTGGCTTGGCTTATCACAAAGGACGTTTCAGCATCGGTATCGAACACAAAACAACCTTCACAATGGCCGATTCCTTCGATGGCCTCGCTCAGACAGATCCGCGCTTGAGAAACGATTGGTACCACTACACTTCTGGTTTCTTTCAAATTCACTTTAAAGGAAGAGAATCCAAGCCGGCACCAGCCCGCGGAGACAACTCACCTGTAACAAACATCAATAACTTCACGCAGAATTGTCCGCAACCTGTCATCAGTGTTGTTGGGCAGCCACAAACCAGTGTATCGGTTACGAGTATCCTATTGCGCTTCGATATCGCCAATGTAAATAGCGCCCAAGAAATACAACTCACCAATCAATTGAACGAATCATTACCCTTTAATTTCAATGCGCAAACAAGAAGAGTAGAAGCGTTAGTGAATCTATTGCCAGGTCTCAACAGATTTACAATTACTGCAACAAATGCGTGTGGAACCAAGATCCAATCGGTTCAGATAGAACAAGTCGCTTGTCAGTTGCCTACAGTTCAGATCATGAATGCAAATGTTACGAATGTTCAGCAAGCGGCATACGCACTCAATGCTACCCTCAGCGGACATCTCAATGCCAACCAAATTCAAGTTTTGCATAATGGTATGTCGGTGAATGGGTTCAATTTCAATACTAATAACGGCTTGTTGCAACGCAGCATCAACCTCACACCAGGTGCCAATAGCATTCGCATTACAGCCACCAACGATTGCGGAAGTGCCTTTGATCAAATTACCATCAACTACGACGACTGCCGCACGCCACAACTGAGTTGGCTGCAACCAAATGCGCCGGGTACCACTACCAATCAAGGGTCGTTTACCTTGAGTGCCCAACTGAATGGCAGCACGCAAAATGGTCAATTATTGGTATTGCACAATAACATCCCGATTAATAACGCTCAACTTATTGGCAACAAAATAAGCGCCAACCTTACCCTCACTCCAGGGCTCAATAATTTTCAGGTGCGCTACACCAATCCGTGTGGCAATGACCAAATCAATAGTTCGATTAATTTTCAAAATTGCACCCCACCCTCTATTGCCGTAACTAGCCCTGCCATCAATAGCACGCTCAATAATGCGGCTTTACGCCTGCGTGCAACTGTCTTGAACGTAAACAACCGCAACAACATCAAAGTCATTTTCAACGGAATTGAACAAACGGCCTTTACGTTCACCAACAACGGGCTCGAACTCAATGCGCAACTGCTAGCGGGCATCAATACCCTGACCATTACCGCTACCAACGACTGCGGATCTGATGTCGAGACCTTTACGTATACTTTTGACGATTGTCAGGCGCCTACTATCAATGTATTGGGCAATTGGAACAACAATTCAAGTAATTCACCACTTGTAGTGACCAATAGCGCCTTTCCACTTTCTGCTACTATTCAAAATATGCCTAGTCAAAATGGCTTGAGCCTCACCAATAACGGCTCGCCAATTGGATTTACGTATGCTTTGAGTAATCTCAGCACGGTACTTCAATTGCAACCGGGCCTCAATCAAATCGTCTTGAGTGCTGTTCGCACCTGTGGTCAGGTGACCAAAACCATCTTCATTCGATACGATAACTGCACCCCTCCATCGCTTACCCTTCTTCAACCAAGTGCAAGCGGCACCACTACCAACGTGTCAAACTTAAACCTCTTGGCCAATGTGAGCAACATCGGCAATAGCCAAGCTATCCAAGTCAAATTAAATGGCGCTAACGTGCCCTTCTCGTTCATTAACAACCAAATCAATAGCGCTTTGAGCTTACTTCAAGGTTCGAATCAAATCAGTATTCAAGTCACCAATGCTTGTGGTACCGACAACGAGAATATTCAAATCACCTACACGCAGTGTCAGGCGCCTCAAATTACCACAACCGCCGCAGTTCCAAACGGAGCAACGACTAGTGTAAGTAATTTCACGTATAGTGCTACTGTTTCCAACACCTTTGCCAACCAACTGCAGTTTACCCTCAACGGACAAGCCCAGAACTACAGCTTCAGCAATAATGTTCTGAGCGCGAACCTCACCTTACAACCCGGAACAAACGCGATCAACTTAGTTGCGAC
Organism: Cryomorphaceae bacterium; assembly: GCA_021299335.1. Classification (GTDB taxonomy): domain Bacteria; phylum Bacteroidota; class Bacteroidia; order Flavobacteriales_D; family Crocinitomicaceae; genus UBA952. Next base: position 9,197 of record JAJTGF010000049.1, read on the forward strand.
CAACGCCTGTGGCAGCGATATCGAAAATTGGCTCATCAGCTACGAACCATGCAGTGTGCCACAGATCAGTAACCTGAGTCCTGCTTCGAATATGCAAAGTGCTGATCAGATGGTCAATCTGAGTGCGCAAGTGTCTCAAATCACCAACGCCAATCAGTTGAGTTTATTACACAACGGCGCGCCCATTGCCTTCAATTTCCAAAATGGCACCCTAACGGCCAGTGTTCAACTAGCTCTTGGCAATAACGCACTCACCTTGAGCGCTGCAAACAACTGTGGTTCGGACCTCCAGACCTGGAACTTGTCCTACGTGCCTTGTATCGCACCACAAATAGCTATTGCCAATAGTGCTTTAAATGGAACAACCGTTGCTACTTCTGCATTCGCTCTAAGTGCGCAAGTGACTGCGCTGACCAGTGAGCAAATCATCTTGTCCTTAAATGGGCAAGGCGGTCAAACATTTACCCTCCAAAATCAGACCTTGAGTGCCTCTTTGAATTTACAGCCTGGCCCGAATACGATTGTCATCCAAGGTAAAAATGCCTGTGACCGAACCAGCCAAACCCTCAACATCAATTACGTACCATGTGTCGCACCGCAGATTCTCTTTGGGCAAGCAGCCGGGGCCAGCACCAATCCTGTTTTTCAATTCAGTGCTACCGTTAGCAATATATCCACTGCTCAAAATGTCAACTTATTGTTGAACAATGCAGTAGTTCCTTTCAGTTTTCAGAATGGCAATATATCGGCAACTTTGCAACTGAACAACGGCGCCAATTTAGTGACTTTAGCCGCACAAAATAATTGCGGTGTTGCCAGCGAAAATATCACCTACAGTTACACAGCGCCTTGTGTACAACCCAGCGTTGACATCACGAGTCCTGCGGCTGGCTTATTCGGTCTCAGTAATCCAAATGTCATTGTGACGGCAACAGTAGCCCAAATCAATGATGTTTCCGGAATTCAAGTATTGAACAACGGTATTGTTCAGTATGGCGCCACGCTCATTGGCAATCAATTGAGCATTCCTATGACATTGCAAGCAGGGATCAATAATATCAGCATTACAGCTACAAACATTTGCGGAACGGATACAGAGGTAAGAGAAATTCGCTACGAGCCTTGCGCCATTCCACAAGTCATTTATAACATGGATGCCAATGGCCACACTACCAACCAGTCCATTTTTACCTACAACGCTCAAATTGTGAATTATACGGCCAACATGACCGTGACGCTCTCCATGAATGGCGTTGTGCTCACTGGCTACAGCAACAACCTCGGGAATATTTTAGCTGAAGTCAGTCTAATCCCGGGCCTGAATAACCTCACCATCACCGTTACGAATGATTGCGGTACTTTAACCGACACTTATCTAGTGACCTACGACGGTTCGGGAGGCGACGGTCTTATGACCAATCCGAATGGCAACAAGCAATCTGAAGGTAAAGAAGACTCATTTGGTACACCTTCAAAAGTAAATACACCAACAAGTCCAAAACCTACTCCAGCACCAGTAACGCCAAAACCAACACCTGCGCCAACGACACCCAAACCAGTAACGCCAAAACCAACGCCTGCGCCAACGACACCCAAACCGGTAACGCCTAAACCAACGCCTGCGCCAACACCAACAAAGCCGGCGACTCCAAAACCAAGCGCTCCGGAGGCGACTCCGAAACCAAAACCAACCAATGAAAATACAAACACTAAAGGAGGAGGTCGCTAGACCTCCTTTTTTGTGCTCAAATACTTGGGGCTCTGCTCAAATCTTCCTATATTCGCAAACTTAAAATTGAACACAAATGGCATTAATTGGTAAAATTCGCGCAAAATCTGGTTTACTCGTAGCAATGATTGGTATTGCCTTATTGGCATTCATCCTTAATGACTATCAAAGTTTATTTGGTATTGGTGAGGGTGAATACGGTATTGGTCTTGTTTTTGGTGACAAAGTAGACCCCGCAAGTTACAGCATTGCAAGTGCGAAGTTCCAAGAACAGGAGCGCAACCAAGCTGCACAAAACGGCAAAGAATTTACCGAAACTGACATGGAAGCAGCCAGTGACAAAGCCTGGAACTTCATGGTAGACTCTACCATTCTCAGCAAGGAATACGAAAAATTAGGTATCAGCGTAACAGACCGCGAACTCGATTCTTATTGGTATGCCAAAGATGGCTTCAACGTCATCCAAGACCTCGCTCAGTTTTTCACAGACTCACTCACTGGTATCCAGACACCGCAATCCATAGAAAATGGCCGTGTCAAGCTCAAAGCAACCCTTGACAACCTGAAAAAATCGAAAGAGGCGCAAGCAGTTGAGCAATGGAATGGTTTCAAAGCCTACCACACCGATCGCCGCAAAACCGAGAAGTACTTTGGCTTACTCAAGCAAGGTGTTTACGTTACCGACCTCGAAGCCGAAGATCAATACTATGCCAACAACGAAAAGAAAACGATTTCCTTCGTGGTACGTCGTTACACTGAAATCTCTGACGCCGACATCAAAGTTTCTGAATCAGAATTGAAAACTTACTTCGAAGAACACAAAGGCGACAAAAAATACCTAGTGCGCAATGCGAGCCGCGATGTCAAAATGTTTGATGTCAACATCCGCCCATCTAAAGCAGATTCTACGGTCTTTACCGCCAAAATGAACACGCTACGTGCGGGCTTTTCTGCCAGCACCAATGACTCTGCTTTTGTAGCCAAAAACAGCGAAACTCCTGTTTATTTCAGCGACAAACGTGCCACTTCAGTTCCAGAAGGGCACCCAAAAGCAGACCGCTACCAAACCTACCCAATGAGCCTTGACACCATTTTCAAAACTGCTGCATTAGGTCAATTAGTGGGCCCTTATGTATCTAAAGAAAAAATGGTGTTATCAAAAGTGATTGGCTTTACTCCTGCTAGCCTCAAAGCTCGTCATATCTTGTTGTCTACCAACAATTCCAAAGACGAAAAAGTGATTGCTGCAAAGAAAAAAACAGCAGATAGCCTGGTTAAAATCCTCAACAAAACCAACTGGGATGCCATCACCAAACAATACTCCGAAGACCCAGGATCAAAAGATAAAGGTGGTCTCTACGAAGACTTCCTCGAAGGCGACATGGTCAAAGAATTTGGTGCCTACTGTGCCACAGCTCCAATCGGTAAAGTTGGTGTAGTGAAAACAGATTTTGGTTTCCATATCATCGAAGTACTCGATCGTTCTACAAGCAAATTCCCATTGCTCGCCTCTGTTTCTGTGACTTTCAAGCCATCCGACGAAACAGTTGCCAACATGGAAAGCGAAGTCAATGGCATCCTCATGAAGCTTGACCGCAAAATCTCTAAAGAAGAAGATCCATTCAAAAAAGCTGCTCTTTTCGACACCATCGTAACGCGCGCTAACTATGCACCACGCGTGATTCAAATCGAAGACAATGCGCCAAAAGTATTTGGTTTCACCACCACTATGGCGCGTGAACCAAATGGCAGGTAAATCTTTGCAAGCGATTTCAAAAAGATTCAACACGCCGGTCATTGATGCAGAAGTAACTTTCGGTAACCCACAAATTTCCAATGCGGGCTACGAACCCACTATCATTGGTAACTTGTTCTCAGGAGCCTTAAAGAATGGTCAGCGCACGCTCCCACTCAAAGGCGAAACAGGTGTTTACGTGATTCAAATCAAAACAAGCACCAAAGCTCCTGCCACAACCAACTTCCAAGCAGAAAAAGACCAAATGATCCAAGGTTTAGCCAATCAAGTAGAAGGCCAAGCAATGGGTGGTTTGCGTAAAAAAGCTGCAGTTGTAGACAACCGCAAGCTCTCTGAACTCGGCGTCCGTTTGTAACATGACTAAAGCCGAAATTCGCGCGCACTACAAAGCAAAGCGAGCTCAGCTAAGCCCATTTGACATCACCAAAATCTCAGCACAAGTACAAGCACTTGTGCTGGATGCTCTTCCTTTCTCATCTAAATACGTCAGTTTGTTTTTGCCCATTGAAAGGCAAAAAGAAATCTCTACTTATGGCTTACTAGAAGACATCATTCTCAAAGGTGGCCACCCAGTATTATCCAAAGCAAATTTCAAAGATCACAGCCTTACACTGTACCACTACGAGCACCCCAATCAATTAGAAATAAGTGCTTTTGGCATTCCCGAGCCTAAATACGGCCGAACCTTACTCGCCAATAAGCTAGACTACGTATTTGTACCTTTACTCGGTATCAATTCAGAAGGTCAGCGCGTTGGGTACGGCAAAGGTTTTTACGACCGCTTGCTCAAGCAGTGCAAGCCAGATTGCCTGTTTATAGGATTGCATCTTTTCGATGAGTTTGTGTCGATTTCAGACTTGCACAACGACGATATACCGTTGCACCTGTGTTTTACGCCCGGAGGTATTTATGATTTCAGAAAATAGCAACCAAGGCAAGTTTCATTTACTAGCCATCTTTCTGATTCCGGCAAATTTAGTGTCGCTATTTTTGTTGCCTACCTATTTATGGTGGGTGAAAGGCCTGATCTTAGCAGGATCTGCTTTGTTTACTTTTTTGATTTTGAAGAAGACTTCTTGACCCAAACGCCGTCGGCAACAAAGTTCAATTCTATTTTTGGGGCCACAATTTTATCAATTTCTGATTGAGGCGCTTTGGCATCTTCTAAAAAGTGTTTTTGCAGCTCTACAGAAAGGGTATCGTAATAGGCACGTCCATGAAAATAAGCAACAGAGTTGATTTCGGTTGCGGGTGGAATAAGAAAGTGGTCTTTGAAACGCACACGAATGAGATCTCCGTTGCTAGGCTGTACATTTACCCAACAACCAGCGCTCTGACAAACACCTACAAGCGGTGCCGAAAAGGTAAATACATCGTTGGTGGGCTGTGCTTTGAATTTCAATAGCATTGCGTCAATCGTAATAGCTTGAGTGCTATCGACAGCAACTGGTCCGTAATGTTTATAGGCTATTTTTGAGGTTGTGCAACTTGTAAAAAACAAGCAAGCCGTAGCTAAAGGAAGAATGAATCTTTTCATGTTGAAATAAGGATCGGACTAAAAGTTTTACTGGAGATAGGTGTCAAAGAATGTTCCGAGGTCGTAACTGCGGTCATCTACTTGGACATTCGCAATTTGATTGGCGCCTAAAAAACGCAAAATAACGCGTCGTGAATTGGCATCATTGGTAACCATATGAAAAGTGGCAACATGTGACTTGGCGTCGAAATCGACGGTAAACATGTTGGTGTAGTATTTGGCATACATAACGACGTTTTCTTCGGTAACCTCAGCTGGAAGTGTCAGTTTGATGTGGCCTGTAGCGACTCCACCCTGAAGTTCAGCTTTATTTTTAGCGACAGCGCTGAGCGATTTTTGACCAAAAACAAGCAAATTGAGCCCGAGTGCCAAGACAAGAAGAGTTAGTTTTTTCATAGTGCAAACTTTAGATAAGCATAAAACTACAAAATATTTCAATATTTTGGTCCTGTGATTGATTTAATCTTAACGCACCAAAATCTTTTTCCCGAAGCAGGCTGCGACGAAGCCGGCAGAGGATGTCTGGCTGGTCCCGTTGTTGCAGCTGCCGTTATCCTCGACCCTCAAAAACCAATTGCAGCACTCAATGATTCCAAGCAATTAAGTGCCAAAAAGCGCGAGCAGCTCCGCGAAGAAATTCAAGAAAAAGCACTTTGTTTTGGCATCGGGATTGTCGATCACACAGAAATTGATCAAATCAACATCCTCAATGCCAGTATTCTTGCTATGCACCGGGCACTAGAGCAGCTGCAAACACAGCCTGCCTTTATTTTGGTAGACGGCAATCGCTTCAAGCCCTATATGCAAATCCCGCATGAATGCATGGTCAAAGGAGATGCGCGTTTTGCAAGTATTGCGGCCGCCAGTATCCTCGCTAAAACGGAACGCGATCGCATCATGGCCGAACTCCATCAGGGGCATCCACATTATTGCTGGGAACAAAATCAGGGCTACCCAACACCTGCTCACCGAAAGGCAATCGCGCAGTTTGGACCAAGCCCTTATCACCGCATGACATTTCAATTATTGCCTCTAGACCATCAACTTGGCCTTTTTGACTAACTTTGAAAGAAAACACATGCGTCAACGTCTTGTCCTACTTTTTCTTGGTCTTGTAGCAGTTGGTTGGATCATCTATAGCTCCTACGACCTACTCTCCAACGAAAATCTCGTGGATTTCAGGCATTATTTCAATGCCAAAGACCAAAAGGTATATGTGGTCCAGGATCCAAAAGCTCTCGATTGGGACAACGAAAGCATCGTGAGCACCTCTTTCAATAAAGACTTATATTATTCCATTTTAAAGCACAGCAAAGCAAAAGAGAACCTTACTTTTTACTTTTCCGCAACACATACCAAAATATTAATTGAACAAAAGGGCTTCTGGACAAAAAGTGAAGTGGAGGCCTTGCTTCAAAATGGGCTATTTGCTTTACAAATGGGTAAACTGAAGCAATTCCGTTACGGTAAATTAAATGGTCAATTCAATAGCAATCAACTCCTGATTTACGAAGGCGAACTACCTGCCGCCGAAGCCAATCAACTAAAGGTAAGTGCAAAAGCGAGTTATGCCTGGTTTACTTGGGGTGCTCAACAAAAAATTCAACTCACCGAAACTTATTGCAAAAAAAATGCGCGCTACCGCTATGTCAAATACGAAAATCCGAATCCGGCTATTCGCAAATTAGATGACCAAGCGCTTTTTGCCGGCGTCGTGCCGGATTTTTTCAGGAGCTACTATTTTTACGAAAAAACCTACGCCCAACAGCTCGATCCAGCTTTCGCCAAAAGCCCTTGGTTCAAGTGTATCGATAACGGTTTTGTGCATCTCAAACAAGACAGCAACAGCTTAGTCATTTTTGATTTTCAAGAAAATTCACATCCGATACAAACCCTCAACGAGTACTTTAGAAAAGAAGAACTCAACACAGAAAGTGCGACCTACAACAACTTACTTTTTTCTACCCTGATCAGCGATCGCAAAACAACGTGGCATTTGGCCGTTTTTGGTCAATTTGGCTTTGCAAGCCCGAGTAAAGCACTATTAGATCAAGCGCTGGCTGCAGCAAGCTTAAGCCAAACGCTTTCGCAAGATGAAGCCAAAGCCAAGCGCTATTTTGCCAACATGCCGAGCAAGGTCAGTGCAAGATGGATCGATGCCAATCAAAAGAAAACCATTACCCTGCTCGGCAAGCAAATCGTTGAGGCAAGTTATCAAAAATTAGCAGCTCAAGACCTTCAAGAGCAAGATAAAATTCGGGATTACTTTGTGATGAATCCTGGCTTTAGAGTCTTGCGTTTTGCAGCATTTGCTGAACGAGGGAATGTCATTGCACTCACCGAAAATCACCAATTAGTTGGGTACATCAATGGTTTGCGCAAATGGGGTAAACCACTCACTCAGGAAGTATTAGACCTTTATCAAATTGCCGCATATCCCCAACTCATTTGTGTTCAGTTTGAACACGAAGCCCAGCTATTTGATAAAACGGGCCGCCTCGTTTATCGCCTGACACACGAACACGGCACCCGCATTCAAGTACTCGAGAACAAGGGCAAAAAAGAATTTGCTTGCATTGGCAGTGCCAATAACCTACAGTTGTATTCGGAAACCGGAGGATTGATCAAGCAGTTGAATATGGGAGGTGCCATTCAGCAAATACATGGTTTCAAACAAAGTGGCAAAATGTATGTCAGTATTTTAACGGACAAACAACACAATATCATCGAACTCAGCAAAAGAAAAATTGTACTCAAGCAAAATACAGATTCTACCTTTGTTTTAGTAGGAAATAACCAGAGTGCTTTTGCCGTCAAAATCACACAAACGACCGCGACAATTTTATCCTTGAACGGTCAGAAACAATTTGAAGTACCGAGTCGCGTTGAATGCATTGGATCGTATATGCAAGGTGCCAATCAAATCCTCGTCTTCAAACGCAATAAGAGCCTATTTGCCTATAATGCGAAAGGTCAGCGCGTATGGGAAAAGACGCTCGATGCCATCGAGCTTTCTGAATTGACGACTTTTGTCGGGCCAAATCAACAAGCCGTACTCGGTTTAATTGATCCGGTAGGCAACCAAATATACCTCCTCGACGACTTAGGACGTGACCTCGACACAGATGAACGACACGGAGAACAAGAAGTTCAGCTCAGTGCCTTTGGAAACAATGCTTATTCGATTACGACGTTTTTAGGAAATTACATTATTCAATACAATAAACAATGAAAAAACTAACTTGGTCCATTTTACTGCTCCTGAGCACTTTTCAAGTCAAAGCGCAAGCTTATTTAGGTGTCGGCTCGAGCAATTACGCAGGTGCTTTAGGCAACATTGTCAACCCTGCATCTTTTGTCGATGGCCGTCAAAAAATGGACTTGGCTTTGCCCGCTCTGAACTTCTTTACGTATCAAAACTTTGGATACTTTAACGCAGACGCCATGCGCACAGAACAAGGCAATGGCGGTTATTGGTGGGCCAAATCGTTTACGGATACGGCAATTCTCAATTCTTGGGCCTACCCTTCCTCTACGTTTATCGACCGACTGATCGTTCACAATTACGACGCGAGTTCAGCTGGTGTGCTCGGAGCAAATATCAATTTTCGTCTCGACCTATTCAACCTAGCCTTTCATGTCGGTGAGAAACGTGCAATTGGTATTTATGCCAATTTGCGTTCGATTACCAACGTCGATAACATGGATCCAAAATTGGCTGTATTATCAGAAGAAGGTTTGGAATACCCCGCTTTGTGGAACACGCAGCTCAACGAAGAACTGGTCAACGTCGATCACATGACCTGGAGTGAAATTGGATTCAATTACAGCCAAGTACTCATCGACAACAAAGAGCACTTCTTGAAAATTGGTGTGAGTCCAAAAGTATTGCTTGGTTTTGCTAGTGCTTACGTGCACACCAAAGATTTCAGTTACAACCTCATCAACGAAGACACCTCTCAGTATTTAGCAGGTACTTTTGATTACGGATACTCCAAAGAAGTGGGCGATTTTATTTCTGATGGAGTGGATGGCCTTATCAACAGCAATAATATTGGCAGCTACCTAAAGCCAGGTTCCATTGGTTTTGGACTTGATGTTGGCGCGGTCTATGAATGGCGACCTAACTACGCCAAATACAAATACGACATGGATGGCAAGACCGATCTATGGATGCGCAATGAAAACAAATACAAAGCCCGCGTCGGATTTTCCATCCTCGATATGGGTGCTATGAAATTTACAAAAGGTGGCTTGAGCCGAAACTTTGTGGTCAATTCAAGTTCACTTTTTGATTTACATCGCTTTGAAAGTTCAACGGACCTCGAAACCTTCGATATGGTGATCGATTCGTTGATCAATGAATCGAGTGCCGCCAACAATGGCGAATGGGTTTCTTTGCAAGACCCGGCACAAACCTACCGCATGCGCACGCCAACTGCCATGAGTTTACAACTAGACTACCATCTCTGGAGCTACTTTTATGTCAATGCCACAGCTATGGTCAATATGATTCCTAAAAACAAAGACACAAAAGTCAATGTAGCTAGCCAATTTTCTTTGACGCCAAGTTTTGACAGCCCGTATTTTGGTCTTTATTTCCCGATTGCCTTCAACAAATACAGCGGCTTGCGCACGGGTTTGGCTACGCGCATCGGCCCGGTCATTCTCGGTATGAACGACATGAATTTACTGCGTGCTAAAGGCGAGATCAGCGGCATCGACTTTTATGCAGGCCTCCATCTACCTATCTTGTATCACCGAGTGAAAGACAAAGACAAAGACAAAGTATCTGACAAAATGGACGAGTGTAAAACTGTACCAGGTACTTGGGCCTTCTTGGGCTGCCCAGACACCGACGGCGATGGCATCCCAGACTCCGACGATGTTTGAGTCACAGTTCCAGGTCTTAAAGAATTCAAAGGTTGTCCAGATACAGACGGCGACAAAATCACCGACAGCGAAGATGCCTGCCCAACTGTTGCTGGTCTAAAAGAATTCAAGGGCTGCCCTGACACCGATGGCGACAAAATCATCGATAGCGAAGATGCCTGCCCGACGCTTGCCGGAGTTGCAGCACTCAAAGGTTGCCCAGACCGCGACGGAGATGGCGTAACAGACGCAGAAGATGTATGCCCGGATAACGCAGGGCCTAAAGAAAATCAAGGTTGTCCAGACCAAGACAACGATGGCCTATTTGATTTCGTAGACAACTGCCCTCAAGTTGCCGGCCCGAAAGAAAACCAAGGTTGCCCATGGCCTGATACCGACGCCGACGGCTTGCTCGACAAAGACGACGAGTGCCCGAACCTTGCTGGTCCGAAAGCTAATAAAGGTTGCCCTTACAAAGATTCTGATAACGACGGGCTCCTAGACAAAGATGATGACTGTCCAAATACGCCAGGTCCGAAAACCAACAAAGGCTGCCCTGTGATAGAGCAAGCGGTCATCGAGGTGCTCAAAACAGCCTTTGACAACCTCGAATTCGAAACCGCCAAAGATGTGATTTTTGAATCTTCTAAGCCATCACTCAACGAGCTCGCAGAAGTACTCAAAAAGAAAACAACCTGGAAACTTGAGATTTCAGGCCACACCGACAACGTAGGCGATGACAATGCAAACCTCGTTTTATCTAAGAAACGTGCAGAAGCATTGAAAGCTTACCTCATCAGTCAAGGTGTAGAAGAAGCAAGACTCATCACGAAATACTTTGGTGAAACCAAACCAATTGCTACAAACGATACACCAGAGGGGCGTCAGAAAAACCGCCGCGTCGAGATGAAAATCGTTTTTGAATAAGCAACGCATTCCATTGAATCGAAAGGGAGGCCAATGTGCCTCCCTTTTTCATGTTACGGCAATGTTAACGAATGACGGCTGCTTATTAACGCTTTATTAATCTTTGATTAATGTAATCGTCAAGATACAACTTGACCTTTGCATGAACAATTAAAAAGATATAATGAAGTTTTTTGCCCTTTCCATTACGCTCGCATTTCTAAGCTTTTCTACGCAAATGTTATTCGCCCAAACTGGCGCCATTTCAGGTACCGTTTTGGATGACGACAACAAGCCTGTAAAAGAATTCACGGTGCGCTTGTCAGTAGCCAATAAAGCAGTCATCGATCAAGAGAAAGGAACGTTCCTTTTTAGTGCACTTAGCGCAGGAACCTACACCCTTGAAATCAAAGCACCTGGTTTTGATAACTACAAAAGTGAAAACATCACTGTAACAGAAGGGCAAACCACAACCACGCAAGCCGTATTACAAACGAAATCACAAACAACAGGCGATATCCGAATCGAACGCAAAACTGACAAAAATAAAGGTGACATGGAAGTCACCAAAATGCAGATCAATCAAGCGGGTGTAGTCGACGGAATCAACAAAAATACGTTTGTCAAAACACCGGACTCACGCGTATCTCAGGTGTTCAAACGCGTGAGCGGCGCGAGTGTACAGGACAACAAATTCGTCGTGGTGCGCGGCTTGAGCGATCGCTACAACTTTGCGCTCATCAACGGAGCCCCACTTCCAAGTACCGAAAGCGACCGCAAGGCCTTTTCATTTGATATCTTTCCTTCCAATACCCTGGAGAACCTTTTCATCATGAAAAGTGCGACACCTGAGCTTCCTGGAGAATTTGCAGGTGGCGTGATCGATATCAAAACGATTGAACCACGCGCAGAAAAATTCCAGAGCATCCAAATTGGCGCCGGGTTCAACACAATTGCCACCCTGAAAGATTTCAGGTCTTATGATGGGGCCCCAACTGACGTCCTTGGTTTTGGTAACAGCGCTCGCGCCATTCCAGATGGCTTACCCTCTACAGCAGATTTCAATGCGCTTAGTGCGGTACAAAAAGCAGAATATGCGAAGTTTATCCCTTCGAGTTGGGCAACTACAAGAGGATCCGCTTTGCCGAACGGAAGCTTACAATACAGTTTGGGTGATAAAATCAAATTCAACGACAAAAAGAGTTTGAGCTATGTATTAGCTTACTCTTATGCCAATACAAATAATTTTAGTGCAGTTACTAGACGTGAATTCGAAGAACAAGAAGTGGGTGTGATCACTAAAAGTGAATTGAAAGATTCTGCCTTTACCAAGTCTATACTGAATACAGGTCTTCTCAATTTAAAACTTGATCTGGGCAAGCGCACCGAATTACAATTAAGAACCCTATACTCCGTATCCTCAGACGACAAAGTCAATGTGCGCCAAGGAAAACGAGATATGGATATCGAATCTATGTACAATGAACGCTCAACCAACATTTGGTATACTCAAAATAACTTGTTAACCACTCAATTAATTGGAAAACACAATTGGAAAGATGACTGGAAATTCAATTGGGTTGCCGGATACAGCAATGTTGCTCGTCAAATTCCCTTTTTAAGAAGGGTGGTTTATCAGCAAGTCGATACCACCTTGCCTTATTTTGCAGTGGTTCAACCAAACGGCATTTCGACACTCGGTGCAGGTAATATGTTTTGGTCTACTATGACAGAAAACATCGCAAGTGCACGCTACGACTTCAGCAAGCAAGTTGGAGGAGACGACTCTAAAAACCTGCTCAAATTTGGTGGAATGCACCAATACCGTGGCCGCGATTTCGCAGCGCGCAACCTCGGCTTCTCGAAATACGACCCAGCGGGTTCTGCTTCGTTTAATTCAAACCTTTTGCTTTTGCCAGAGGATCAGATTTTTGCTGCAGAAAATCTCGGTCTCATGGCCGATGGTCAAGGTGGTTTCAAATTAGAGGAGGGTACCAATGTAGATGACAGCTACGATGCCTCTTCTTTATTAAATGCTGCATATGCCATGATTGATGCGCGTGTATTCAGTAAGCTCCGCGTGGTCACAGGAGTTCGTGCTGAATCTTATCAGCAAAAATTCCATTATGTTGAATTTGGCTCAAACTTGGATAAATATTTGGATACTACCGTGATAGATTTGTTGCCTTCACTTAACCTCACTTACAAGATTACCGAGCGTTTTCAATGGAGAGCTAGTGCAGCCCGCACCGTGAGCCGCCCTGAATTTAGAGAATTAGCACCGTTTGTTTTTTACAACTTCCTCAACGATAACTTGGTTTCAGGTAGCCCCGAACTCAAAAGAGCAAGCATCAATAATTATGATACCCGCTTGGAGTATTTCCCTGGTAAAGGTCAGATAATCAGTGTTTCAGGATTTTACAAAACTTTTGACAATCCTATTGAACTATTGCTCAGAACGGGGACTTCAGGCCAGCAAGAATTGTACTACAGCAACATTGACAAAGCAAAAACTTTTGGCGCTGAACTAGAATACCGCATGAACCTTGGTTGGATCAATCGAACTGATTCCAACTCGATTTTCTCCAAGACTACTTTCTATACAAATGCTTCCTACATTCGTTCAGATGCCGATGTTTCAGATATTGCAGGTCTAGAGGAATACCCCGATGGCAATCGCCCCCTGCAAGGACAGTCTCCTTATATTCTGAACGTGGGTTTATTCTATGAAAGTGCAAAAGAGCTTGTAGTTAACTTTTCTTACAACTATGTAGGGCAAAGAATTGCCATCACGGGAAGTATCCAAGAACCGAGCGTATGGGAGAACGGCCGTCATGTACTCGATTTCCAAATCGGAAAAACCTGGAAAGATAAATACGAGCTCAAACTGAATTGTGCGGATTTACTCGCTCAAGACTTGGTCTTTTTCCAAGACATCAATAAGAACAAACGCTACGACAAAGGTATAGACAGCGCATGGCAGGAAATCACTTTTGGCCAGACTATCACACTGAACTTCAAATATAAGTTCTAAGTGGTCAATGTTAAGGAATTGTTCCAAATACTTAACACACATTTAAAGCAAACTTAAGGGAGCTATAACTTGACCCAACTGAGAACACAAGAACTTTGTTCCAGATAAAATTTAA
>JAJTGF010000005.1 GCA_021299335.1 Cryomorphaceae bacterium
CTTCTGTTGGCGTATAAACTACATTTGCATTCCAGCGGTAGAAATGTTCAGCACTCAAGAAGGGGGTAAGCGGAAAATTCTTGATGTCGTAACTAATGCTGAGTTTGTTTCTCCAAATGCTGCTTGTTCGCTTCCCCGTTTGTGAGCCCCATTGTTGGGTAGAGCTCCAAGCAAGCTCAAGTCTTTTTGGGCCAATATCGAATGCATCTAAAAGTGAGAAATCAAAACCAAGCTGATAGCGGTTTGAAAACAAGTTGCTTGCAAGCTGAAATTGATCACCTTTCTCGTTGAGGACCAAGCGATAGGCGCCTTCTAATTTAAAGCCATCAAATATAGAAGCGGAATGGCTCAAATCTAAGTAAAGACGGTCAAAACCTATCCCTAAATTTTGCCGCAGGCCAAGGTCAACACTCGTGTTTTGGGTTTTTGCCCATTTTTTAGAAAGACCTGCGTCAAGCCAAAGACCCGTTTGGGCGAATGAAGTATTCGCTAAAAGGAGAAGGGGAACAATAAATTTCTTCATTAATAGTACATTTGAAGCGTGCCAATATCCTGGATACTTTCTTTTTCAGTAATCTGCACAACTTTACCGACTTCTTCGTAGTTGCCATATGGCGTGAAATCGACATCTTCGCTTATGACATAAACCTTATAGCTACCTGTTTGGAGGTTTTTGAACTGAAATTCTCCGTGTTGATTTGTTCTGACGTCTTCACTTGGAAATTTGTCATCGCCGTAACATAAATATACGCGCTGTTCTACCATATTTTGTACCAGAGGACTGAAGTAATTTGCCTCTCCTTGATTGACGACATCTAACCCAAAATTAGTAGTGCCGTTATCGGGGTCAGCGACAGGGCCAATTTGCCCCCAGCTAATAGTAAGTATGTCTTGATAGAGTGCATAAGTAACGACCGAAGAGCTCAATGAACTCAATTTGTTTTTAACGGCTTGTGCAATGTCCGTATTGGAATCGCTGTAATTAAATAGGACTTCTATACCAATTCTACCTTGTAAGCCAGGGTCAGCAGGTGATACCCAATTGGGATTTTTAAAATAGATGTAGTAGTTATTATTGAGACCAGTTAGTTTGTTGATTAAGAAATAATCCCCATGTTCGAGTTGGTCACCGCCAGTAAACGTAATTTGCTGTATTTCTTGTTGCCCGGGCTTGAATTCTTGACCAATGATTTTTCCAGTGATGGCAGAGGTGCCACCAGGACCTGGGTTTTTCTTTACACAGGCATTTGAGATCATGAGCAGGGAAAAGCTCAAAAAGAGTGGTGTAAACTTAATTTTTGATAATCTTTTCATAAATTCCTTTCGTTGGTTCAGAAATAAAATAGATGCCATTTTGTAGTTGCTGCAGCTCTATCACTATTGAAGTTTGATCGTATACAACGTGATGTACAATTTTCCCGGAGAGATCTATAATTTGCATCGTTCCTTTGCCCGACAATCCTCTCATTTCAATTGTTGTTTGGGCCGGATTTGGAGCAATAAGGATCGGATTGGCTTTATTTTCAGAAAGACTTGCCGTGCAAGTACCAAACATGTTGGCATCCATCCAGGTTGTTCTGTTGGTTATCCAGGTTTTGAGGTAATTGACTTCTTCTTGATAGGTCTGACCAATGAAATTATTGGGCCAAACATACGCGCCTAAAATGGGCCATTTTTGATAATGTCTAAGAGCGGGCTCTGTGAGTAGGGTTGCCACAGAATCGATGTAATTGATCAAGGAGGAATCGCTCCAAATGGTTTGGCGCAGCGTTGTCCAGCGGCACTTGACTTCATTCGCAAATAGGGTATCCTGTAACATCCGATTCCACCAGAAAGGATTTTGTAAGCCACCGCTACCCCCGCAAACACTATTGAAGTTGATTTCCCAGCCCGAAGTATTGCCCCCTTGGCAGTAATTGGCGTTCCCCCAGGCAATATTGTAGTCCCAGAGAGGGCCAGCAACGAGCTTGCCTCCTTCACTGAATCGTTGTTTGTGCAAGAAAGTAGAAATGCGATAGCCGTCTACATTTTTAGATAATTCATTGACTAAAAAGTAATCGATGAAGCTGCCCACATCGATAAAAGGTTTGTAACCGGTAACGGGGTCAGTAAAGTTGGTGCTCTTGAGTGCGATCTCCCAATCGGTGATGTAGTCTTGGATGTAGGCTTTTTGAAGCGGATGAAGGGTATCAATTTCTGGATCGTGGAGCTGAAAATGAATGGGGCCCGTGCCTGGCGCTTGGCAAGTGTAAGGAGAGGTCCAGGCAATAACACCTCCTGCTGTAGTTTTGTCCACCTTTACAATGTAGCCACCGGTCAGGTGATTGTCGAGTGTATCATTGTAAACAAGTGGGTCAATATGGACTCTGCCGGGATTGGTTTTAATCCTTTCCATGAGTACATAAACGCCAATGTAATTGCCATTGAGAACCACTTCGCAAAACTGCGTTCGGGGAGCCCAACGCCCAAGTTCATTGCCTAATTTGTAAGTGAGTACGTTGCGCATTAGCGCTTTGTCGGTATAGGGCGCATAGAGTATCCAGTCGTTATCTGAAGGCCAATCAAAAAGCGAAACATTGTAATTAACGGAGTCTGGCCCTCGGGTTTCTATGCCGTAAGATTGCTGCGGAAATCCGCCGGAAGAGGAGCCGCGTTTCTCAATGGCAATTTGACCATTAAATTCATTGAATGGATCCGTGATTTGGTTGACCTGTCCTGGACCGTTGTAGATGATGCCCATCATGGCATCAATTTTAGGTTCGTCGGGAATATTGACACCGTCGGTGTCCAGCACAACAATAGGAAGTGTGGAACTTGTCAGGTTAACTTGTGCTTGTGCATCAAAACAAGAAATCAAGAGGAGCAACAAAACAAAACACTTCTTCATACTTGCAATTTACGTGATTTCCTGCCATAGTCCATGAGAAAAGTACTGAAGCTGAGTAAAATCCAAGAAATAGAAATACCTGCTAGCCAATCGCCATAGGTCGTGTAAAAAGTTTGATCGGTGCGCAATTGAATCGTTTGCGAAAATGCAGTTTTTGTCCAATAGGCAGTTTTCTTGATGATTTTACCACTTGGGTCAATGCTGCCACTTGTTCCGGTATTGGCGCTGCGCAACACCCAACGGCGGTTTTCAATGGCTCGCAAACGCGCAAAGGAGAAATGCTGTTTGTAGCCTGGTGTATCGCCCCACCAGCCATCGTTGGTCAGAATGCAAAGTACTTCTGCTCCTTTTTTGACTTGATTGCGCACAAAGTCACCGTAAATGGATTCATAGCAAATAATCGGTGCCAAGGTGACTGATTTGGTTTGATTGGTTTGCATCGATAAGACCTTAGGTTCATTTTCTACACCCAGCGTGCCTGAGGTGCCGCCATTTTCAATAGCGATGGCGGAAAGAAAAGGAAGGTAATTAGAAAACGGAACGAGTTCAACCCCAGGCACCAACTTAGATTTGTGCACATACTGTGGTGCTTGTTTTTTGGTGAGTAGCAACGAAGAATTATAGCTTTCGTACCAGCGTTGTTCGCCCGGAATCGGTGTGCTCGCAACGGAATTTTTAAAATCGAAGAGCCGAACTGTGGAGGCGCCAATGAGTAAATTGGCCATTGGCCATTGTTGAACTTGTTTGTCTAGGGTTTGTCCAAAAGCAAAGTTCTGGAGGCGATCTTCTAGAAAAGACAAGGGTAGAGCTGTTTCAGGGGCTAAGACCAAATGCGTTTGAGCAGTAACGCGTGTATTGGCCAATGAGATCATAGAATCTGCAAAAGCTTCATTGCTTGCTGTAGTTGCAAATTTCTCTTTGTAAGGATCAATATTAGGTTGAACAACCACCGCATTCAGCGTTTTGGTTTGAAGGGAGGGAATAGCGAAAACTTGAAGTATTTGAGACACTACAATTGGCAAAAGTAAAATGCCGAGAATGGTAAAAATGTATTGGTTTCTTTTGGCCACAATACGATAGACGTTGTACAAGCGAAACACCAATAAATTCACCAAAAGAATCCAAGCGCTGCCCCCGAGTGTGCCGGTCCATTCATACCATTGGACCCATCCTGTTCGCACTGAAAAATAGTTGCCGAGTGTGAGCCAAGGCCAGGAGAGGTCCCAGCGGTGGTGCCCGAATTCAAAGAGTATCCAGATTGGTATCAGCAAGAAAAAGGAATAGCGCGTATTGATTTTACGGTCGACGAAGCTCCAAAGCCCATAAACCAGTGTCATGAGCAGGGCATTTACCGTAAAAGCAAAGAAGGCTCCGCTCCCCGAAGCATTGGCAACCCACCAAGTTGTGCCTAAATTCCAAATTAGGAAAGCGAGGTAGTTCCAAAAACCGAGTTTCCAGTACTTCTTGCCGCTTATTCTAAAATGTTGACGCAGCAATAATAAGGGAACCAACCCGACAAAAACAAAGGGAGTAAAACTACCGCTAAACGGAAAGCTAAGCGTGAGCAAAAAGCTTGCTAAAACGGCGAGTAAAAGGTAATGCCACGCAGGTTTCATAATTCAAATTTACGACTTATCAGAAGATGAAAATCAGGACATAAAAAAAGCTCCCGAGAAGGGAGCTTTTCAATAAAGTGTTCTTTTAATTATGCTTGTGTTGCTGCTTCAAAAGGAACAACTGATACAAAAGAACGATTGTCTTTCTTTTTGCGGAATTCGACGAGGCCATCTGTAAGCGCAAACAAAGTGTGGTCTTTTCCAATACCTACGTTGTTGCCTGGGTGATGTTGTGTACCACGTTGACGAACGATGATGTTACCAGCAATGGCAGCCTGACCACCAAAGATTTTTACACCTAAGCGCTTGCTGTGTGATTCGCGACCGTTTTTCGAACTACCGACTCCTTTCTTGTGTGCCATGGTTTCTTCTATTTAGTTCCTAAAAGGAAATTATGCTTTGATACTTTTGATAGTGATTGCAGTAAACTGCTGGCGGTGACCATTTTTAACACGGTAACCTTTGCGACGTTTCTTTTTGAACACGATGACTTTGTCACCTTTGACGTGATCAAGAACTTCTGCGGTGACTTTAGCACCTTCTATAGCTGGGGCGCCAAGGGTTACTTTGCCAGCGTCTTCGATTAACAAAACACGGTCGAATTCTACTTTCTTACCTGCTTCGGCGTCGAGACGGTGTACAAAAACCTTTTGGTCTTTTTGCACTTTGAACTGCTGCCCTGCTATCTCTACAATTGCGTACATATAGCTTTATTTAATTGTTAAATAATCCAAAATTGGAGTGCAAATATAGTGATTTCTACGTGTCCTCCAAAGATTTACTCGGCTTTTGTTACGGTTTTCTCTATTATTTGTTGCTTTTGTTGCCTTTTAAATTGACCAAAAGCACCCCGGTAATGATCACTAGCATCGCCAAGAGCTGCTGCCAAACGAAGCGTTCGCCGTTGTAAATCCCAATAGCAACGGCAATAATTGGAATAAAATACGTCACTGTACTGGCGGCAAGGGCTGTGGTTTGCGCGATGATGCGGTTGAAGAGAATCACGGCAAAAGCGGTGCCGATCAGACCGAGGATGAGAATATAGATGAAACTTTCAAGGGCAAATTTATTTTGGTCAAAAACGCGCGGTGTGTCGAAATAGAAAAATGATATTACTGCTGGAAGGAAAGCGATGCTGAATCCGCCAGTGGCAATTTGAATCGGGTTGTATTTGGAGAGTTTGTGCTTGATGGTGTTTAAGCTAAATCCATATAACAAGGTGGCTAGTAGGATGGCCATTGCCGGAGCGAGTTGAAAATTGCCATTTACCGGACTGCTCAGCCTGATCAACCAAGTAATACCGCTAAAACCAATCAATGTACCGATGATTTGTTGTGAATTGATTTTTGTTTGAAACAAGAGCACGCCAACAATAATGGTGAAGATCGGTGTAAAGCTATTCATAATGCCAGCGATGCCGGAGTCCAGTGTTTGTTCGGCAAAAGTGAATAGAAAAGCAGGGATGAGGTTTCCTCCGAGGCCCACGACGGCGAAATAAAGGAGGTCTTTAGGTGAGTGTAAATTTTTAAGCAGCTTCGGGAGTAAGGGTAGGAATATGCTGCTGGCTGCAAAGATTCGAATGCTGGCCACCTGAGCGGCGCTAAAAACTGCAGTGCCATCAGTGGTGAACATGCCGCGCTTCATGAGGATAAATGAGCTACCCCAAATACAAGCTAATAAGGGAATCAGTAAGTAGCCAAGTTGTTTATTTTGCATAGGCAAAGTTAGCTGAAAACGATGGATATCAAAGACCTCTAAAATCCGATATCAACAATTTGTTGAAAAAGTTCCCACTTATTCCCACTATATGCTATTAAAGCATTGTAAAACAAGGTATTTGACAGGTTTATAATTGTTAATATGTAACCTTTAAAACGTCTGTACGTTAGAAGTTATCAACAATGTAAAAACGTGGTGGTAAAAAGTGGTAATAATCCACTAATTTTACCCATTATTAACGCTATGTCAGGACTAGTAGGTGAATTTGAAGTCAAAATAGATGAAAAGGGGCGCTTCCTCTTTCCATCTGGCTTGCGCAAGCAATTGCCTGCTGTTTCCCAGCGCGATTTCATGCTGAATAAGGGTTTTGAAGATTGCTTGACTTTATTCCCACTTCCTGAGTGGGAGCGCATCAGTCAGAAGCTTTCCAAAATGAACTTATTCAAACCCAAAAACCGGATGTTTTACAGGTTGTTTCATCAGGGCGCTAAGCAAGTTGCCCTAGACAACGCCGGACGCATTTTGGTTCCAGCTGCCTTAATGGAGCGGGTAGGTTTGGTTGCAGAGGTAATGTTGATTGCCTACAACGACCGCATTGAAATTTGGGATAAGTCTAAGTACTTCGAAATGATCGAAGGCAACATGGCGGATTTCGCTGATTTAGCGGATGAAGTAATGGGTGATTTAGACAATGAAGATTAATACCGACTACCACATTCCCGTCATGTTGCAGCCTTGTTTGGAAGGTTTAGACCTCCAACCAAATGGCATCTATGTGGATGTCACCTTCGGTGGCGGAGGTCATTCTCGTGCTATTTTTGAGGGCTTGTCTAGCAAAGGTCAGTTGGTTGTTTTTGACCAAGACCCGGATGCCTTAAAAAATACCTGGGAAGCCGATAATTTTCATTTTGTTCCTGCCAATTTCGCGTTTATTCGAAATCATTTGCGTGCCCTAAGGTTTCCGCAGGTAGATGGCATCCTTGCAGATCTAGGAGTTTCCTCGCATCAGTTTGATACCGCACAACGCGGATTTAGCATTCGCGAAGATGCACCACTAGACATGCGCATGAACCGCAATGGCGGTCAAACAGCAGCTGAACTCATTGCACAATCCGACGAGCAAAAATTAGCAGCGATTCTTTATGAATACGGTGAGCTTCGCAATTCTAGGGCATTAGCCGCTGCGCTCGTGCGCCAGCGAGACAACGCGCCCATCCTCACCACTTTTGACTTGATCAAAGCACTCGAGCGTTTTGCACCCAAATTCAAGGACCACAAATTTTATGCACAGGTTTTTCAGGCTTTTCGCATAGAGGTGAACCAAGAAATGCAAGTGCTCAAAGATTTTTTAGAACAAGCTGCTCAGGTCTTAAAGCCCGGCGGTAGACTCGTCGTGATGTCCTATCACTCTCTCGAGGATCGCTTGGTTAAAAATTATATGAAAAGAGGCAGTTTTTCTGGAGAAGTTGAGAAAGATTTCTTTGGGAATATTCAAAAGCCTTTTACCGAAGTAACGCGGCATCCTATTGTTGCCGATGCGCAAGAATGCGAGCGCAATTCTCGTGCGCGAAGTGCCAAACTCAGAATCGCAAAAAGAAATGGCTAAGCAAACAGACACATCCGCAAAGAGCCGCAAAGGAACAAAGTCCAATGCCTTTACCCAGATCCTCAACGGCGAGTTTCTGACCAAATCTTTTGTGCTCGACAACCTGAACTACATTTTTTTCATCATGTTGCTTTTGCTCTTGCTGATTACCAAAGGCTATTACGGCAAGCAACTCAACAAAGACATCGATGCTGCACAGCGCAACCTCGACCAACATTCAGCAGAATTTATTGAAGCGAAGGCTCGCCTTGAATTGGTCACGCGCCGCTACAAAATGGCTGAAAGATTAGCTGATCGCGAGTTAAAAGAAACCCAAAACGCAACAAAAGTCATCCGCATCAAAGCAAAAAAGCATGAGTAAGGATAGAAAATACCTCTATTACCGCGCTTACCTGATTTATTTCGGGTTTGTGTTGATCATGGTGGGTGTTTTGTATTCCACCTTAGACTTGCAATGGAATGGCCCCGGAGTGGCTTTTGAAACCAAAGAAGGTGAGTTGCCTACGCGCGTCGCAGATCGCATTCCCCGCATGGGTCAGATTTTAGATTGCAATGAGGTGCCCTTCGTGACAAGTGTCACTTTTTA
The DNA here is from genome assembly GCA_021299335.1 of Cryomorphaceae bacterium. Classification (GTDB taxonomy): domain Bacteria; phylum Bacteroidota; class Bacteroidia; order Flavobacteriales_D; family Crocinitomicaceae; genus UBA952. Next base: position 8,415 of record JAJTGF010000005.1, read on the forward strand.
CGATATCTACATGGACCCAACGGTCGTTGAGGACCAACTTTTTGATGAAAAAATCAGTGAGTTGTGCCAAGGCTTACACCGCTTGTACCCTGAAAAATCAGCAAGGGCCTACGAAACGCAAATCAGAAAAGCGAGGGCCAATGGCGTGCGGTACTTATTGATTCGCAGAAAAGTGACCAATGATGCCCGAAAAAAATTGCGCAAGCTGCCCATTTTTGAGGAGGGGCAAATGAAGGGCGGCATCATCGACAACGTCGAGGTGATTTTGCGTAAAAAGCCTTTTGGAAACTTGCTCAATAGAACTTTGGGTTACTACAAAATAAATGGCAAAGACACTTTGCGCGTTGGAATTGAAGGTGCGTATTATAACTACCTCAAAGGCGAGCAAGGAAAAGAAATCGAACAACGCATCTCTTCTGGCTGGAAACGCACTGGAAAAATCATCAAAGATGCAGTCGAAGGTGCAGATGTCGTCTCGACGATCGATAAAGAAATCCAGGAAGTAGCGCATTCGGAGCTCGAAAAGCAGATGATCTACATGGGGGCTGAACACGGTAGCGTGATATTGATGGAAGTTAAAACGGGCTATGTACGTGCCATTGCGAATCTCACTAAAATAAGCAAAGGAAAGTACGCTGAGAACTTCAATTATGCCATTGGCCACTTAGAGGTTCCGGGATCTACCTTTAAATTGGCCTCATTAATGGCAGGTCTCGAAGACGAGCGCTTCAAAATAACCGACAAGGTCAATGCTACGGGCTTTTATAAGGTCGGTACAGATGGAATGTCTGACTCCAATCATGGGATGGGATATGGTACCATCACGATCCAAAAGGCATTTGAAAAATCATCGAATGTGATTTTACAACTCATCAACCGCAGTTACCGCAATGATCCTGAAGTATTTATTGAACGACTCGAACAATTTGGTCTGACCGAAAAATTAGGCATCGACCTCGAAGGCGAGCCGCGACCTAAAGTCACCAAACCAGGTGACGCCAACTGGTCTGCACTTTCTTTGCCATGGCAAGCTGTTGGTTACGAAGTGATGCAAACCCCATTGCAAACCTTGACTTTCTACAACGCTGTTGCCAACAATGGAAAATTAGTTCGTCCGCTTTTTGTGGAGAAAATCAAACGACATGGCCAGGTCATCAAAACCTTTAAGCCAGTGGTACTCAACCCCGAAATTTGCTCTACGCATACCTTGAAAATTTTGCAAAGATGTCTAGAGGGCGTGATGATACGTGGAACTGGTAAGCAACTGAAAAGTTCCTTGTTCAGCATTGCCGGTAAAACGGGAACGGCTCAATTACGAGGTGAAAGCGGATATCGAGATCAAAAAATAAAGGCTTATCAGGCCTCTTTTGTGGGCTATTTTCCTGCGAAGAAACCGATTTATTCTTGTATTGTTGTGATATCTCGCCCAGTTCGCGCCTATTATGGAGCGGCTGTTTCAGGAACTGTATTTGCCGAAATCGCCAACAAAATATACGCTTCTGCGCTGCAGTACCACCGCGCAGTAAATGACCCGCGCAGCCCGCTTGCAACTGACGTACCGGTCATCAAAAGCGGACAGCGCAAAGACCTCACTTATTTACTCAAACAGCTCAATGTACGCTACCAACTCAATTCTTCGAGTGAGTGGGTTCAAGGAGATACCACAAATCAACGCTTGCAAGTTCAGCACAAGGCAATTGTTACCCAAAAGGTACCCAACGTCAATGGCATGAGCGCAAAAGATGCAGTCTACTTATTAGAGTCTAGGGGTTTAATTGTGCGCTTGATCGGAAAGGGGCAGGTGTATAGCCAGTCGGTAGCGGCGGGTCAGCCATTGGTAAAAGGACAATTAATCAAAATCAAATTACACTAAAAATGAATCAATTACAGCAGCTTTTTACCAACATCCCTTTCACCCTCCTCCAAGGTGAAATGTCGGAGCTGCCTACAGCGCTTGTTTTTGATTCAAGAAAAGCTCATAAAGACACGCTCTTTTGCTGCATGGTCGGTACCCAAACCGATGGGCATGCCTATGTACAGCAAGCTTATGCACAAGGTTGTCGCTTGTTTGTAACCCAACAGCAAATAGCTTTACCACCTGACGCTGCCATTATTCAGGTGGAAAGTACGAATGTAGCACTTGGCGAATTAGCTTGTGCATTTTATGGTCATCCTTCCAAAGAACTGACCTTAGTCGGTGTGACTGGTACCAACGGCAAAACCACCACTGCAACCTTACTGCACGATCTTTTTAGTCAATTGGGTTTTTATTGTGGCTTGTTGTCCACGGTTGTCAATAAAATCGGCACGCAAGCGATTGCTGCTACCCATACTACCCCTGACCCTGTATCGTTAAATGCCTTGTTGCGCCAAATGGTGAACCAAGGATGCCAGTATTGCTTCATGGAAGTGAGTTCGCATGCCATTGACCAAGGTCGCATTGCGGGCTTGCAATTTGCAGCGGCAGGTTTTACCAATATTACGCATGATCACCTCGACTATCACCATACGTTTGCCGAGTATTTGCGCGTGAAAAAAGCATTTTTTGACGGGCTTCCATCTACTGCGGTTGCGCTTGTCAATACCGATGACAAAAACGGTTTGGTCATGCTGCAAAACACGCGCGCCAAACGCCAAACTTATGCGCTCAAAACCCCAGCAGATTTCAAAGGAAAAATTATTGAAAATAGTTTAGGTGGCTTGATTTTACAAATCAATGGGCAAGAGGTACATACCCGTTTAGTGGGTGCATTCAATGCCTCTAATTTATTGTTGGTCTATGGATTGGCAATTGGTTTGGGCCAAGAACCACTAGAGGTATTGCGTGTTTTGAGTCAACTCACGCATGTGGCAGGCCGCTTTGAGCACCTCAGCAGTCCGAAAGGGATTACGGCTATTGTCGACTACGCCCATACGCCGGATGCCCTCGAAAATGTATTGTTGACGATTGCTGCTTTTCAGAAAGAACACCGCATCATTACTGTTGTAGGTTGTGGCGGCGATCGCGACAAAGAGAAGCGCCCAAAAATGGCGGCAATTGCAGCGGCCAGAAGCCAGCAAGTGGTGCTAACCTCCGACAACCCACGCACCGAAGATCCACAGCAAATCATTGCAGATATGGAAGCTGGCTTAGATGCCGCTGCCGCTAGCCGCACCATAGCTGTACTCGATCGCAAACAAGCCATCAAGACGGCTTTGCTCATGGCGCAACCCGGGGATATCATTTTAATTGCGGGCAAGGGACACGAAACCTATCAAGAAATCAACGGCGTCCGCAGCGATTTTGACGACGTCGCTATTACCAAAGAACTTTTTAACCAACTCGATAAATAACATGTTGTATTATTTGTTTTCCTGGCTTGATCATCTGAATTTTCCTGGTGCAGGCTTGTTTCAATTTATTTCTTTTCGCGCTTCTTTGGCGCTGATCACGTCATTGGTGGTTTCCGTGATCATCGGTAAACGCATTATTGCGCGCCTGCGCCGCCAACAAATCGGAGAGACGGTCCGCGACCTAGGATTGGCAGGTCAATTAGAAAAATCAGGAACGCCAACCATGGGCGGCTTGATCATTTTGGCGGCTATTTTGGTGCCCACACTATTATTTGCAAAGCTTCAAAATGTGTATGTAATCACGATGCTCATTGCAACTGTTTGGCTCGGACTCATTGGTTTTTTAGACGACTACATCAAAGTTTTTAGAAAGAACAAAGAGGGACTAAAGGGAACTTCTAAGATTATTGGTCAGATCGGCGTTGGGCTCATCGTAGGAGGTATTTTATATTTCTCTAATGATGTCGTGGTTCATAAAAGAGTAGCTGCGGATTATCAATTGCAAGCGGATGAATCTTTTGTTACGCACGAGCACGCGCAAAATGCAGGTGAAAATTACAAATGGATCCGCACCGACGACATGACTACCACTATTCCTTTTTTCAAAGGAAATGAATTCAATTACAACTGGCTGATTGGCGACACCAATAAGTCATATGGCTGGCTCATCTTTATTCCGATTGTCATTTTTATCGTGATTGCGGTTTCGAATGGGGCCAACATGACCGATGGCTTAGATGGCTTGGCAACGGGTACTTCGGCAATAGTTGGTTTGGCACTCGCTGTGTTGGCTTATGTGAGCTCGCATGCCAAATTCGCCGATTACCTCAACGTGATGTACATCCCAGAGGCCGAAGAGCTCGTGATTTTCATCGCCGCTTTTGTCGGTGCATGCGTCGGCTTCTTGTGGTACAATGCTTTTCCAGCACAGGTTTTCATGGGAGACACCGGCAGTTTGGCTTTGGGCGGAATAATTGCCGTCTTTGCCATTGCCATTCGCAAAGAATTGCTCATTCCGGTTTTGTGTGGCATCTTTCTAATAGAGAATGTATCTGTCATGCTCCAGGTGGGTTATTTCAAGTTCACCAAAAGTCGATATGGCGAGGGTAGGCGCATCTTCTTGATGGCCCCGCTGCATCACCACTATCAGAAACAAGGCATCCACGAAGCCAAGATTGTCGCCAGATTTTGGATTGTCGCGGTGCTATTGGCTGTCATCACAATTGTAACGCTCAAATTGCGCTAAAAATGGAGGCTCAAAATCGCTTGCTTGTTATTCTAGGCGCCGGAGAATCTGGCGTTGGAGCAGCTATTTTAGCCAAGGCAAAAGGATGGCGCGTATTCGTTTCTGACGGCGCAAGTATAAAACCTTCTTTTCAAGAAGAGCTGGGTTCACATGGAGTTGAATTTGAGGCCGAGCAGCATACCATGGATAAAATATTGGCTGCTGATTTATTGATTAAATCTCCAGGAATTCCAGAGAAAACGGCACTCATGCAGGCCATTCGCGCAAAAGGAATCAAAGTCATTTCCGAAATAGAATTTGCCGGCTATTACTCTTCTGCCAAGCACATTTGCATTACAGGAAGCAACGGCAAAACAACCACTACCATGTGGTGCTATCATATCCTCAAAAAGGCGGGCCTCAATGTCGGTTTGGCAGGAAATGTAGGGCAGAGTTTTGCAAAGCAAGTGGCCACAGCGCATTATGATTATTACGTGTTGGAGCTCAGTTCTTTTCAGCTCGACGACATGTATGACTTCAGGGCAGACATCGCCATTCTAACGAATATTACCCCGGATCACCTCGACCGCTACAATTACCAAATGGAAAATTATGTCCGAGCTAAATTCCGCATCCTTCAAAATCAAACGGCAGCAGATTTCTTCATTTACAATGCCGATGACGCTACCATAACTTCTCAACTGAAGCAATTTCAGACCACGACTCAATTGCTTCCTTTTTCCATGAATGTCGCCCAAAATCCGGGGGGCTTTGCAGATCAAAAACAACTATACATCAATATAAACAAACAACAACTCACCATGTCTATTCACGAATTAGCTCTCAAAGGGAAACACAACACCCAAAATGCGCTTGCAGCAGGTATTGCAGCAAGGCTCGTTGAAATCCGCACGGATATCGTGCGCGAAAGCCTACAAGATTTTGTCAATGTCGAGCACAGGATGGAATTCGTAGCCAAAGTCAACGGCATTGAATTTATTAACGATTCTAAAGCGACAAATATCAATGCTGCTTGGTTTGCGCTCGAATCCATGGAAAAACCTACCGTTTGGATAGTCGGAGGCGTCGATAAAGGCAACGATTACAGCGAACTTTTTGAACTTGCTACGCAAAAAGTAAAAGCCATTGTTTGTCTTGGTCTAGACAATCAGAAAATCATCGAGGCATTCAAAGACAAAGTCGAGGTCATTGTAGAGGCAAAATCTGCTAATGAGGCGGTTTCTTTTGCCTATCAATTGGCGGGTAAGGACGATGCTGTTTTGCTTTCGCCGGCGTGTGCTAGTTTTGATTTGTTCAGCAGCTACGAAGACCGTGGCCAGCAATTTAAGCAAGCTGTTCGCATGTTATAATACTGGCAATGAGATCCTATCTATCCTATCTAAAGGGCGACCCCGTTATTTGGATCATTACCTTGTTAATGATGGCTTTTTCGTTGGTCACGGTGTATAGTTTTGTGCCCATCTTGATCAAGATAGAAGGGGGTTCTCCATTTTTATACCTTTTCAAGCACCTTGTTTATGTAGTGCTCGGTTTTGGCGCCATGTATGCCATTCATCGCATTCAGGCCAAATACATCAGTCAGTTGGCAAAATTTGCGTATTACCTTGGATTGGCTTTACTGCTTTTCACTTGGTTTTTTGGCGCAGAAGTCAATGGTGCAGGTCGCTGGATCCGCATTCCAATACCGTTTGTGAGCCTCACCTTTCAATCCTCGGATTTTGCCAAATTGGCGCTTATTCTATACTTGAGTAAATTACTGGTGAAAAAACAGCCCAAGCTAGACAATTGGCGCGACGGTGTATTTCCGCTCTTGTTGCCAATTGCGGCCACATGTGTGCTCATTCTCAAAGATAATTTTTCAACGGCTGCCATGTTGTTTATGCTCAGCATGATCATGCTCTACATTGGCAGGGTTCCATTTTTAAAATTATTGACAATGGCGGGTGTCGGAGTGGCGACTGTTTTCATGATTATAGGCTTGCACCTCGCGCTGCCCGAAGCCAATATTTTACCGCGCTACGATACCTGGATGAACCGAATTGACAACAGGGTAGATGCAGCTGATCAGAGCATTGAGAGTTTGCAAGCCAATCAGCAAGCCAATAATGCAAAATTGGCCATATCAGTTGGCTCCGTTTTCGGTCAAGGGGTTGGCGATGGCAAGCTCAAAGAGTTTTTACCCGAAGCTTATGCGGATTTTTATTACGCCACCTTCGTGGAAGAATTTGGTTTTGTGTCTGCTTTTATTTTGGTGCTCCTCTACCTGATTCTACTTTATCGCATCATTCGTTTTGCACTCAAAACACAAGACTTATTTCAAAGCTATGTTGCTTTGGGTATCGGTATTCATTTACTGACGCAAGCCAGTGTCAACATGCTGGTGTGCACTGGTGTATTTCCGGTTACAGGTCAAAACATGCCCTTTTTAGCGATGGGTGGCTCTGCCTTAGTGATGGCCTGTGTTTCGATAGGCGTGGTGCAGTCCTTTGCCAAAGAATTACCCAAAAACGAACAAGAGCAACAATTTGCAAGTCCAGAAGAAAATGAAATTGACTAAGATTATTATTTCAGGAGGAGGCACCGGTGGTCATATTTTTCCAGCTTTGGCAATAGCGGATGAAATCAAGCGCAGAAATGCGGCAGCAGATATTTTGTTCATAGGTGCCGAGGGCAAAATGGAAATGGATAAAGTGCCGCAAGCAGGATACCCAATTGTTGGCTTGCCTATTGTTGGCCTGCAAAGAAAACTGACCTTAAAAAATGCATTGCTTCCCTTTAAACTTGTGCTGAGCTTAGCGAAGGTGTATTTCGTGATCCGACGTTTTAAACCTGAGTTGGTTATTGGAGTTGGTGGCTACGCAAGTGGCCCAACGCTTCAGATGGCACAACTTCTTGGGATCCCGACACTATTACAAGAACAAAATTCTTATCCCGGCAAGACCAACCAGCTCTTGGCGAAAAAAGCTAAAGCCATTTGTGTGGCCTATCCAGGTATGGAGAAGTATTTTCCTGCGACCAAAATCAATTTAACGGGCAACCCTGTGAGGGCCAATCTCATCCCTGCGCTTTCTGGCCTAACGAGTGAGGCGGCCACTCATTTTGGTTTGGCAAGCGACAAACCAACATTATTTGTGATGGGCGGTAGTTTAGGTGCCAAAACTCTTAATGTAGCGATGAAAGCCGCGTTGGATCATTTCAAAACCAACTCGTTTCAATTGCTTTGGCAGTGTGGCAAGTCTTACGAACAAGAACTAGCCAATTTCCAAGATGCGCTACCTGAAAATGTGAAGGTGTTTCCTTTTATCCAACGCATGGATCTCGCTTATGCGCTTTCAACTGTAATTGTGTCGAGGGCAGGTGCACTTTCTGTAAGTGAATTGGCGTTGGTTGGCAAGCCCGCTATTCTCGTGCCATCGCCTAATGTAGCTGAAGACCATCAAACAAAAAATGCCCGCGCGCTCGTAGACCGCTCAGCTGCTTTATTGGTCGCCGATTTGCAAGCGCAGCAAGAACTTCTCTCCACAGCACTGCACTTGCTCCAAGATCCTGCGCAACAAGCAGCTTTGTCTGCCGAACTTAAGGCAATGGCTTTGCCCAACGCGACAAAAGATATTGTAGATGTTTGTGAAAAAGTAGCTCAAAAATGAAACAGCTCGGCGCATTTAACAAAGTTTATTTTGTAGGTATCGGCGGTATCGGTATGAGTGCGCTCGCTCGGTTTTTCAAGTTTCAAGGAAAACAAGTAGCAGGATATGACAAAGTTGAAACACCTTTGACCCAAGCCTTGATTGCAGAGGGAATGGACCTTCATTTCGAAGATTTGGGTGCGGACATCCCTGCGGATTTTCAGGACCCTGAGCAGACGCTCATTATTTATACCCCTGCCATCAAAGAGCTCGGTGAATTGACTTATTTCAAAGCACATTCGTTTACCATTCTCAAACGTGCTGAAGTACTTGGACTACTCACTAAAACCTTTCAAGGACTTTGTGTAGCGGGTACCCATGGTAAAACCACTACAAGTTCATTGCTGGCTTATTTATTGACGGAAATAGAAGTTGGATGTACCGCTTTTTTAGGGGGTATTGCCAGTAATTTTGATTCGAATTTGGTGCTGAACGCCAAGAGCCCATATGCAGTGATCGAAGCCGATGAGTTTGACCGAAGTTTTTTGCAATTGTCACCGTTTGCGGCGATCATCACTGCTGCAGACCCGGATCATTTGGATATTTATGGGAGCAATGATGCTTTTGTTGAAGGTTTTCGTCAGTTCACGATGCGCATCGATCCCAAAGGATTTTGTATCCAAAAAGAAGGCTTAGCGCTACAGAGTTTGGCGCCGGTGTTCACCTATGGCATCAATTCAAGTACAGCGCATTATAGCTTTTCAAATTTGCGTTTTGAAAACGGTTTTCAGGTTGCCGACCTGCGGATGGGTACGCAGCATTTTGAGGGTTTTGAACTGGGTTTACCCGGTATTCACAATGCCGAAAATGCACTTGGTTGTATTGCACTGCTCCATTGCATGGGGTTCGAGGCCAACTCATTGAGGTCTGCACTCAAAAGTTTCAAAGGTGTCAAAAGACGATTTGAGTACCATCTGCGCACGCCTGATTTAGTCTACATCGATGATTACGCGCATCATCCGACGGAAATCAATGCCCTAATTTCCTCAGTTCGTTCAATGTATCCCGGTTGGCCCATTACAGGAATTTTTCAGCCACATTTATTTTCGAGAACCAAGGATTTTGCGCAAGATTTTGCTACTTCGCTCTCGCAGTTGGATGCACTCTACTTGTTGCCGATTTATCCAGCTCGCGAACTGCCCATTCCGGGGGTGAGCAGCGATTGGTTGGCAGAAATAACTGCGCTCCCAAACAAAAGCGTATTGCAAGCCCATGAGGTATTGACCGCACTTCAGAAAAAACAAAAGGGTGTCATTTTGACGATTGGCGCGGGTGATATTGATCGCTTGGTCGGGCCGCTCACAGATTTATTGAAAATGCAAACCAACCACTCATGAAAATTTGGCTATTTAGAATCTTATGGTTGTTCCTTGCAGGCGGTGTAATCGTTGTATTTTACCTAGCGAGTGAGTCTGCAAAAAAGACGGTACTCAACAAGCCTAAAGTGGCCATCCATGCCGACGACGAAAACGCTTTTTTGACCAAACACGAACTGCTTGATCGCCTCAAATTGCGCCGCTTGTTTAGCGATGATATGGAAGCGAAAGACTTGAAAGTGCACACGATTGAAAGGGCAATTGCCGGTATGGCAGAAGTCAAAGAGGTCGATGTATACAAGCACCTCGGAGCAGACTGGGAAATCAAATTGGCGCTCCGCAAACCAATAGCCCGGATTTTCAATACTCGAGGCGAGAGCTATTATCTTGATCAAGACGGATTTATGATGAATCGGTCGGCTTTACACACCGCTAGGGTCTTGGTCTTTTCTGGGTACATTCACGATGCCTATAACCCCCGTCTTAACTGTGATTTTATTAACAATCCAACTTTGAAAAGTTCTCAAAAAATTGGTCAAATCTACCGCATTTCAAATTATGTTTGTAATGATCCATTGATGCATCAATTAATCGGTCAAGTTTACCTCGAAGCTGACGGTGATTTCATCCTGATTCCTTTGCTTGGTGAACAACAAATCATCTTCGGTCCTGCGCGCAGTACCAAAGAAGTTTCAGACAAATTTGAACGTCTGACCCATTTTTACAAAGAAGCCCTGCCCCACGAAGGCTGGAATAAATACAAAGAAATAAGTGTCAAATATGAAGGACAAATCGTTTGCAGAAAAAAATAACAATTCGGAGGTGAAGCGCACTCGTGTTGTCGTAGGTTTGGATATTGGCACCACTAAAATTGCCTGTTTTGTCGGTCGCAAAAACGAGCACGACAAAATCGAAATCATCGCCATGGGCAAAAGCGAATCTCTGGGCGTCATGCGCGGGGTTGTTTCCAACATCGAGCGCACGGTTCAGTCTATCAACGCAGCTGTCGAAGCGACACAAGAAGCTGTAGAAGGCAACCTCAAAATCAAGAATGTACACGTCGGTATTGCTGGGCAGCACATCAGAAGTATGCAGCACCGCGGTATTTACACCCGCCGCACGGTTAACGGCGAAATCTCACAAGTGGATATCGACGCGTTTGTCGATGACATGTACCAAATGGTCATGAATCCAGGTGAAGAAATCATTACCGTTATTCCACAAGAATACATCGTCGATGGCGAGCCTGAAATCAAAGATCCAATCGGAATGGGTGGGGTTCGTCTAGAGGCCAACTTCCACATCATTACGGGTCAGGTTACCAACGTTCAAAACATTACCCGTTGCGTCGATCGTTCGGGTTTGGCAGTCAAAGACATCATCCTTGAGCCCATTGCCTCTGCTGAAGCAGTGCTTTCCGATGAAGAAAAAGAGGCTGGCGTAGTGTTAGTTGATATCGGCGGAGGAACCACCGACGTCGCTATTTTCCACGATGGTCTCATTCGCCATACTGCCGTCATTCCTTTTGGTGGCAACATCATTACCCAAGACATCAAAGAAGGTTGCCGGATCATGAATCGCCAAGCCGAAATGCTGAAAGTGAAGTTTGGCAGTGCTTTGGCATCTGAAAGCAAAGAAAATGAAGTGGTTTGCATTCCAGGTTTGCGAGGTCGCGACCCGAAAGAAATCACGCTTCGCAATTTAGCGAGTATCATTCAGGCCCGAATGGAAGAAATCATCGAGTTGGTTAACCTAGAGATCAAAAGCTCTGGTTACGAGAAAAAACTCATTGGCGGTATTGTGGTAACGGGTGGTGGTTCACAGCTCAAGCACCTGACGCAACTCATCGAATACCTAACAGGCATGGACGCACGCATCGGTTATCCGACAGAGCATTTGGCCAACACCAACGACATCGATTCGCTGGCTAGCCCAATGTATGCAACCGGTATCGGCTTGGTACTCAAAGGATTCGAGGCGCTAGAGTCAGCCCAACCTTGGGAGCAACAAACCCAAGCCAAACAAGAAGACCCGATTATCGAGCAGAAAATTGCCGAGAAACAAGAGAAAATCAAAACGCACTCCAACGCTGAACGCAGAGGTGAATTCTTCGACCGCATCCTCGGTCCTGTAAGAAAATTCTTTGACGATTCAGAAGATTAATATTTAGACAACTCAGGTTATACAAGCACTACTATGGAATTTGATTTACCAAAACACGAAACTCCTCAAGCAGCCTCTATCATCAAAGTAATTGGTGTGGGGGGTGGAGGCTCCAATGCAGTCAATCACATGTATTTGCAAGGAATTGCAGGTGTAGACTTCATCGTGTGCAACACAGATTGCCAAGCCCTTGACCTCTCTCCAGTACCTTACAAAATTCAGTTGGGTCCGAACCTCACTGAAGGTCGTGGAGCAGGCATGATTCCAGAGGTCGGCATGAACGCAGCCATGGAGAATATTCAAGAAATTCGCGAGCTGCTTTCTAAAGACACCAAAATGGTTTTTGTTACCGCCGGAATGGGTGGGGGCACCGGAACTGGTGCGGCTCCAGTTATTGCGCAAGTAGCCAAAGACCTTGGTATCCTGACCGTTGGTATCGTTACGGTTCCCTTCAACTTTGAAGGAAGAAAAAGACGCCAACAAGCCGAAGAAGGACTCGAGCGCATGCGTCAAAACGTTGATACCCTCCTGATTATCAATAACGAACGCCTCAGAGAGTTCGGTAAAAATATGTCTTTGTCCGAGGCGTTTTCTCATGCAGATGACGTGCTGACAGTTGCTGCCAAAGGAATTGCCGAAGTGATTTCCGTTACGGGTGCCATCAACGTTGACTTCAACGATGTCAATACCGTGATGCGCAATTCTGGTCATGCCATTATGGGAAGTGCTTCTGCCGCAGGCGAAGATCGCGCTGTTGTTGCAGTTAAAAATGCGCTCACTTCTCCATTGCTTTACGACAACGATATCAATGGCGCACGCTATATCTTACTCAACATCACCTACGGTGACCGCGAGGTCATGATGGATGAAATCACCGATATCACTGACTACATTCAAGAGGCAGCAGGTTCGACAGCAGATGTCATTTGGGGCCATGGTCACGATGCTTCTCTCGGAGATGAACTCAGCCTCACAATCATCGCAACTGGTTTTACCTCTTCGCCACTTACCGGTTTTGAAAAGAGCCCAGAGCGCACTGTAGTCGTACTTGAAGAAGAGAAAAAACAAGAAATTACTGCTCCCTTGAGCTCTCCGTTTGAATCTATCGCTGCTGCTCCACAAGTAGAAGCGGCCGCTGAACCATTTATGAAGGAAGTCGATGCGCCGTTGGTGAGTCCTTTCCAGTTTGAGGAGCGTCCGATTGATGCTGTAGCGGCTACCGATAAAACAACATTTAATCTTTACGACGAACAAGAAGAAGTCGTAGCCTCGACTCAAACATCCATGAGTTGGGAAGTTTTTGACGTACAAGCAGAACCACAGCAAGAAGTCGTGAAGCACGTCTTAGAAGATGACAGCATTCAGCGTGTCGAAATGGAAGCACCGCGCCGCGTGCTGAGCCCTGAAGAACAACAACGCAAGAACCAAGAGCGTGTTTCGCGCATTCAAGAATTTACGTCAAAGCTTAAAAACCCAGATGGCCTACTCGAATTCGAAAACGAGCCAGCATTTGTGCGCCGCAATATCCAACTTCAACAACAAGCGCCAAGTACCCAAGAATCTATTTCTCGTTTTGGAATTGGTCAAGATACCAATGGTGTTGGTTCTTTGCGAAGCAATAATTTCCTTCACGATAACGTCGATTAACAATGACCTTTACCGAGCGCATTAATTTAGATATCAAAAACGCCATGCTAGCCAAAGAAAAGGAAAAGCTGGCTGCGCTGCGCGATATCAAATCGAAATTATTGCTAGAAGCTACCTCCGGGCCCGACGCAGAAGTGACCGAAGAAGCCGCTATTAAAATCTGCATGAAGCTGCACAAACAGCGCATGGAAACCCACGCACTTTATCAAGCTCAAAATAGAGCCGATTTAGCGGCAGAAGAACTATACCAAGCCCAAGTAATCGAAGCGTATCTTCCCAAGATGCTTACCGAAGACGAAATTCGTGCAGAAGTGCAAGCCACCATCACCCAACTAGGCGTTACTGGTCCGCAAGAAATGGGTAAGGTCATGGGTGTATTGTCGGGCAAATTAGCGGGCAAAGCGGATGGCAAGGTCATCGCTGCATTGGTCAAAGAGACACTCTCCAACTAATGAAAACTGCTTTGGTTCAACTCATTCGTGCCCTGAATGCACGAGGGTGGTCACCGGCTACCTCCACCAACTATTCCTTTATCGATGAACACCATCAATGTTGGGTGTCTCGCTCCGGTGTACACAAATCTGAGTTCACTGAACAAGACTTCATGACCATAGACGAACTTGGTGTAGGTACAGGCATGTTTCACGGCATCAAGCCTTCCGACGAAACGCAAATACACCTCTGGATTTATCAAAACTTCCCAGATACAAAAGTCATCTTGCACAGCCATGGCAAGTACCCGGTTCTGATTTCTCAATTTAACGAAGACAACTTTACAGTTCAAGGTTACGAGCTGCAAAAAGGTTTCAGGGGCTGTTCTAGTCATCTCGATACGCTCCACATTCCAATTGTCGATAACCATCAAGATATGTCTGAGCTCTGTCAAATTTTAACTACCCGAAAGCAAGATATACAGCAACACTGCTTTATCATTGCAGGTCATGGGACCTACGCATGGGGAACTTCTCTTTTTGAGGCCCAAAAGCATCTTGAGACTTTAGATTATCTTTGCGAGTGTGAATTTTTACTCTAAAAAATGGCAATTCTTTCCATCCCCGACCAAGACATTCAACTCCATGACGCTGCGCAAATCAGAACATTTTTAGCGCAACACGGTGTATTTTTTGAGCAATGGGAATGTCCTGTGCATTTCGAGGATAGCGCTACCCAAGAGGAAATCTTGGAGGCCTATGCCCAATACATACAGCCCTTTATGTCGAGCGGAGGCTACCAAAGTGCAGATGTCATTTCCATCAATGCACAAACGCCCAACTACGATCAGATTCGCGCCAAATTCTTAGCAGAACATATCCACGATGAAGACGAAATTCGATTTTTTGTCGATGGTCAAGGCTTATTCTGGTTTCATTTAGATGAGGCCCCTGTTTTCAATGTGCTTTGTCAGCGCGGCGACCTCATTAGTGTACCAGTTGGTACCAAACATTGGTTTGATGCAGGTTCAAGCAATCCGTTTGTAAAGGCTATCCGTATTTTTACGGATATGTCTGGCTGGACGCCACACTATACGCAATCCGGAATCGAACGCAATTACCTCAATTTCAAAGCGCCGGGTCTTGGATAAACAAATCAAATACATTCTTACTGATATCGAAGGCACAACGAGTTCTGTGCACTTCGTTTACGAAGTATTGTTTCCCTATTTCAGAGAACATCTCAATGACCTCACCAAACATGCTCAAGTCAATGAAGTCAAGCAAGCTTTTGCCGAAGTCATAGAAATTACGCTTCAGGAAGAAGGCAAGCACCTCACCACCACAGAAGAAGTATTGGCTTGTCTCGAGAAGTGGAGTCGAGAAGACCGCAAACTCACACCATTGAAAACCTTACAAGGCGTGATTTGGAAAAACGGTTACGAAACGGGTGCCATAACAGGTCATGTTTATGAAGATGTGCCCACTGCACTCAATCAATGGCGCGCATTAGGTTTAAAAATTGGCGTCTTCTCTTCGGGTTCAATAGCCGCCCAAAAACTGCTTTTCCGCTTCAGTGATTTTGGTGATTTATCGGGTCATTTCTCGAATCATTTTGATACCACAACCGGTTCAAAAAAAGACCACGAGACCTATCTAATAATCACCCAATTTTTGGGTCTTGCAGCCGATCAAATTTTGTTTTTATCCGATATTGTCGCTGAGCTCGAAGCTGCCCAAAAAGCGGGCCTGCAAACCATTCAGCTCGTTCGTGAAGGAGCTGCAGTTGGTTGGTCACATACCGTTCAACATTTTCTAGAAATCTAGCTTTTCAAAATATAGGTCACAAAAAAAGCCACTCCGAGGAGTGGCTTTTTTATGGTTCTTGAGTGCTTAGTTGTTGGTAGGGGCACCAGCGTTATTGACTGGCATGCCGCTTTCTGGAGCTGGACCTACTTCTCCTTTGATGCGAATCACTTTATTAGGTTCGTTGATGGCATTAGAGGTGATGGTCACGCTTTTGTTGATTGGACCCGGACGGTTGGTATCGTATTTAACGCGAATGGTTCCTTTTGCTCCTGGTGCAATTGGTTCTTTCGGCCATTCAGGAACTGTACATCCGCAAGATCCTTTTGCATTGGAGATAATTAAAGGCTCATCTCCGGTGTTTTTGAATTCAAAAGAGCAATATGGCTCACCACCGTATTTGATGTTACCGTAGTCGTGTACTTCTTTGTTGAATTCAATTTTAGCACCTTTTTCGATTTGTGCATTGACGCTGTTAAGGCCAAGTACAGCCATGAAAACAACACCAAAAGAAAGCAATAATTTTTTCATAAGATTCAGTTTAACTTTTTCGAAAGATAAGGAGCTTATTTCGGTGATTTTTGTATTTAACACTTCATTAACATCTAATCGCGTTTGAGCCAGCCCCTTTTGATAAAGAAGATAAGCAGCCCAATAGAAAGCGTGAGCATCAAACCAACTACAGTGTAATACCCATACGGATATTCCAATTCCGGCATGTATTTAAAGTTCATGCCGTAGACCCCGACAATAAAGGTGAGGGGAATAAAAATACTGCTCACTACCGTCAGTACCTTCATGATGTGGTTCATGCGCTGCCCTTGAACTGCGTAATATAAATTGGCTAAACCTTCTAAGATTTGTTTGTGTGCATCGATATCTTCGATAAGACTCACACACCCATTTCTTAAATTTTTGTAGTAGTGTTTGTTTGAGCTTGCAATTAATGCGTTGTCCATGGATTCAAGTGCCGCCAATAAATCTTTGATGGGCTGCACTATTTTTCTAAGACTGATGAGTTGTCTTTTTTGTTCTTCAATAGCCCTCAGCAAATCGGTTTGCATCTGGGTATGTATTTGTTTATCAATCCGATCAATTTCGTCTGAAACTTGTGTCGTATATAAAAAGAGCTCGTCTAATAAGGTGTCTAATAAACGAAATAGTAAGAAGTCTGCTTGTTGATTCCTGATCTTTCCTTTTGATTTTTCTATGCGTTCACGTACTTCACCAAAATGCAATCCCTCATTATTTTGAAAAGAAAGCAAGAAATGCGACCCGAGCACAAACGTAATTTGATCGGTGCGTTCAGCATCGTTGCACGGGCTTTGGAGCGTATGTAGTTGGAAAAATAAATAGGTGGGATATTCTTCAACCTTTGCTCGGCGCAGCGGCAAGAAAATACTCTCCACGCTGAGTTTATCTAAACCTATTTTTTGACCGAGGCGTTCAATGCTGTCACGGTCGTCGAGGCCGTGAAAATTGAGCCAATAGACATTGTCCGTATCGATTTGTTGTGGATCAAATTCATCGGCAAAATCGCTGGCCTGTGCGGTTTTAACCGCAAAGAATTCATGACTGTATTGGTAAGCTTGTGCTTTTTGAATTGGTTTCATGTTGGTCTTTTGGCGTTAGTCCACAACCTTTACAGTTGGTTTGTTCAGCAAAAAACAATTGGTACATGTGCTTCAGCAGGAAAACACCTGAGAGCCCGACGAGAAGAATGACCAAGATTTGTTGCATCACTGAAAGATAGCTAAAAAGTTCCTAAACAAGAATTTGAAAAACGACAAAAGCACTCAGATACGCCACTACACCCATGAACAGGAGTTGTAAAAGCGGCCATTTCCAGGTCTGCGTTTCGCGCTTGACCACCGCTAAGGTAGCCATGCACTGCATCGCAAAGACATAAAAAACGAGTAACGAAGCCCCAGTGGCTAAGCTGTAAGTGGGTTTGCCGCGTTCATTTTTTTCTTCTTTGAGTTTGTGCACAAGCCGTTTTTGTCCATCGGAATCTTCGCCAACTGCATAGATAGTTGCCAATGAACCCACGAATACTTCACGTGCAGCAAAAGAACTGAGTAGTGCCACGCCAATTTTCCAGTCGTAGCCCAACGGGGCAATTGCGGGCTCCATCCATTTTCCGAAATGACCAATGTAAGACTGCGAAAGCAAAAGTGAGTTATCGAGCTCTTGCTTTTGAGTTTCATTGGCATTTTTAAAGGCTTGAGATTGGTGCAAGTCTTTAAGTGCTGCCGTTCTCGAAGATGGGCCGTATGTTGCCAAAGCCCAAAGCAGTATAGAAATAGCAACGATGATTTTACCGGCGTCGGTTATAAAAACCTTGACTTTTTCTAAGACGGTATAACCGACATTAGACATGCGCGGGTTTTTGTAATCTGGCAATTCCATGACGTGGTAACCAGAGGTCCGATTTTTCACAAGAAATTGAAGGACCAACGCCGTTCCGAGGGCAAAAAGAATGCCTAAGAGGTACAAACCAAAAAGCACGAGCCCTTGTAAGCTTATGATACCCCCAATGTAAGTTTTGGGAATCACTACGCTAATGAGCAAAGTATAGACAGGAATGCGAGCCGAACAACTCATGAATGGCGCAACGAAAATGGTAATGAGTCGTTCTTTCCAGTCGGTGATGGTGCGTGCAGACATGATTCCGGGAATAGCACAAGCCACGCTAGACAGCAGAGGTACCACGCTTTTTCCATTGAGGCCAAATGGCCGCATGAGTCTGTCCATGATGAATACTACCCGAGATAGATAGCCGCTTTCTTCGAGCAGCGCAATAAAGAAAAAGAGAATGGCGATTTGCGGAACAAATACGAGCACGCCTCCTATACCCGGAATAAGGCCCTGGGCTATGAGTCGGGTCAAAACGCCTTCTGGCAAAACTTGCGAACACCAGTCACTTAGGCGTACAAATTGCCCATCGATGAAGTCCATTGGGATGCTGGCAAAACTGAAGATAAATTGAAATATCGTCAACAAAATGAGCGAAAAAATCAGATAGCCGTAGATGCGGTGGGTCAGGATTTGATCGAGTCGTGTGGACTTATTTGGGGCGGGTGTGTTGCGTTGTTGGACCAAGCCCAAAGCGCGGATTTTTTCGAGGCGTTGGTTAGTGTTCAACGTTTGTGCCTGATCGGATTGCAGCTGCTGTCTATCAAATGCTAAAAATGGAGCGCGCTCTTTCTTTTCAAGCGCGTCGAGTGCTGTAGTAATGCGTGTTTTACCAATGGATACCCGTGCATTAGTCGTTACAATTTGCGCATCAGGAAAGCTTTGTTGCAGTAGCTCTAAATTGATTTGCAAGCCTTTTTGTTGGGCGCGATCCCACATATTTAGCACGAGTACAATCGGAAAACCGAGGTCGTAAAGTTGGCTAAAAAAAAGGAGGTTGCGCTCTAGGTTAGCGGCGTCTGCTACGTAGATAATGGCATCTGGGTAGTCGGGGTGGGCGCTGTCATTTAATACCTCTTTGACAACTTGTTCATCGAGTGAGCGGGCGAAAAAACTGTAGGTTCCGGGAAAATCGATGAGTTCATGCTTCCCGTTGGGCGTTTGTATGCTACCCTGTTTTTTGTCTACGGTTACGCCAGGAAAGTTACCCACTTGTTGGCGCAGCCCAGTGAGCATGTTGAAAACGGAGCTTTTGCCTGTGTTGGGATTACCGAATAGTGCGATTTTCATGACTTACAAAGCTATGGAAAATTGCCTTAAGCCATTTGAACTTCTACCTGCATAGCCTCTTCTTTGCGCATAGAAATGACGTTTCCATTGATTTCGTAGGCAATAGGATCTCCGAATGGCGCTTTGAAAATCGCTTTGATTTTTTGCCCTTTGGTCAGGCCCATTTCACTGAGCTTGGGAGCAATAGCGTCGTTGGAAATTGCGGCAATCTCGACGAGCTCATTTAATGAAATAGCATCTAACGTTTGGGACATATGCAAAAGTAACATCATTTAAAGAGAGTGACCATACCTTTTTTATGGTATTTTGAATCAATCTAAATAAAATGCTAGTGGGTTTGCAATACCAATCGGGCTGTGGTTCTTGTTTTTTGTAAGACCAAACACGTTTTGTTGGCGCTCATTTCAGCAAGAATGGCATCGTTGTAATGACGTATGGTGACTAGCTCGAGATTTTCGTTGTAGCGGATATGATACTTTGCGCCAAGCAAGGCTTTTGCATTGTCGACGTCTATTTGATGATGATCGATCAGAACTGAAAAATTGAGCGCTGAATTTTGCATCAGGTTGATGTTCGCTTTCATGCTGGCCAATGCCGCAAAAATCTCGGCAAGTTGTTTTTCAGCGATGAAAGAAAAATCCTTGGTGCTAAACGTGACCAATACTTGCTTGAACTTTACAATATAAGATGGGATGTGGTGGTCTCGGTCAGCGTTTGCCGAAATGGTTGTTCCGGGTGCTTCGGGATCGATGAAAGAGCGCACATAAAGCGCAATGTTCTTTTGTTGCAGGGGCTGTACGGTTTTCGGATGGATGACGCTTGCGCCGTAATACGATAATTCAATGGCTTCCTTGAACGAAATTTGAGAAAGTAATTGGGTTTGCTCAAAGTACTTAGGATCTGCATTGAGCATACCGGGAACATCTTTCCAGATGGTTACGCTTTCGGCCTCGCAGCAATAAGCGAGAATGCCCGCCGTGTAGTCAGACCCTTCTCTGCCGAGTGTTGTCGTGAAACCTTCGGCGGTGTGCCCGATGAATCCTTGTGTAACGGCGATGTCAACTTCTTTGAGCAAAGGCAAGATGTGCTGCTTGCAAAGTTCGTTTGTTTTGTCCCAGTCTACTTGTGCTTGCTGGTAATTGTTGTCGGTTCTGATGAGTGTTTTGGCATCGAGCCAAGCACTACTGAAGCGTTGGTCCTTGAGGAAGGCCGCTAGAATTTTACTGGAAATGAGCTCTCCGTATGCTACAAGTTGGTCGTATTGGAAAGAGCGGTTGTCGGCCAGTGGCTTGACAAACAGTTGCGATAGGTGCTCAAAAATATCTTCGAGTTCTTGGTAAATATGGAAGTGCTTTTCTGCAAACAAACCAGCAGCGATATCGTAGTGATAAGCTTTGAGTTCGTCCAGAAGACCAGCATAAATGCGGTAGTCTTGCGCATACAATGCACTCACGAGCTCTTCGAGTTTGTTGGTGGTTTTACCCATTGCAGATACCACCACCAATAGTTTTTGGTTCGGATAACGGGCTAAAATGGCACTTACATTTTTGACAGCAGCGGCGTCTTTGACGGAGGCACCTCCAAATTTAAAAACCTTCATATTAGGCGAGTTTTTCAGCTAAAAGTTTCATTTCTACGGCGGGCGCAATTTTTTCGTAAATGATATGATAAACCGCCGTCAGGATGGGCATTTCTACCTCAAATTTTTGATTGATTTCATAGAGGCTCTTGGTGGCATAATACCCTTCTGCAATCATGTTCATTTCTAAGTGTGCACTTTTCACTGAATACCCTTTGCCAATCATGAAGCCAAAAGTGCGGTTGCGCGAAAAGTTGGAATATGCCGTCACGAGTAAGTCTCCGAGGTAGGCACTTGTTTTGGTATCGCGGTGTACCGGATGCAGTACATCGATAAAACGCTCAATTTCTTGAATGGCGTTGGAGACCAATACGGCTTGGAAGTTATCGCCATAGCCAAGTCCATGACAAATTCCGGCAGCAAGTGCATACACATTTTTAAGCACCGCTGAGAATTCTGTACCAAAGAGGTCGTCGCTGGTGGTTGTTTTGATGTAGCGACAGCTTAGCGCTTGGGCCATTTGTTGGGCAAAATTGGTTTGAGGGCAGGCCAAAGTGAGATAGGAAAGTCTTTCCATAGCAACTTCTTCTGCATGACAGGGCCCAGAAATGATCCCGATGTGGTCGTAGGGAACGCCGAAACTTTTGTGAATAAAGCGAGCTGGGATGGCATTGTAAGACGGCACAATGCCCTTCACCGCAGAAAAAACAACTTTATTGGCAAAATGACTTTCGCCGATACCATTGAATGCTTCTTCTAAAAATGCAGCTGGCGTCGCAATGATGACCCAATCTGCTGAGGCTAGCGTTTTTTGTAAGTTAGAACTTAAGACCAACTGTTGGGTGTCAAAAGAAACGGATTGGAGGTATTTAGGATTGTGACCAAACTGATGAATATGAGAAATAGCTTCATCGCTGCGCATCCACCAATGGACCTTTGTGCAGT
This sequence comes from Cryomorphaceae bacterium, assembly GCA_021299335.1. Classification (GTDB taxonomy): domain Bacteria; phylum Bacteroidota; class Bacteroidia; order Flavobacteriales_D; family Crocinitomicaceae; genus UBA952. Next base: position 30,272 of record JAJTGF010000005.1, read on the forward strand.
TATTACATAGGATCTTGACCAAAGCTGTGGCCCAACTTCCGCCGCCGATAACCGCAATATGTTGTGGTGTTTCCATTTGACAAAGTTAAACAATCCTCGGCAACTACTTTGTTGCTAATTTTACAAGAAAAAACATGCGCAATAATCACGAAATCGACTACTTCATCAAAGGGGAAGAAATGCAGCTTATTGAAATTGAGCTCGATCCCCAAGAAACGGCAATTGCCGAAGCTGGCGCGTTTATGTACATGGATCAGTCCATCGAAATGCAAACTATTTTCGGAGACGGCACACCGCAATCGGGCTTCATGGGCAAATTATTCAGTGCTGGTAAACGTCTGCTTACCGGCGAGAGTTTATTCATGACCGCATTTACGAATCAAGGTTTTGGCAAAGCCAGAGTCGCCTTTGCGGCTCCGTATCCCGGTAAAATCATCGCTTTTGACTTATTGCAACACAACGGCAAAATTGTTTGTCAGAAAGATGCGTTTTTGGTGGCAGCAAAAGGTGTAAGTGTCGGAATAGAGTTCCAAAGAAAGTTAGGTACAGGATTGTTTGGTGGCGAAGGATTCATTATGCAAAAATTAGAAGGCGATGGCCTGGCATTTTGCCACGCAGGCGGCTACATTACCGAAAGAACTTTACAACCCGGAGAACTCTTGAGAGTCGATACCGGTTGTATTGTTGCCTACACCCAAGACATCGACTACGATATCCAATTTGTGGGCGGGATCAAAAACACCATTTTTGGTGGCGAGGGATTGTTTTTTGCCACCCTCAAAGGTCCTGGAAAAGTTTGGTTACAGAGTTTGCCGATTTCACGCTTGGCAGCTCGGGTTTTGGCCTATGGCACAACTACTCGTAAAGAAGAGGGCAGTATTTTAGGCGGTCTAGGAAACCTATTAGACGGCGATGGCCGCTAGTTTGTTCTCGGGTTATTGAGCGAGCGAATGCCGTCGGACTCTAGGGCGATACGACGGTGTTTGTAGAGTTTGCCGATCGCTTGCTTAAAAGTTTTCTTACTGAGGCCAAGAACGCTGCGTACTTCGTCTGGGTCGCTCTTATCCGTGAGGGCTAAGAAACCATCGTGCTGTGATAAGGTATCCAAGATTTTTTGTTCTGCTGCATCGTATCTGCTGTCATTGGGAACTTCCAAACGGATGTCAAGTTTGCCGTCTTCTCTCACTTTTGCGACATACCCTTTGCATACTTGCTCAGTTTCGAGCACTTGATTCTGGTGGTCTTTGAAAATAAGGCCTTCGTAGCGCATATTGACAATCACGTTGCGGCCTAGTTTTCCTTCTTCGCAGACCAATAATTCAACTTCTTGTCCTTCCAAACTCAGGTCTTTGCACGGCGTGAGTACTTTTTTGACTTTCATGCTGCCAAATAAGCGGTCGGTTTCGTAATCGTAGAGCAGCGTGAATAAATGCCGATCCCCAATTTCTAGGCGTTGGCGTTGTTCGGCAAAAGGCACAAACAAATCTTTGTCGAGCCCCCAGTCTACAAATGCGCCATACGGATTCACCTGCACCACATCGAGGTAGGCGCAGTCGCCCAATAGAATGTATGGTTTCTCGGTGACTGCAACAAGACGCTCAGAGGAGTCTTTCATGATGAAAACCGCTACTTCTGTCCCTTCTTCCATGTCTGGAGTAAGGTATTTGTTGGGTAACAAGACTTCGTTCTCTTGCAGATCGATCAGATAAGCTCCAGGAGGTGCAAAACGCTTGATGGTAAGTTGATTGATTTTTCCGAGTTGCATGGGTGCTTTGCTTAGTAAGATTCTGGATTACTTGATTTTCTGAAGATTTTGAAACGCTTGCGTTGCTTTTTATTTGGGTTCAGTTCTGCTGCAGTATCTTCCGGAGCGGGAAGAGCGGCCTGATGCGCACCGTTGGCAGGGTTGTCTGCATCCGTAGGATTCATCCAGTCTGCGCGCATCCTGTTTTTTTCCACTTTTCAGATTTTTGGTTGAGTGCATAATAAAACCTTTCGCCAATATCTTCTGGGTTGGTGGCAATGACGTCGGCTTCTAAATTCCACAATTCGCGGTCGTAGTCGTAGACATAGGCGTCATAGGACATATCTGGAAAATAATAAGATGCCACCCCTTCTAAAGCCGGCGATTCGGGCGAAAGGTGATCAAATACGATTCGGGCGCGTTTGGGTTCGAATTCCAAAGACATACTTGCCATGTTAGCATATTCAAAAACGACGCGTTTTTTCAATGATTTCGGATCTTTGAAAACAGGGCTGCCAAATTTGGCATTTTGACCCGAAAAACTCAAGACATCGAGGATCTTGAAATTACTCATGGTGGTCCCGCCGTCGTAGCCAAAAAGGAGGTATTGGGTTTTACCTTGAAAAGAAAAGTCGATGATTTTGTAATAAACAGCACCGTACCAATTTTTTTGATCGATGGTGTTTTCTGGTTTTGGACTATAAGGGTCAAGAACATCGGTTAGTTCGAGTACCAAAATGCGGTCGCGACCTTCTTCGCGGTGCAATACAAAACCACCGTAGGTATAGGAAAGATCTGAAAGTTCGACATTCCAGGTCAGTAAGCGCACCGATTCATCGGAGCTGCGGAGGTCTGCAATTTTTAAAGATTGAAGCGGGTAGTCAAAAAAATCCTTGCTGCGAACGAGTTCGGCCATTGCTTTTTTGAATTCGGCGTGAAGAGAGAGGCTTTTGCTGTCGTCGGTGCTCGAGCGCAAGTCGGTCAGGAGCTGCGAGGCGACTTGCTCTTTTTGGGCAAGCCCTTGTGCGCGACTATCGACGGACAAAAGCAACAATATAAAAAGGAGCAAAGCAAAGGGGCGCTTCATGTGGCGTTTAACGTCGAAAGGGAGGTTTGGTTACGTATTTACAAGCTTTTTAAAGCTGCAATGGTAGCCACAGGATCTGCCGCACCAAAAACGAAGCTCCCGGCCACTAAAGCATCGGCACCCGCATCGGCAAGTTGTGCCCCAGTTTCAAGATTGACTCCACCATCTACTTCGATCAAAAAATGCGCATTTAACTGCGTGCGCAGAGCCTTGAGTCTGGCTACTTTATCGTTGGCGGCAGCTATAAATTTTTGACCTCCAAAGCCTGGATTTACGCTCATGATGAGCACTAAATCGAGCAGAGGTGCAATCTCGCTCAATACCTCGATTGATGTGTGCGGATTGAGGGCAACTCCTGCCTTCATGCCGAGTTCTTGAATCCGACTAATGGTGCGGTGGAGGTGTGTGCAGGCTTCGTAATGAACGGTGAGGATATCTGCACCTGCCTTTTTAAAATCTTCTAGGTATGCATCGGGATTGGCAATCATGAGGTGCACGTCTAGGGTTTTGTTGGTATGCTTGCGAATCGCTTGCAAAACTGGAAATCCAAAGGAAATATTCGGAACAAACACGCCGTCCATGACATCGATGTGCAACCAGTCTGCCGAAGAATGATGGAGCATGAGGGTGTCGCGTTCAATGTTGCCGAAGTCGCAAGAAAGCACAGATGGAGAAACAAGCATGGTCAAAATTTTAGGTAAAATTAGCCATTATTTCCCGAATGAAATAAAGTAAGCAAGTGGCGTTCCTTTTGATAGAGATCGATGTGAAAACGCAGGCCGTTGCGATCGGCACTCACGGTTTGGTAAGTGACCATAATGGGAATGGCTTTCCTGAGTCGAATTTTTTGATGCACGTTTTGGTCGATTAAAACCTGAAGCGAATCGCCATTGATTGGATTAAATGAGTTGCCAGCTTTGTCTTGATTCAAGATCATTTTTCCCAATTCAACTGGGTTTTCAGCACGCATACAGCCATGCGAAAAACTTCTAAAAACTTGATTGAAAAGTTGTCTACTCGGCGTGTCGTGGACGTAAACAGAAAATGAATTGGCAAATTCAAATTTGATCAGCCCAAGGCTATTCCAAGGGCCAGGATCCTGAATAATTTGATACGGAAAAGTATTCGTTTTGATTTGTTTCCATCTGACATTTCCCGGGTCAATTTCTTTTTTTCCTGCTGCGTAGATGCGCATGTGTTCCTTTCCTAGGTATGTGGAAGATCTTTTCAGCGCCGGTAAAATTTCTTTTTTGGCGATAGAGCTGGGCACGCGCCAATAGGGCAAACTCACTATCTGGGTAATAAAGGATTGAAGCGTTGGGGTGGGGTGTTCTATTTTACCGATGATGATGCGGTGCACTGCTCGTAGGGTATCGTTACTCACAAATTGCAATTCAAATGCAGGAAGATTGATGGCTACAAACGTTTTTGGTCTTGCGCCGGCCTGCCTCAGGCGATCTAAGGAAATTTGAGCGCTGTACAATTGCTCAATTTTTGAGGTCCCAAAAACGATGGAGGTAGCAGTGCCAATGCGCCCGTCGGGGTTCAAACCTTTTGATTTTTGAAAGGCGCGCAGTGCTTTTCTGATGCTTAAGCTATCTGCAGTAGCGTCAATGAAGCCGAGCGATTGAAGCGCGGATTGGGCTTGTTTCCAGGATAAGGATGGATTTTCTTTTTCTGTACAAACTTTGAATTGCAGGGTGTCTAATACAGCGGTGTCGGCAAAGTGATAGAGGTGTTGGGCAAAATATCGGTAATTGGTATCCGCTGGCCCGCAACTCAACAAAAGTGAATCGGTATTTTGAGACTCGGTGAGCCAAGCTGTCGGGAATTTTTTCCATTTTTTTACTTTGAATGCTTGACGGTCAAAATCTATCAAACCGCTATCGAGGTCGTGTACCATGGTGCCAATTTGATAATTGACAAGGAGTTCTTTGATCAAGCCTGAGGGGTGTTCTATTGCCATCATTCGGGCAAGTGGCAAACCAAAATGCCCGTGTTTTGCAATCGTTTGTATCCATTGTTGTTGAATGGCTTGGCCTTTTTCATCACTATTGAAGACCGATTGATAAGCGAATTGTCGATACAAGCTATCCAATTGTTGACGTTGTTTTTTATCCAGCGGCAACTCGGGGTGGCCCTCGGTGAGGAGCCTTTTGATTTTAGTAGCTATTGGTAACTTTTTATC
>JAJTGF010000050.1 GCA_021299335.1 Cryomorphaceae bacterium
TGTTATTGACATTGTTTTCGTATTCGTTGGGGCCCGTAACACCGAGCATCACGTATGCTTTCTTGGCCTCTGACCAATTGAAACGCTGCGCCCAAAAGCGTGCGATACCCGCCAAAACTGGCAATCCATAGGTTTCTAAATAAGCGCTATCACCCGTGTGGCGCACGTAATTGTAGATGCCAAAGGCAATGGCGCCGTTGCGATGGATTTCTTCAAAAGTGATTTCCCACTCGTTGTGACACTCTTCGCCGTTCATGGTTACCATTGGATACAGCGCCGCACCGTCTTTGAAACCAAGTTTTTCGGCGTTTTCTATGGCGCGGTCGAGGTGGTTGTAGCGATATACCAAAAGCTGACGCGCTACTTTCGGGTCTGCCGTTTTGAGGTAAAAAGGCAAGCAATAAGCTTCTGTATCCCAATAAGTTGCGCCACCGTATTTTTCACCAGTAAAACCTTTAGGACCAATATTGAGCTTGGCATTTTTTCCGGTGTAGGTTTGGTACAAATGGAAAATATTAAAGCGAATACCTTGCTGCGAAGCAACATCTCCTTCAATTTGAATGTCCGCGCTTTTCCAGATATCGGCCCAAGCTGCTTCGTGCTCGGCGCGAAGTGCATCAAAACCAGTGGTGTACGCATCTCTGACCCGCTTGATGGCTTTGGCAGAGAGTTCAAACTCGGAATGGTTGATCGTGGAGGTGACCGCTACATATTTTTTAAGCGTAAAGCGAATGCCTTGCTCTAGGTAATGTTCAAAATTGTTTTCGACATAAAAATCGCGTTGGGCAACATTTGGGTGAATGGTGAGCAGTTCTTGCTCTCTCCAAAAACTAAAGCGCATAGCTGTTGCCACGCAAAAATCCGTTTTTTTGGTTCGGGTGCAAAGCATTCCTTTCTGAAGATCGACTTTGCGGGAATCCTCTAACCAAAAGAATTCATCGTAGTTGGCATCGTGATTGCTCACCTTTCCATCGAGATAAGGTATGAATTTGACATTGCCACTGAAATTAAGTGGGGTGACTGCGTAAGAAATAGCAGCGATTTCTTCACGAGCCATTGAGCAAAAGCGAATGCTCTCGATTTCAAGCTCTTTGCCACTGGCAAAAACCACGCGTACCGTACGCTTGAGTAAACCATTTTGCATGTCTAGCTCGCGGTGAAAATACTTGACTTGCTGAACATGAAGATCGAGCTGTTCGCCATCAATGCTGATATCGATACCAATCCAGTTGGTGGCGTTGAGCACTTTGGCAAAGTATTCAGGATATCCGTTTTTCCACCAACCTACGCGCGTTTTGTCAGGATAATACACGCCGCCAATGTAACTACCCTGTAAAGTCGGGCCACTGTATTTTTCTTCAAAATTGGCGCGCTGGCCAAAAGAACCATTGCCGATACTGAAGATACTTTCGGCTTGTTTTTGCTTACTGGGGTCAAATTTGCTTTCGATGATCTTCCAAGGATCAATTTCAAATAAATTATGCATACTGCTCTACTCTAAATTCAGTCAAATCGTTCAAATATATATCTGCTTGTGCTTTAATGTTTGGATTACCCACGCCTACTGCCGTGAAACCACCTGCCTTGGCAGCTGCAATTCCGGAAGCGGCATCTTCAAATACCATGCAATCTTTTGGCGCTAGGCCAAGTGCTTTGGCGCCATTTAAAAATACTTCTGGGTGAGGTTTGGGGTCCTTGACGCCATTGCCGTCGATGACCACCTCAAAATAGGAACGGATGGCGAGTTTGTCCAAGATGAAATTGGCATTCTTACTTGAAGAACCCACTCCTAGTAAAATTCCGAGTTCTTTCGCTTTATTCAATAAGTCCAAAACTCCCGGTAGTAAATGGCTTTGATGGAGCGCTTGAATGGATTCTAGATAAAAATCATTCTTGCTTTTTAACAAGGACTCAAACTCAGCATCAGAAATGGTTTTTGAACCTAATTCAAGGATTTTTTTGAGGGAATCTACCCTGCTGACCCCTTTTAAAAGTTCATTTTCTTTCTCAGTGAATTCAATTCCCAATGAATGAGCACAGCGCTGCCAGGCTAAAAAATGGTTGTGTTCAGTACTGACCAAGACGCCGTCGAGGTCGAATAAAAAAGCTTTCATGTTATCCACGCGTGATCTGCTTATCGGTAAGAATCAAATTGAGTAAGCCTGCTAATACAAGAGAAGCACCAGCTAAGAGCATTGGTGCAATTGGGCCATCTCCAAATATGTTGGAAAGTAGGTTTACACCTCCCAAAGCAGCAATAATTTGAGGAATCACGATAAACATATTGAACAAGCCCATCATGAGGCCCATTTTGCTTTCATCAACGGTACTTGACAACATGGCGTATGGCATTGATAAGATACTACCCCATGCAAAACCAATTAGCGCAAAACACAACCAGAGGTATTGAGGGCCAGAAATGATGCTCATCAGAATAAATCCAAAACCACCCGCTATTAAGGATAAAAGATGAACCCATTTGCGGTTTACACTGAATTTGGCCGCGTAAAACGTTAGCGCAAGCGCAAAGAGCATAGAGGTAAGGCCATAAACACCCATATTGGCACCAACGAGGTCAGCAGCTGTTTGATACGCTGAGTTCATGAGATCATAAGCTGCAGGGTCTGTTTTAGAGAGCGCCTCGCTGGGTGCTGGAGAATCATACAGATGGGATGTCAAGGCTGGTGTGGCCATGCTCCACATGGTAAAAAAAGCAAACCAACTGAAGAATTGAATCAGGCCTAATTTGAGCATAGTTGACGACATGCTGGAAACGGAACTCCAAAAATCTTGAATGAAATTGGAATTCTTCTTTTCTTCTTGAAACCTTTCTTCATCTGAAGGCGGATACTCTGTAGTGGTAAAAATGGTATACAAAATACTTCCTAAAAAAACGATTGCACCAATTGCAAAAGCAACCTTAACGTTTATCGGGATTCCTTTTGATGCGGTGTCCTCAGAAAAACCTAGCTTGGAAACCATCCAAGGTAAATTAGAAGCCACCCATGTGCCTATCCCTATAATGAGCGTCTGTAAAATGAAACCATAAGAACGTTGAGATTCCGGAAGTTTATCGGCAACAAGCGCACGAAAAGGCTCCATACTGATATTGATGGAGGCATCGAGCATCCAGAGAAATCCAGCGGCTATCCAAAGTGCAGGCGAATAAGGAACAAAAAATAAAGCCAATGAACTTAAAATCGCACCTATCAAAAAGTATGGCTTACGACGACCAAAACGTACAGACCAAGTTCGATCGGAAAGAAAACCGATGATTGGCTGCACAATGAGTCCGGTGAGCGGCGCTGCAATCCAAAGACCTGGAATTTCTTCTGGTGAAGCACCTAAGGTCTGAAAAATACGAGACATATAGCCACCTTGAAGGGCAAATCCAAATTGGATACCCATGAAGCCAAAGCTCATGTTCCAGATTTGCCAAAACGAAAGTGTAGGTTTGGTTTGCATGGCGAAGAAGTATTAGCAATTAACGAACATAAACCGCATAACCCCAAGGGCCTAACTTGATGGTGTGCGCAGGTTTGAAAGAAAGGGCTTGTTTGGTGAAAAGGTCAGTAAACTTACCCGCTGTTGCAGCGTCGTTGAAAGCGATTGTTTTGGGCTGAGCACTCAAATTGAGCACAACGAGTACCTGACGACCATCTCTTTCTCTGACATAAACCAAATGGTCTTTGTCCGTTGCTTTAGAAAGAAATCTGGGCTTCGTTTGACCTTTGGCAACAGCAAGTGCAGGATGGTTTTGATGAAGATTCAAAAGGGTCTGGTAAAAATCCACTTTATCCATTTTTTCCCAGTTGATTGGATCCTTCTCAAAAAACTTCAGGCGGCGGTCTAGAGATGTTTCTTGTCCGTTGTAGACCAGCGGCATACCGTCGATGGTGGCAGCGAATACAGCAAATGTTTCGATAGCCGGTCCTAAACGCTCCATTTCGGTACCGTTCCATGAATTTTCATCGTGATTCGACGTAAAATTCATTTGAAAACCGTTGTTCGGCAATGCAGGCTTACTAAAGAATTCATGGATGGCACTCGCATCCTTTTTACCTTGAGCTATATCGTTCATGATGTGGTGCAATTCCCAACCATAGGTCATTTCAAATGCTTTATAAAGCTCATTTCCTTCGGCTTCGGCCAACATAAATACAGGCTTAATTTGATCTAAAGTGCGACGTGTATCGACCCAAAAATCAATCGGCACCCAGCCTGCTACATCGCAACGATAGCCATCGATATCAAAATCTGCCACCCATTGAACCATACAATCAGTCATTTCTTGGCGCATATCGCGGTTATCGAAATTCAAATCGGCGACGTCAGTCCAATCGGTACCTAGGGTTGGTTGGACATTTCCGTTGGCATCGAGTGTATACCAATCAAGTTTACCCTCTTGGATCCAAATATGATCAGGAGAGGTGTGGTTGGCCACCCAATCAAGTATAACTTTCATACCAAGCTGATGTGCTGCTTTGACCAAATTTCTAAAATCATCTTTGGTGCCAAATTCTGGATTGACATCGCGGTAATCGCGCACCGCATAATAACTTCCCAAAGATCCTTTGCGATTGAGCTCTCCAATCGGATGAATAGGCATGAGCCATAGAATATCGACACCCATTTCTTTGAGACGGGGCAATTGGGCTTGAACGCCAGCAAAAGTGCCTTCTGGAGAAAACTGACGAACATTAACTTCGTAAATGGTTGCAGTTCTAACCCATTCAGGCGTGAGTAATTGCGCATTCGCTCCGAAAGCGACAAGGCCAAGTAGCAAGGAAATAATGATTGTTTTCATGGCTATACAGTTTCTGTTTTAAGGATGTATTTCAAATGGTAATTAACCAAACCAATGACTGGTTTTTGAATTATGGAAGCAATTTGGATCTGCAAGTCTGCAGCGGCCTGATGAAGCTCTTTTTCAAAAATTTTGGAAAGCGAGCCTACAAAATGTACTTCGGTACTTTGATAGTTGTCATAGCAGCAAACGTGAACTTTCATAAAGTGCTTGAAACCGTTGTAAACCATTTCCGAAAAGAAAGGATGGGCTTTGTGCTTGGCAATAAACGGCATAAAAGACGCGATGTAAACGTTGGCATTGGGCTCACGGTAAACGCGGTCTATGATCATGTCTTTGTCTAGTTGGTAGGTCGCAATGAAATCAGCTTCGATTTCTGCTGGAAGGTGATGGTACAAAAATGCTGCCAGCAATTGTTTGCCAAAATAGCTTCCACTGCCTTCGTCTCCCAAGACATATCCCAAAGCCGGGACTTCTTCAAGTAAGTTTTGACCGTCAAAAAAACAAGAGTTACTTCCCGTTCCGATTATACAAGAAATGCCGGGGTTTCCGCTGTAAGTAGAATAAGCGCAAGCGAGTAAGTCGTGTTCAACTAAAATAGAAGCGTTGACAAAGATGCGGCGCAAACCTTCTTCAACGATTTGATTGAGTTCAGGACTTGAACAACCAGCTCCGTAGAAGTAAAGACCTTTAATGCTAGGAGCAAGCTGCATGATTTCTGTGTTTTTCTTCAATTCAGCCTCAATGATGTCGGCAGAGTGAAAATATGGATTGAAGCCCATTGTTGAAAAAAAACTTTGGTTATTTTTGTTGTCTACTAATACCCAATCGCTTTTGGTAGAACCACTTTCAATAATGAAATACATAGTTTGTTATAGAGTGAATGATAGCTTTGTGTCAATTTTACACTATCCAAATATATAGATAATACTTCATACGTGCAGCACAATCTAAAAAAAATCAATTCAGAACTCAATCCTAACGTCTCGGTTGACTGCGTTATTTTTGGCTTTGACCTCGAACAACTTACCGTACTTCTCATTGACCGCGGCGAAATCTCATCGGCGTTTGGCCCGCGCTTGGCCCTACCCGGTAACCTCATTTACGACAACGAAAATCTAGATATGGCCGCTAACCGTGTGTTAGACGAACTCACCGGCCTCAACAATATTTACCTCGAACAAGTCGGTGCTTTTGGAGACCCCGATCGCATCCACAAAGAATCTGACCGCGAGTGGCTCAAAAGCATTCGCGCCGAGCCAGAAGCGCGCGTGATTACCGTCGCTTATTTCACGTTAGTCCCGATGTCCGACTACAAACCACAAGCCTCTTCTTTTGCGAAAAACGCAGATTGGGTTCCTTTAAACGAAATCAAAGAATTGGCCTTTGACCATTTCGAAATATTACAGTCGGCCAAAGAAAAACTCAAGCAAAAAATCAAAATACAACCAATCGGCTTTAACCTACTGCCCGAAAAATTCACCTTAAGTCAATTGCACCGACTCTACGAGTCTATTCTCGACAAACCCCTAGACAAACGCAATTTCCGACGCAAAATTCAAAAACTCGACATCCTTACCAGTTTGCGTGAAAAACAACGCGGCGTTCCTCACAAACCCTCGTTGCTCTATCAATTCAACGAAGAAAAATACCAAGAACTGACCCAAACCGGATTCGATAACTTCGGTTTCTAAGCACTTCCTTTTATTTTCCGACAAAAAATCGTACTTTTCAGAAGTAAAAGTTGCCTCCCTGTAACTTTTGCGCCAAACAAATTGTTCTACTGCCAGACACAATTTTGAACCGCTACGACTACAATACCTGTGTGGACCTCCACAGCGATGCGCTGTATAGGTTTTGTTTGCATTTCCTACGAGATGTCGAACCCGCCCGCGATATTGTACAAGATTGCTTTGAAAAATTGTGGATCAACAAGAAAAGCGTTCCTGCAGAGAAAGCTAAATCATGGTTGTTTACCTGTGCCAATCACCTGATGCTCAATCAAGTGAAACGCAACAAAGTCAAGCAGCAACATTTAGACACCATCTACTGGAATAGCACGCAGCAAACCGACAACTCCTTCGAAAACCAACAGCTCATTCAGCTCTTGGTGAAAGATTTGCCACCACTGCAAAAAAGTATCTTGTTGCTCCGAGACCTCGAAGGCTACACTTACCAAGAAATTGGCTCCATGCTCTCTTTGACGGAAGCCCAAGTGAAAGTGTATCTGTTTAGAGCGAGGCTCAAAGTCAAGAAACGCGCAAAAGGACAATTTGTATTGGCATCATGAAACCTACACTAGACAACATCGACCAATGGCTCTTTGACGCCATGGAAGGCAACCTGAGCCCCGTTCAGCAACAACTGCTCGAGGAATTCATTGCCCAACACCCCGATCTCGATCTCGAAGCAGAAGCTTGGTCTTTGAGCACCTACTCCGCGGCTCCAATCACTTTTGAACCCAAAGCTGCTCTTTACCGCAAAAAGCGAATCACTTATAAGCATTTTGCTGCCGCCGCAGCCATCCTGCTCTTGCTCCTTGCGGTCAAATCAATCTTTTCTCCTCAAACTACGCCAACTACTCATTTATCCGCAACGAAGCCCTCTTCTAAATCTGTAAGTGCTCCATCCGACCCATTAGCTCCCCAACCTGTTTCTTCTTCTTCTTCTTCTTCTTCAGGATCAAATATTTCACCCACTACCTTATTCGCTGCTAGCTCCATTGCCTCTTCAAGCATTTCCTTTAGTTCAAGCCCAGATTTAACCTCGAGCGCCAGCACTGCTCCGCTCACCAATAAGCTCGCCACCTTACGGACGCTTACGGTTGGTCCGGTCACGGGCTACCGAACTGATTTGCGCTTCGAATCTCTGGCCGGAATCGAGACGAAAATCGAAGTGGCCAACAACCTTCGCTGGCCTGCGCTTGCACGTCTGAGTCAGTTTGCACAAAAAGAATTGGGTCTCAGCAACAACCAATCTTACGACCTCTTATTGCCGGGCAAAAGCAATATCGACGCCAACATCAGCAGTGTCGGTACACTCTCCCAGACACGTTTTCAGAGCACAAGTATAGCCCGAAGCGCCAACCAAACTGCACAAAGTATCATTGGGCAACAATTCAGTTTAGATGGCTATTCCCGGAGCCTAAGGGCGGGCCTAGGTATGCAAGCCGCTTATAAACAGTACGCTCAAGGCGCCATCAGCGACTACGAAATCGGGCTCATTGCCGCACCGAAAATTGCAGTGGCGCGCCGCTTCATCTTAGAACCCGCAGCTCGCTTGCGCATGGGAGCACGCTATGCATCAGCTGCTCAACTTCAACAAGTATCCTTTATCGAATTTGAAAACGCCGACTTGCGCCTCGTTCAAATCGATAGTGCACAAGCCATCGGCCGTCGCTTGTTTTACAAAGACCTCGACCTGAGTCTGGCCATCCAAACGCCAATTTTATTTGCGAGCGCACAACTCGAAAACGCTTTTCAACATTTCGACTACGCTATGGGCAACGAACAGCAACCAAGCAATTACCGTGCGCCACAACAACTCACGTTGTCTTTAGGTACACAATACGCTGCGCGCAACGAAAAGATGCGTATTGCGCCGTACATCCAATTTCGCAGCAATCGCCTCCAAACGCAATATCTCGCTGGCTTGCAACTCAATGTCAATAAATGGCAATTGGGTTTCAATATCTCTGATAACAAACAATACCAAGCAGCGCTCGGTTATTTTGGCAAGCACAGCGCAGTCTTCGTTCAAAGTTGCCAGCAACAACTCCTGACCCTCAATCAGCCAAGTTATTATCACCAAGTTAGTTTCAGAATTTACTCACAACCTAGCCGCAAGGCCAGACGTTATATCGATTTATCATGATGAAAAAAATCACGCTATCCCTATTATTAGTGGCCCTCTCGGGTGAGTTTCTTGCCCAAGACCCCACCTTTACGCAATTTTATGCGAATCCTGTCTACATGAATCCGGCATTGGCCGGTTCGAGTGGTTGCCCGCGCGTGGCACTCAATTACCGCAACGAATGGCCGCAACTTACGGGAAACTACGTTACCTACGCGGCTGCCTATGACAGCTATTTTAAGAATATCTCCGGCGGCGTGGGTTTGGTAGCGATGCACGACGTCCAAGGTCAAGGAACGCTACAAACCTCTATGATTGGGGCAAGTTATTCCTACTACCTCAAGGTCAATCGTAAATTCCGTCTCATGTTTGGTACGCAGGCGGCTTATTATCAGAAATACCTAGACTGGAGCAAACTTACCTTTGGAGACATGATTGATCCGCGCCGCGGCTTCATTTACCAAACTGGCGATGTACCAAGAGGCAACGGCCGTCGTGGTTTTTTTGACGTGTCAGCAGGTATGGTGGGCTTCAGCAAGAACTTTTATTTTGGAGCAGCCTTTCACCACCTGAACAGACCCGATGAATCACTCATCTTGGGGCAATCGAGGCTTCCTATCAAGATTACAGGGCACATCGGGGCCAACATCAAACTTGGGCAACGCGGGCGCTATTCGAGTACTACCTTTTTATCGCCAAATATCATTTACCAAAATCAAAATGGTTTTCAGCAACTCAATGTGGGGGCCTATCTCAAATACGAAAGCTTCACAATTGGTGCTTGGTACCGCAACAAAGACGCATTTATCCTCACGGTTGGTATCAATACAGACAATTACAGAATTGGCTATAGCTATGACCTTACGGTTTCTCCACTAGGCAATGGCGTCAGTGGTGGCTCTCACGAAGTCTCGCTCGGCATCAATTTGAAATGCAAAAAACCAGCCCGCGACTTCAGACGCATTAGTTGTCCATCATTCTAAGCTCCACTTTCAAAAAGGATGGCTAATTGCAATTTTGTATTTTAGCCGCATGAAAACACTTTTTATTGGCCTGTCGCTTGTAGCAGCACTACAACTCAGCGCACAACAAAATTGGTCTGGGAATACAAGCCCAAGCTACGACGAGTTAATTGTACATTTAAAAAAGCTTGACCAGCAACACAAAGAAATCAAGCTCTATAACATGGGGGCTTCCGACTACGGCCAACCCATTTACCTGTGCGTAATCAACGGCCATAGAGATTCGAGCCAAACTTTTGAAAAAGCGCGCCAATCCACAACTATCCTGATCAACAATGCCATTCACCCCGGCGAACCAGACGGTATCAATGCGTGCCTGATTTGGCTCGATCAATGGATTCGTGCAGGCAAACCGCTAAAGAGTCATGATGGTCAAGATTTACCCGTCATTGCATTTATTCCAGCCTACAATGTAGGTGGGATGTACAACCGTTCTTCTACGAGCCGCGCTAATCAAAATGGCCCTGAAGAGTACGGTTTCAGAGGTTCCACTAAAAACCTAGACCTCAACCGAGACTTTACGAAGATGGATGCCATCAATACC
>JAJTGF010000006.1:0-30745 GCA_021299335.1 Cryomorphaceae bacterium
AGGAATCCACATACGGATTCCTTTTTTTATTAAAATCTAGCAATAAAAAGCCGAATATTTTTCAAACGGTCTTGGTTTATAAAAATATATAGTTATCTTTGCACCCCTCAAAGTGCGTTTGGGGGTTATTATTTATTATAAAAAACAAGAGTATTTTATGCCAACTATTCAACAATTAGTTCGCAAAGGAAGAACTGCGGTAGTGAAGAAAAGTAAGTCTGCTGCGCTTGATTCATGTCCACAACGCAAAGGTGTTTGCGTTCGTGTGTACACGACAACTCCTAAAAAGCCGAACTCGGCCATGCGAAAGGTAGCGCGTGTACGTTTGACCAATGGAAAAGAAGTCAACGCTTACATCGGTGGTGAAGGCCACAATCTTCAAGAACACTCATTAGTACTTGTGCGAGGAGGAAGGGTAAAAGATTTACCTGGGGTACGTTACCACATTGTTCGTGGTGCAGAGGATACAGCCGGAGTACAAGGCCGTAGCCAACGTCGTTCTAAGTATGGTACAAAACGTCCTAAGCAGAAATAATTAAAAGCTAGACATCATGAGAAGAAGAAAAGCGAAAAAAATTGCGATCCTCCCAGATCCAAAGTTCAACGAAGTGGTAGTCACTAAATTCGTGAACAACCTCATGCTAGACGGTAAAAAGAGTTTAGCATTCCGTATTTTTTACGAAGCATTAGAAATCGTAGAAAAGAAAATCGAAGACGCAAATGGTCTCGAAACTTGGAAAAAAGCCATCGAAAATGTAACGCCAAGTGTAGAAGTACGCTCGCGTCGTGTTGGTGGTGCTACCTTCCAAATCCCAACTCCAGTTCGCGAAGAGCGCAAGTCATCATTGGCCATGAAATGGTTAATTGGTTACTCACGCAAGCGCAACGAGAAAACAATGGCCCAGCGTTTGGCCTCTGAAATCATCGCCGCTTCTAAAGAAGAAGGTGCTGCTTTCAAGAAGAAAGAAGATACGCTTCGCATGGCTGAAGCAAACAAAGCATTCTCACACTTCAGATTCTAACAAATGGCTAGAGACTTAAAATTCACAAGAAATATTGGTATTGCCGCGCACATCGATGCCGGTAAAACCACTACAACCGAGCGTATCCTTTACTACGGTGGTGTGAGCCACAAAATTGGTGAGGTACACGACGGTGCTGCAACCATGGACTGGATGGAGCAAGAGCAAGAGCGTGGTATCACCATTACCTCTGCAGCTACTACCCTAGACTGGAACTACCGCGGTCAGAAATACCACGTCAACATCATCGACACCCCAGGACACGTTGACTTCACTGTAGAAGTAAACCGTTCCCTTCGCGTACTCGATGGTTTGGTGTTCTTGTTCTCTGCAGTTGACGGCGTTGAGCCACAATCGGAAACCAACTGGCGTTTGGCCAATAACTACAACGTTCCACGTATTGGTTTTGTCAACAAAATGGACCGTCAAGGTGCAGACTTCCTTATGGTTTGTCGCCAAGTAAAAGAAATGTTAGGTAGCCACGCGCTTCCACTTCAAATCAATATCGGTGAAGAAGACAACTTCAAAGGTGTGGTCGACTTGATCAACTGGAGAGGTATCGTTTGGAACGAGCACGACATGGGTATGACTTTCCAAGAAGTTGAAATTCCTGCAGACATCGTCGACGAAGCGCGTCAATTGCGTTCTGAACTCTTAGAAGCTGTTGCCGAATTCGACGAAAACCTCATGGAGAAATTCTTCGAAGACGAAAACTCACTCACAGAACGTGAAATCCTAGATGCATTGCGTCAAGCTACCATCGCGGGTAAAGTTGTTCCAATGATGTGTGGTTCTTCTTTCAAAAACAAAGGTGTACAGGCAATGCTCGACATGGTTATGGAAATCCTTCCTTCACCACTTGATGTAGAAGCCATTACTGGAACCAACCCTAAAAATGATCAAGAAGTTACGCGCAAGCCTTCTTATGACGAGCCTTTTGCAGCACTTGCATTCAAAATTGCAACTGACCCATTCGTAGGTCGTTTGTGTTTCGTTCGTGCTTACTCTGGTAAACTCGAAGCAGGTTCTTATGTATTGAACACACGTTCAGACAACAAAGAGCGTATTTCTCGTATCTTCCAAATGCACGCCAACAAACAAAACCAAATTCCTGAACTCGGAGCTGGTGATATCGGTGCAGTTGTAGGATTTAAAGACATCAAAACTGGAGATACACTTTGTGCAGAAAACGCACCAATTGTACTCGAGTCTATGGTCTTCCCTGATCCGGTAATCGGATTGGCAATTGAGCCTAAAACACAAGCAGACACCGACCGTCTTTCTATCGGTTTATCTAAACTTTCCGAAGAAGATCCAACTTTCCGCGTCAACACCGACGAAGAAACTGGTCAAACCATTATCTCTGGTATGGGTGAGCTTCACCTCGAGATCATCATTGACCGCTTGAAGCGTGAATTCAAAGTTGAAGTGAACCAAGGTGCACCTCAAGTTGCTTACCGCGAAGCGATCACCGGCAGCACAGATCACCGCGAAGTCTACAAAAAACAAACGGGTGGTCGTGGTAAATTTGCCGATATCATGGTTAAAATCTCTCCACAAACCAACGAAGAGAAAACCGGTCTTGAATTCATCAACAGCATCAAAGGTGGTAACATTCCACGCGAATTCATCCCTTCAGTTGAAAAAGGCTTCAAAGACTCCATGAAAAATGGTGTGATGGCAGGCTTCCCTATCGACTCAATGGTTGTTGAACTCATCGATGGTTCATACCACAACGTTGACTCCGACTCACTTTCATTCGAATTGTGTGCGAAAATGGCTTACCGTGCTGCATTGAAAGCATGTCGCCCTATTCTTTTGGAGCCAATCATGAAACTCGAAGTCGTTACCCCAGAAGAAAACATGGGTGATGTCGTAGGTGACCTCAACCGTCGTCGCGGCATGATGAAAGGTATGGACGACCGCAACGGTGCGAAAGTATTGAAAGCAGACGTTCCATTATCTGAAATGTTCGGTTATGTAACGCAATTGCGTACCATCACCTCTGGTCGTGCAAGTTCTTCTATGGAATTCTCGCATTACGCAGAAGCTCCGAAAAACATCGCCGACGACGTAGTAGCAAAAGCAAACGGTAAAGTCACAGCATAATAAAGTTTAAAGCAGATGAGCCAAAAAATCAGAATTAAATTAAAGTCTTACGATCACAACTTGCTCGACAAATCAGCAGAGAAAATCGTAAAAACAGTTAAATCTACAGGTGCTGTGGTGAGTGGTCCAATTCCACTTCCAACACACAAAAGAATCTACACCGTGCTTCGTTCACCACACGTGAACAAAAAGGCGCGTGAGCAATTCGAATTGTGTGCCTACAAGCGTCTAATGGATATCTACAGCAGTTCTTCAAAAACAGTAGATGCCCTCATGAAGTTGGAGCTTCCAAGTGGAGTTGACGTAGAAATTAAAGTGTAATTTTTTAACAACTAGTATATGCCAGGAATTATTGGACGTAAAATCGGGATGACTAGCATCTTTAGTGCTGAGGGCAAATCAATGCCATGCACAGTGATAGAAGCTGGTCCTTGTGTGGTGACGCAAGTCAAAACACAAGACAGAGATGGTTACGATGCAGTTCAATTGGGATTCGGTGCTCGTAAAGAGAAAAACACCCCCAATGCATTAAAAGGTCATTTCAAAAAATCAAACACGGCTCCTAAAGCCAAGTTGGTTGAATTCAAAGGATTCGACTCAGCTAATTTAGGAGACACCATCGATGTCAACCTTTTCGAAGAAGGTGAGTTCGTCGATGTAACCGGCACCACAAAAGGTAAAGGTTTCCAAGGGGTTGTTCGTCGCCACAAATTTGGTGGTGTAGGGCAATCAACTCACGGTCAGCACAACCGTCTTCGTGCACCGGGTTCTATCGGTGCTTGTTCCTATCCTGCACGTGTATTCAAAGGAATGCGCATGGCGGGTCAAATGGGTAACAAACGACGCAAGCAAGCTAACCTACAAGTTTTAAAGGTAATTGCAGACAAGAATCTCATGATCATTAAAGGATCGATTCCAGGTGCAAATGGTTCAACCGTAACAATTGTCAAGTAATGAAACTGAAGATCTACGATTCAAAAGGTGCAGCTACTGCTAAGTCAGTAACCCTTGCAGACGAGGTGTTTGGTATTGAACCAAACAACCATGCAATCTACTTAGATGTCAAACAACATTTGGCGAACAAACGTCAGGGTACACACAAATCCAAAGAGCGCAATGAGATTGCTGGTTCTACCAAAAAACTCAAGCGTCAAAAAGGTACAGGTGGTGCACGTGCGGGTTCTGCTAAATCTGGTACTCGTGTTGGTGGTGGCCGTATCTTCGGACCACGCCCACGCAACTACCACTTCAAGTTAAACTTGAAATTGAAGCGTTTGGCACGTAAGTCAGCTTTCGCTTTCAAAGCGAAAAACGACTCCCTTATGGTCATCCAAGACTTGAACATGGAAGCGAAAACAAAAGACTTCAAAGCGCTTTTGGCTTCCCTCAAACTTGAGAACCAAAAAGTACTTTTTATCCTCGGTGAAAAAACGGACAGCGTTTACCTTGCTGCACGTAACCTTGGGCGTGTAAAAGTCGTAACAGCAGATTCCTTTAACACTTATGACGTGCTCAACGCATCCAAAGTGGTATTGGCTGAAAGCTCAATTGAGAAAATTCAAACGATTCTTAACTAAGCGTTATGCAAACTATTATCAAGAAGCCGGTCATTACGGAAAAAGCAACAAAATTAAGTGAGGTTTCTAACCGCTTTACTTTTGAAGTTGACCGTAATTCAAACAAGATCGAAATTAAAAATGCCATCGAAAAGATGTATGGAGTACATGTCACAGATGTTCATACATTAAACTATGGTGGTGGGGTATCCTCTGTGAAGTACACGAATAAAGGCATTGTTGAGCAAAAAAGCAAACAATGGAAGAAGGCTGTAGTAACGATAGCAGATGGTGAAACCATTGATTTATTTAACAATTATTAATGTTTAACCATGAGTTTGAAAAAATTTAAACCAACAACTCCGGGTCAACGCCACAAAGTAGCGACTGATTTTGCAGAGCTTACCAAAGCGACCCCAGAGAAGAGTTTGTTGGCCCCAATGAAAAAATCAGGTGGTCGTAACAACGATGGTCGCATGACCATGCGCTACCTTGGTGGAGGTCACAAACAAAGATACCGTATCATCGATTTCAAACGCGAGAAGTTTGATATCCCTGCTACCGTTAAATCAATCGAATACGATCCAAACCGTACTGCTAACATCGCATTGTTGTTTTATGCTGACGGTGAGAAACGCTACATCATTGCTCCAAACGGACTCAAAGTTGGAGATGTAGTTCTTTCAGGAAAAACAGCGTTGCCTAATGTTGGCCATGCAATGTTCCTTTCTGATATTCCACTCGGTACCGTTATTCACAACATCGAATTGAAGCCAGGTGCTGGAGGTATCATTGCACGCGGTGCTGGTACATACGCACAATTGAACGCTCGCGACGGCAAATACGCTATCGTGAAAATGCCTTCAGGTGAAACTCGTATGATTCTTACAACTTGTCTTGCTACAATTGGTTCTGTTTCAAATGCTGAGCACAACCTAGTTGTCTCTGGTAAAGCAGGACGCTCTCGCTGGTTAGGTCGTCGTCCACGTGTACGTGGTGTCGTGATGAACCCAGTTGATCACCCAATGGGTGGTGGTGAAGGCCGTAACGCCGGTGGTCACCCACGCTCTCGAAATGGTATGCCTGCAAAAGGATTCAAAACAAGATCCAAGACCAAGTATTCCGATAAGTTAATTGTAGAAAGAAGAAAGAAATAATTAAGGTATGAGTCGTTCATTAAAGAAACCACC
The DNA here is from genome assembly GCA_021299335.1 of Cryomorphaceae bacterium. Taxonomy (GTDB): domain Bacteria; phylum Bacteroidota; class Bacteroidia; order Flavobacteriales_D; family Crocinitomicaceae; genus UBA952. Next base: position 5,878 of record JAJTGF010000006.1, read on the forward strand.
GTTTGTTCACTATAAGTTGATGAAACGAGTTGACGATGCTCAAGCGTCTAGCAGCAAGGCTGTTATCAAAACATGGTCACGAGCATCCACGATTACTCCGGAATTTGTTGGTCTGACTTTCGCTGTTCACAACGGCAATAAGTTCATCCCAGTATTTGTTACGGAAAATATGGTAGGTCACAAACTAGGAGAATTTTCCCCTACTCGCAACTTCCGTGGCCACGCCGGTAATAAAAAAGATAAGAAACGTTAAGAATTATTACAGTCATGGGAGCTAGAAAACGCTTAAGAGCTGAACAGCTAAAAGAGAATAAAAAGTCAATGGCCATCGCGCGCTTGAATGATTCACCTATTTCTCCTCGCAAGATGAGATTGGTGGCTGATTTGATCCGTGGTGTTGAAGTCAACAAAGCTTTGAACATCCTCAACTTCAATGGTAAAGATGCCTCTACAAGCCTTGGTAAATTGTTACGTTCTGCAATTGCAAACTGGGAACAAAAAAACGAAGGTGCAGATATCAGCCAAGAAACACTCGTTGTGAGTCGTATTGAAGTTGGATGCGGAACAATGCTTAAACGCATTCAACCAGCACCACAAGGTCGTGCACACAGAATTAGAAAAAGATCGAACCACGTGACGATCGTAGTTGATGGTACTAAATAACTAGAAGAAATGGGACAAAAAACGAATCCAATTGGAAATAGACTTGGTTACATCCACGGATGGGAATCAAATTGGTACGGAGGCAACGACTACAAAGATAAAATCGTAGAAGACGATCAAATCCGTCGTTACCTGAACGCTCGTTTGGCAAAAGCAAGTATTGCTAAAATCATTATCGAGCGCACCCTCAAACTAGTTACAGTCACTATCAATACTGCTCGCCCTGGTGTCATCATCGGTAAAGGTGGTCAAGAAGTTGACAAACTAAAAGAAGAATTGAAAAAATTGACGAAGAAAGAAATCCAAATCAACATCTTCGAAGTAAAGCGTCCTGAACTTGACGCACGCTTAGTAGCTGATGGTATTTCACGTCAATTGGAAGCACGTATTTCTTTCCGTCGTGCCATCAAAATGGCAATTGCAGGATCAATGCGCATGGGTGCTGAAGGGATCAAAGTTAAAATCTCTGGTCGTTTGAACGGTGCTGAAATGGCACGTACAGAGATGTACAAAGACGGACGCACACCATTGCATACATTCCGTGCAGATATCGACTACGCAGTATCTGAGGCTCACACTACATACGGACGCATCGGCGTGAAAGTATGGATTTGCCGCGGAGAAGTTTACGGTAAGCGCGACCTCGCACCAAACATCGGTATGAACACCGGTGCTGGTAACAACCAAGGTGGCGATCGCAAACCAGCGTCGTTCAAAAGAAAGAAGAAGTAATAAGACAGTTAAATTGACAGGAAATGTTACAGCCTAAAAGAACAAAATTTAGAAGAGTACAGAAAGGAAGAAACCGTGGTTTGGCCCATCGTGGATCAACAATCGCGTTCGGATCTTTCGGATTAAAGGCTTTGGAACCAGGATGGATTACTTCACGTCAGATTGAAGCTTCTCGTATCGCCGTTACTCGATACATGAAGCGTGAAGGAAAAGTATGGATCCGAATTTTCCCAGACAAGCCGGTTACCTCAAAACCAGCTGAAGTACGTATGGGTAAAGGTAAGGGAGCACCTAGCCACTGGGTTGCCGTGATCAAACCAGGAACGATCATGTTCGAAGCAGATGGTGTCGCTTACGACATTGCAAAAGAAGCAATGCGCCTTGCTGCACAGAAGTTGCCTGTGAAGTGCAAGTTCATTGTTCGCAATGATTATGTTTTACCAGTTTAATCGATAAAGATGAAACAAGCAGAAATCACTAAACTTTCTACAGCGGATTTACAAAGCCGTTTGGATGACTTCAAAGGTCAACTGACCAACTTGAAGTTGACCCACAAAATGGCTCCAATTGAAAATCCATTGCGCATTCATCACATGCGTAAGCTGGTAGCAAGATTGAGTACAGAGTTAACTAAACGTTCAAATCAGGCTTAATCCTGAGATAAAAAAATGAACATGGAAAAACGAAATTTAAGAAAAGAAAGAATTGGTGTCGTTACCAGTGACAAAATGGAAAAATCCATTGTCGTTTCTGTTGAGCGTAAAGTGAAGCACCCTAAATATGGCAAGTTCGTTAAGAAAACTACCAAATTTGTTGCTCACGACGAAAACAACGATTGTCATGTTGGTGATACCGTTCGTATCATGGAGACACGTCCTTTGAGTAAATCAAAGAACTGGAGAATGGTAGAAATTGTAGAACGCGCTAAATAATCGGATAAAATGATACAAACAGAATCCAGACTATCAGTAGCAGACAACTCAGGAGCAAAGGAAGTTTTGGTCATCCGTGTTTTGGGTGGTACAAGAAGACGCTATGCTTCAGTTGGTGACAAAATTGTTGTTGCCGTTAAAAGTGCAATGCCTAACGCAGCCGTTAAAAAAGGTTCGGTAGCAAAAGCAGTAGTTGTGAGAACGAAAAAAGAAATTCGTCGTCCAGACGGTTCTTACATTCGCTTCGACGACAACGCTTGTGTGATCCTCAACCAAGGTGGTGAAATGCGTGGCACGCGTATTTTCGGGCCAGTCGCACGCGAATTGCGCGAAAGCAACTACATGAAAATTGTTTCACTAGCACCTGAGGTGTTATAAATCATTGAGTAATGCAAAAGAAATTACACATCAAGATTGGCGACACCGTGAAAGTCATTTCAGGTGAATCCAAAGGTCGCGAGGGCAAAGTTGCCACCATCGACCGCGAAAAAATGCGTGCAACGGTAGAAGGTGTTAACATGATTAAAAAACACAACAAGCCTAGCGCAACAAATCCTCAAGGTGGAATCGAAGAGAAAGAAGGTTCGATCCACATTTCTAACCTGATGGTAGTGAGCAACGGCGTTGCAACACGCATCGGAAGAAAAGAGGAAAAAGGAAAATTAGTACGTTATTCAAAAAAATCAGGGGAGGTGATTAAGTAATGAGTTACACGCCAAGATTAAAAGAAAAGTACAGGAACGAAATCAAGCAAACGCTTCAAGAGCGTTTCAATTACAAATCTGTAATGAGCGTTCCTAAGTTAGAAAAAATTGTACTCAGCCAAGGTATGGGTGACGCAGTTGCAGACAAGAAATTGATCGATAGTGCAGCCGCTGACCTTTCTCGTATCGCTGGTCAGAAAGCAATTACCACCATTTCTAAAAAGGATATCTCCAACTTTAAGTTGCGTAAAGGAATGCCAATTGGTACAAAAGTTACCCTTCGCGGTGACCGCATGTACGACTTCCTCGATCGTCTACTTGCAGTTGCATTGCCTAGAACACGTGACTTCCGCGGGATCAACCCAAAAGGATTTGACGGTCGTGGTAACTTCAACCTCGGTATCAAAGAACACATCATTTTCCCGGAAATTGATATCGACAAAGTAAATCGTATCCTCGGTATGGACATCACCTTCGTTACTTCAGCCGCTAGCGACGAAGAGGCAAAAGCATTATTGGATGCATTTGGTTTTCCATTTATTAAAAAATAAACAGAAATGGCTAAAGAATCAATGAAAGCGCGTGAGCGCAAGAGAGAAAGGTTAGTAAACCGTTACGAAAAGAAACGTGCAGAACTAACTAAAATTTTGAAGTCAACTGATGCATCTGAAGAAGTTCAGTCTCAAAAATGGGATGCAATGATGCAATTGCAAAAATTACCAGCAAACTCCGCTAAAATCAGAAAACACAACCGTTGTGGCTTAACTGGTCGTCCGAGAGGTTATATGCGTCAATTTGGTATCTCAAGGGTAACCTTCCGCGAGATGGCTTTGGCTGGTAAAATCCCCGGAGTTAAGAAAGCAAGTTGGTAATTAAGAAAAAACTAAAGAAATGAATACAGATCCAATAGCAGATTTCCTCACCCGCATCAGAAATGCGAGTGCAGCAGGCTTGAAGACCGTAGATATCCCGGGTTCAAACATCAAACGTGCAATGACACAAATTTTGTTTGATCAAGGGTATATCCTCAACTACAAATTTGAGGAGGACAACAAACAAGGCATCATCAAAATTGCCTTGAAATACAACATGTCTACGCGTGTACCAGCGATTACTAAATTGCAACGTGCTTCACGTCCAGGACTTAGAAAATACAGCAGTGCCGAAGAAATGCCACGCGTTTTGAATGGTTTAGGTATTGCCATCGTTTCTACGTCTCGTGGTGTGATTACCGATAAAGAAGCACGTCACCAAAAAATTGGTGGTGAAGTTCTTTGTTACGTTTACTAAAAATTAAGAGCAATGTCAAGAATTGGAAAAGCACCTATTACAATCCCGAGCGGCGTCGAAGTGACGTTCGTAGATTCCGTCATGACGGTCAAAGGGAAAAAAGGCGAATTAGCACAACACATTGATGCTTCGGTAAGCGTGAGCATTGAAGACAACGTCATTACTTTTGCGCGTGCTACTGAAGCACCAGATCACCGTTCCAAGCATGGTTTATACCGCGCTTTGGTTTACAACATGATCCAAGGTGTATCAGAAGGATTCAAAAAAGATATGGAAGTCATTGGAGTTGGTTACCGTGCAAACGCAACTGGTCAACAACTCGAATTAGCACTCGGATTTTCACATGCCATTATCATGGAAATCCCGAAAGAAGTGAAAGTTACCACTGTAACTGAAAAAGGTAAGGCTCCTGTCGTGACCCTCGAGTCACACGACAAGCAATTACTCGGACAAGTTGCTGCCAAGATTCGCTCTTTCAGAAAACCTGAACCATACAAAGGAAAAGGTATCCGCTTTGTAGGTGAAGAAATTCGTAGAAAAGCTGGTAAATCAGCAGGTAAAAAATAATCGAAAGAATTATGGCACTAAATAAAGTATTAAGAAGAGCAAAAATCAAGCGAAGAATTAGAAAGAAAATTTTCGGTACTTCAGCTATTCCGCGCCTCACTGTTTTTAGAAGTAACAAGCAGATTTACGCACAAGTAATCGACGACAACACTGGTCGTACACTTGCCTCTGCAGGATCGCTCAAAATGGATGATGCACAAAAAGTTAACAAAGTTAATCAGGCAGCAATTGTCGGAAAGAAAATCGCAGAAGTTGCTCAAAAGGCAGGTGTAGAACGCGTTGTTTTTGACCGCAATGGTTACTTGTATCATGGTAGAATCAAATCCTTGGCTGATTCAGCTCGCGAAGGAGGACTCAAATTTTAAGAAAAATGGCAGCTCAAATCGTAAACAGAGTGAAATCAGCGGATATCGAGTTAAAAGACAAACTCGTTGCTGTAAACCGTGTTACCAAAGTAACTAAAGGGGGTCGCACATTCAGTTTCTCTGCAATTGTTGTAGTAGGAGACGAACATGGTGTGGTTGGCCACGGTCTTGGTAAAGCGAAAGAAGTAACCGAAGCCATCACTAAAGGCATCGACGACGCTAAGAAAAACTTGATCAAAGTTCCTATTCTTAGAGGTACCGTTCCGCACGAACAAAAAGGTAAATTCGGTGGTGCAGAGGTTTTCCTCAAGCCAGCAACCGAAGGTACTGGAGTAATCGCCGGTGGTGCGATGCGCGCCGTACTCGAAAGCGTTGGTGTACACAACGTATTGGCAAAGTCTCAAGGATCATCTAATCCACACAACGTTGTTAAGGCAACGATGGATGCACTTGCTAACATGCGCGATGCAGTAGCAGTAGCTCGCCAACGTGGAATTTCCCTTGACAAAGTATTCAACGGTTAAAATTTTCAGTAATGAGCACAATCAAAATCAAACAAGTGAAAAGTGCGATCAAGCGTCCAGCTGATCAGAAAGCTACTATCAAAGCTTTAGGTTTTCGTCGCTTGAACCAAGTTGTAGAAAAAGAGGTAACTCCTCAAATTATGGGAATGGTGAATAAGGTAAAACACCTTATTCAAGTAGTGGAACAATAGACTAAGAAAGAAATGGAATTACATAATCTTACACCAGCAGCAGGCTCGATTAAAGCAGAAAAGCGCATCGGACGTGGCCAAGGATCTGGACGCGGTGGAACTTCCACACGTGGTCATAAAGGTGCCAAATCACGTTCCGGTTACAAAACCAAAATTGGTTTTGAAGGTGGACAAATGCCTTTGCAGCGTCGTGTGCCTAAATTCGGCTTTAAGAACATCAACCGAGTTGAATACAAAGCAATTAACCTCGACATCATCGAAAACCTTGCCAGCGTAAAAGGCATTTTGGACATTACTCCAGAGGTCATGCGTGAAAACGGTCTTTTATCTAACAACGAACTCGTGAAAGTACTTGGTCGTGGTGAGTTAAAAGCAAAAGTGAACATTACCGCTAACGGTTTCTCTAGCACAGCAATTGCTGCAATTGAGGCTTTGGGTGGTACATGTACAAAAATCTAACTATCTTTGCACGCTTTTAGATGAAACGATTAATAACCAACCTGCAAAATATCTGGAAAGTGGAAGAGTTGCGCAAGCGCATCATCCTGACACTTGGCCTTATCCTTACTTACCGAGTAGGGTCCTTCGTGATTTTGCCTGGCGTTAAGTACGACGCCCTTTCAAGCACGGCTACAGACCAAAACTTTCTAGAGAGTATCCTTTCCGTTTTTTCTGGCGGTGGGTTTACAAATGCTTCGATTATGGCACTCGGCATTATGCCCTACATTAGTGCTTCCATCATTATGCAATTGTTAGGAATGGCTGTTCCAGCGGTTCAAAAAATGCAAAATGAAGGAGAATCAGGCAGAAAACAAATCAATAACTACACACGTCTTTTGACAATTGTGATTTGTGCCTTGCAAGCGCCTAGTTACCTTACGCTATACGTAAGTAACAAAAATGCCATGCCAGATGATCCCAACACCTTCTGGTGGACACAAACCATCATGCTACTCATTGCTGGTTCGATGTTCGCGGTTTGGTTAGGCGAGCGCATCACTGAGCGCGGTATCGGTAACGGTATTTCTCTACTCATCACAGTCGGTATCCTCTCTCGCTTACCAGGTGCATTCTTTGCAGAATTCGGTAAGTCAGTAGAAGCCGGTAACCTCATTCGTTTGGTATTGGAAATCGTGATGTTCTTCTTGATCATCCTCATAACCATTCTCATCGTACAAGGTGTCCGACGCATACCACTGAACACAGCTAAACGCGTAGCCGGTGCCCGTGCCATGGACGACGTCAATGGAGCTAGAAACTACCTTCCTATCAAGATCAATGCGAGTGGCGTCATGCCAATCATCTTCGCGCAAGCGATCATGACTATCCCAATGATGGTTTACCAAGGTGTTACCCAAGAGCAAGACGCTGGTTGGTTGACCAAAACACTCGGCGATCCTTACGGTTTCAGTTACAACCTTCTCTTGGTAATCCTAATTGTTGTGTTTACATACTTCTATACTGCAATTATGATCAACCCAAGTAAAATTGCCGACGATCTTAAGAAAAGCGGTGGTTTTATCCCAGGTGTTCGTCCGGGTGAAGAAACAGCTGAGCATATCGACCAAGTTGTTTCACGCATTACCTTCCCAGGTTCCTTGTTTCTTGCCATGATTGCTATTTTGCCTTCTATTGCAAAACTTGCAGGTGTCAACGATAGCTTCGCGATGTTCTTCGGTGGTACTTCCATCCTGATCATGGTCGGTGTTGTTTTGGATACCCTACAACAAATTGAAACTTACCAACTGAACCGCAACATGGATTCACTCATGGACGGAACACGCGTAAGAGGTCGCAGAGGTGCTAACGAATTTTCTGGAATGTAATTTATGGCTAAACAAACATCCATAGAACAAGACGGTACCATACTCGAAGCATTGCCTAACGCTATGTTTAGAGTAGAGCTTGAAAACGGACATGTCATTACCGCTCACATATCGGGCAAAATGCGCATGTTCTATATTAAAATACTTCCCGGAGACCGCGTCAAAGTAGAAATGTCTCCCTATGATTTAACAAAAGGTAGAATATCTTTTAGATACAAATAACTAGAATTATGAAAGTCAGAGCATCAGTTAAAAAGAGAACTGCAGATTGCAAGATTGTAAAGCGTAAAGGAAAAGTTTACGTGATCAACAAGAAGAATCCGAAATTAAAACAACGTCAAGGATAATTATAAGTATATGGCACGTATTGCAGGTATAGATTTACCAAAAAACAAAAGAGGAGTCATTGGCTTAACTTACATCTACGGAATCGGTAGAAGTACAGCTAAGATGATTTTGACCACCAACGGTATCGATGAGAACATCAAAGTACAGGAATGGAACGATGATCAATTGGCCGCTATTCGTAACACCGTTAACGAAATCAAAACGGAAGGTCAGTTGCGTTCAGAAGTTCAATTGAACATCAAGCGTCTCATGGACATCGGTTGTCAGCGCGGAATTCGTCACCGTTTAGGCTTACCGCTTCGTGGTCAAAGAACTAAAAACAACTCTCGTACACGTAAAGGAAAACGTAAGACAGTTGCAAACAAGAAAAAAGCAACTAAATAATAACTAGTTCCCAATAAAATGGCAAAAGCAAATCAAAAAAAGAAGAAGAACGTTAAAGTAGATGCTGCCGGTGAAGCTCATATCCAAGCGAGTTTCAACAACATCATCATCTCTTTAACAAACAATGCTGGACAAGTGATCTCTTGGTCATCTGCAGGCAAGATGGGCTTCAAAGGTTCTAAAAAGAACACACCTTATGCCGCACAAGTTGCAGCAGAAGATGCATCAAAAGAAGCACATGACTTCGGACTACGTAGAGTGCGTGTTTTTGTAAAAGGGCCAGGTGCCGGACGCGAGTCTGCCATCCGTGCGCTTCACAATTCAGGCATTGAAGTAACAGAAATCATTGACGTGACTCCTATGCCACACAATGGTTGTCGTCCTCCAAAAAGAAGAAGAGTATAGTTTTTTTTAACCTGTGGGCTTATTGTCATCGAAGGAATGCCTTAATTCATGATGCCCACACAATTTAATTTATAATGGCAAGATACACAGGTCCTAAATCAAAAATTGCGCGTCGTTTCCGCGATCCAATTTTTGGCCCAGACAAATCCTTGGACAGAAGAAATTACGGTCCAGGACAACACGGCCCCTCTAAAAGAAGAGGTGGCAAGCAATCTGAATACGCAGTACAATTAGGTGAAAAGCAAAAAGCAAAATACACCTACGGTATCCTTGAGCGTCAGTTTGCGAACATGTTTGAAAAAGCTTCACGCATGAAAGGTATTACCGGTGAAAACTTGTTGCAATTGTGCGAAACACGCCTTGACAACACCGTTTTCCGTTTAGGTATTGCTCCTTCTCGTCGTGGTGCGCGTCAATTAGTTTCTCACAAACACATTACAGTAAACGGTGAAGTTGTAAACATTCCTTCTTACACTTTGAAAATTGGTGACGTCGTTGGCGTTCGCGAAAAATCGAAGTCTTTGGAAGCAATTACAGGTTCCCTCACTGCTAGCAATAAGTCTTTTGACTGGCTTGATTGGGATTCATCAAGCATGAGCGGTAAATTATTGAACTTACCTGCAAGAGAAATGATCCCAGAAAATATTCGCGAGCAATTGATCGTCGAATTGTATTCTAAATAACCCTAAGCGATAGAAAATGGCAATATTGGATTTTCAAAAACCTGACAAGGTTATCATGCTCAACTCCGATGATTTCAATGGAGAATTTGAGTTTCGTCCGCTAGAACCGGGCTACGGAATTACGATTGGTAACTCCCTCCGTCGAATTTTGCTTTCTTCCTTAGAAGGTTTTGCAATTTCGTCTATTAAAATTCAAGGTGCAGACCATGAATTCACAACCCTCAAAGGAATTGTGGAAGACGTTACAGAAATTGTATTGAACCTCAAGCAAGTGCGCTTCAAGCGTCAGATCGAAGGAACAGACACAGAAACGGTGATCGTTTCAGTAAGCAACCAACAACAACTGACTGCTGGTGATCTCGGTAAATTTACAAGTGCGTTCCAGGTACTCAACCCTGACCTCGTTATTTGTAACATGGAATCATCTGTGAAGTTCGAAATGGAACTCACGATTGTGAAAGGTCGTGGATATGTACCTGCAGAAGAAAACAAATCTGCAAACGCACCCTTCGGAACCATCTTCATCGACTCTATTTTTACACCGATTGTAAATGTACAATACAGTATCGAAAACTACCGTGTTGAGCAAAAAACAGATTACGAGAAATTGGTATTCAACATCAAAACTGACGGTTCAATTCATCCAAAAGATGCCTTGAAAGAAGCGGCAAAGATTTTGATTCACCACTTCATGTTGTTCTCTGATGAGCGCATTACACTCGATAGCGAAATCAAAGCAGAGTCTGAAGAATTCGACGAGACGTCATTGCACATGCGTCAGCTTCTCAAAACAAAGTTAGTAGACATGGATCTTTCAGTTCGTGCACTTAACTGCTTGAAAGCTGCAGATGTAGAAACCCTCGGAGACCTCGTATCCTATGCTAAATCTGACTTATTGAAATTCAGAAACTTTGGCAAGAAATCATTGACTGAGCTAGAAGACCTCGTCGATAGCAAAGGCTTGACTTTCGGGATGAATGTCGCAAAATATAAATTAGACAGAGATTAAGATTTTAAGTCATGAGACACGGAAATAAAGTAAATCACTTAGGAAGAAAGACAGGCCACCGCAAAGCGATGCTTCAAAATATGGCTTGTTCTTTGATCGAACACAAGCGCATTACTACGACCATTGCGAAAGCAAAGACTTTGCGCGTATTTATTGAGCCATTGCTCACCAAATCAAAAACTGATTCTACACACTCACGTCGTGTTGTATTCTCTTACCTTCAAAGCAAAGAAGCCGTTACAGAACTTTTCAGAGATGTAGCGCCTAAAATTGCCAACCGCGAAGGTGGTTACACACGCATCATTCGCACTGGTTACCGTTTAGGTGACAACGCGGAAATGTGTATGATCGAGCTCGTAGATTTCAACGAACTTTACAATAACAACGCTGGTAAGAAAACAACACGTCGTTCGCGTCGTGGAGGTAAAGCGAGCGAAGGTGTAGCAGCTACTCCAGTAGCAGAAACTCCGGTTGCAGAAGTTGTTGAAGAAACACCAGTTGCTAAAGTTGTTGAAGAAGCTCCTGCAGCAGAAGTTGTTGAAGAAACACCAGTTGCTGAAGTACCTGAAGAAGCTCCTGCGGCAGAAGTTGTTGAAGCAGCGCCAGTTGCTGAAGTAACTGAAGAAGCTCCTGCAGCAGAAACTACTGACGAAGAAGCTTCAACTTCTGAAGAAGATAAAACTGAAGAATAAATTGACAATATGTTGATAAAAAAGGCGGACAATGTCCGCCTTTTTTGTTTTTATACCCCTCCTATTTTGGCAAAGTCCTTAATTTTGGAGAAAATTTTTAAATGCAGCAAAATCAAGCAGCCATTCTACTCCTCGAAGATGGCACGGTATTCAACGGCATTGCCATCGGCAAAATAGGAACCACCGGCGGAGAAATCGCCTTCAACACCGGCATGACCGGCTATCAAGAAGTATTCACTGATCCTTCTTATCTTGGTCAGCTCCTGATCATGACCACCTCACATATCGGTAACTATGGTGTGCATTCGGAAGAAATTGAATCCGAATCCATCAAAATCTCGGGTCTGATCACCAAAAAGTTTTCGAATGGGTTTTCTCGTCCGGCTGCAGCTGAATCTTTGCAAGCACTAATGGAAAGAAACAACACCGTAGGTATCTCCGATATCGATACCCGCGCGCTCGTCCGACACATCCGCAACAAAGGAGCCATGAATGCCATCATTTCCTCAGAAATTTTAGATATCGACCTCCTCAAAGCCAAACTTAAAGAAGTACCTTCTATGGATGGTCTTGAACTTTCATCAAGAGTTACTACTGAAAGCGCCTATGAAGTTTGCCCAGAAAATCCGCAATTCCGCGTTTCTTTGATAGACTTTGGCGTCAAAAAAAATATCGTTCGCTGTTTGGTAGAGCGTGGTTGCCACGTCAAGGTATTCCCGATGCACGCGTCAAAAGCAGAGCTTGATTCTTTTAATCCAGATGGCTATATGTTGTCAAACGGCCCTGGCGACCCTTCAGTCATGACCGACAGCATTGCACTCGTTAAAGAAATTGCCGCTGATCACAAACCTGTTTTTGGCATTTGCTTAGGGCACCAAATTTTAGGCCTTAGCCAAGGTCTTCAGACGGTTAAAATGTTCAACGGTCACCGTGGAATCAACCATCCCATTTTGAATCTCCAAACGGGCAAAGGTGAAATCACTTCTCAGAACCACGGCTTCGTAATTTCTAAAGAAAGTATCGCATCCAATCCGAATATAGAAGTGACGCACGAGCACCTCAATGACCAGACAGTAGCTGGTATCGCCATTAAGAATAAGCCTATTTTCTCGGTGCAATACCACCCAGAAGCGTCCGCAGGCCCACACGACTCCCGCTACCTCTTTGACACCTTTATTCACCACATGCAACAATACCAAGCAAAATGAGTTTCATTGCCTCCATCCACGCCCGTCAAATCTTAGATTCTCGCGGCAACCCAACCATAGAAGTTGATGTACTTACCGAAAACGGCGTGCTCGGACGCGCTGCAGTGCCCTCTGGTGCCTCTACAGGTATCCACGAAGCAGTGGAGCTACGCGATGGCGACAAATCTCAATATCTGGGCAAAGGCGTTCTTAAAGCGGTGGCAAACGTCAACACCACCATCCAAAATGCCTTGCTCGGCATGGACGTCTTTGAACAAAAGAAAATCGACTACCTCCTACTCGCACTAGACAACACTTCCAATAAATCAAATCTTGGCGCCAATGCCATTCTAGGTACTTCCTTAGCTGTTGCCAAGGCAGCTGCCGCAGAAGCTGGCCTGAGCCTTTTCCAATACATCGGTGGCGTTGGTGCTGTTACCATGCCAGTACCCATGATGAACATCCTCAATGGCGGTTCGCACGCAGACAACCTCATCGATATCCAAGAATTCATGGTCATGCCTTTTGGCGCCAAGAGTTTTTCTGAAGGACTGCGTTGGGGCACAGAAGTGTTTCATCAGCTCAAAAGCGTACTCAAAGCCAGAGGGATGTCTACCAACGTAGGTGACGAAGGGGGCTTTGCCCCAAGTCTAGGTTCCAACGAAGAAGCGCTACAGGTAGTAATGGAAGCCATTGATAAAGCAGGTTTCAAAGCGGGTGTCGATATGTTCATCGCACTCGATGCAGCAGCTTCTGAATTTTACAACGCCGAAAAACAACAATATATCTTCGAATCTACTGGAGAAGCCAGAAGTTCTGAAGAAATGGTGGCATTCTGGGCAGACTGGTGCGAACGTTACCCGATCATCTCTATCGAAGATGGCTTGGCCGAAGACGACTGGGCAGGCTGGAAACTCGCAACAGAAAAATTAGGCCACAAAATTCAATTGGTTGGCGACGACCTCTTTGTAACCAACACCAAAAGACTCCAACAAGGCATTGAACAAGGTGTCGCTAATTCCATTCTTGTGAAGGTGAACCAAATTGGCACACTCACCGAAACTATTGAAGCCGTTAATTTGGCTACGCGCAACGGTTATTCTTCGGTCATGAGTCACCGCAGCGGCGAAACCGAAGACAACACTATCGCAGATCTTGCTGTAGCACTCAACTGTGGGCAAATCAAAACAGGCTCTGCTTCTCGCTCAGACCGCATGGCCAAATACAACCAATTGTTGCGCATCGAAGAAGAACTCGAGGAAGCAGCAGTTTATCCTGGTCGCAATTTCAAGTTCATTCGCTAATTGAAGCGCTTCAACTTAAGAGTTTACGCCCTCATCATCAACGAATTCAACGAAATTCTACTTTCGGATGAATACCGTTTTGGACAATTTTTTACCAAGTTCCCCGGGGGTGGCGTAGAGCCTCAAGAAGGTATTGAAGCTGCCTTACACCGCGAGTTACAAGAAGAACTCGGGCTGGTGGTCAATGACGTCAGTTTCTTTTATTTCAATGAGTTTCATCAGGCCTCTGCTTTTGACCAAAGCAATTTAGTGGCTTTCTACTACCTCATACGCTTACAAAAGCATGATTTTCCGGCGAGCGAGCCCTATCAAACTCCTTTTGAAATAGAACAAGAGAAACAGCGCTGGATAAGCATTCAAAAATTGAATAGCGAAGACCTCACCTTTCCTATTGACAAAATTGTCCTGGATAAGTTAAAAAGAACAGGACACTTTTAAGGCTTACTTCTTAAAATTAGAGGCTACCACTAAATCTTTGGTTCCGTGGGTCCAGGAATAGAATCCTTCGCCAGACTTCACTCCTTTTTTACCTGCCATCACCATATTAACCAACAGCGGGCACGGTGCATATTTGGGATTGCCAAAACCGTCGTGCAACACTTCTAAAATAGCCAAACATACATCGAGACCAATGAAGTCCGCTAATTGAAGTGGGCCCATTGGGTGCGCCATTCCTAGTTTCATTACAGTATCGATTTCTTCGACGCCTGCCACACCTTCAAACAAAGTATAGATCGCTTCGTTGATCATTGGCATCAGGATGCGATTGGCCACAAAACCTGGGTAGTCATTGACCTCTACAGGCACTTTTGACAAGCTGCGCGAGGTTTCCATAATGAGTTGCGTGACTTCATCTGAGGTGGAATATCCGCGAATGATTTCAACGAGTTTCATGACCGGTACAGGATTCATGAAGTGCATGCCAATCACTTTATCGGGGCGATTGGTAACGGCCGCAATTTTGGTAATCGAAATCGAAGACGTATTGGTTGCGAGAATCACTTCTGGCGCGGTAAATGCATCGAGGTCTTTAAAGATTTTAAGTTTTAAATCTACGTTTTCAGTGGCAGCTTCTACAACTAACTCAACTCCTTTTACGCCTTCAGCCATATTAGAAAAAGTGGTGAGGTTTTGAAGTGTTTGGGCTTTTTGCTCCTCGGTGAGGCTCCCTTTGGCTACTTGGCGATCGAGGTTTTTGGAGATGGTCCCGATGGCACGCTCGAGGGCGGCCTCAGAAACATCAATAAGGTTGACATTGTATCCAAATTGGGCAAAGACGTGTGCGATGCCATTTCCCATGGTGCCTGCACCAATTACTGCTACGTTTTTCATTTTGTTGAAAGTTTGCACAAATATACTGCTCCTTGGTAATTTGCACTAAAAATGAATACATTTTGATTTGATTATCTTTGTAGTGTTAGCTCACTTATGTACCAGCGCCTCCGTCAATACTTTTCCAATTCCGGACTCCTACGCAATTCAGCGTTGCTGATTGTGGGCACTGCTCTGGCGCAACTCATTCCTATCCTATTTCAGCCACTCCTCAGGCGCATGTTCAGTGCAGAAGAATTTGGTACCGCAGCACTTTATGTAACCGCAGTAGGCATGCTCGTTGCGATCGCCAATCTCAAATATGAGAGCGCTATCGTTTTACCCGAAGACGACCAGGAAGCGGATCATTTAGTTGCAGGTGGCGTATTGATCACTGCTGTTTTCGCCCTCATTCTTTGGATTGTTTTATTTTTCAATGAAAGTTGGTTGTGCAAACGGTTTTCACTGGATCTCAAAGAAGCTTGGTACCTTCATTTATTGCCATTAAGTGTTTTTTTAGTAAGCAGTTTTCAGTGTTTTAATTTGTACCTGATCCGAAAAAAAGCATTTAAAGATGCAGCAAAAAACAAGGTGTACCGCAGAACTACAGAAGCTGCTGCTCAGAGCGCAAGTGGCTATTTTGGTAGTAGTACAGGCTTGCTTTTCGGCAATTTGGTAGGCGATGTCATTAATTTCTTTGGCGGATTTTGGCAGGCTAAAAAATTAGGCCTCGGTTTTCGCTTTCACATCAGACAATCCATTCCAACCCTCAAAAAATATTGGCGCTTTCCAATTTACCATGCCTTCCCGTCTTTACTCAACACCATCAGCCTCACCCTTCCTGTATTTATTGTCAATGCCGCCTTTGGCAAAGCGCAAACAGGTCAATTTGACCTCAGTAGAATGGTGCTTTCCTTACCCATGGCACTCATTTCTATTTCGCTTTCACAGGTTTATTTGCAGCATCAAGCCGAGCGCATTCGCAAGCGAGAATTCATCAGGCCAGACTTTATCAAAGTCAGTGGCACTTTATTGCTTCTGAGTTTGCCCTTAGCCATCATCTTGATTTTATTTGCCGAGCCCTTATTCACCTTTCTTTTTAGCCCTGAATGGCGCCTGGCAGGCCAGCTTACAGGCGTGCTCATTTTTGGTCAAACGCTCAAATTTGTGGTTTCTCCGCTCAGCTCTACACTAGTCGCACTTCAAGAGGTGCGCTTCAGTGCAATTTGGCAAATCCTTTACTTCGCGGCCATGATCGGATTATACCTCAACCCTGGTGCTGATATCGAAGCGTTTGTATGGCGTTATTGTTTTGTTGACCTCATCGCCTACAGCTGCTACTACGGCCTGATTTACAATCGTGTTAAGCACTACGAAAAACAGCGCGCATGAAGCAAATAAGCGCTTTGGTGAAAGCACATCCCTACCTAACGACTTATCTGTTTGTATATGCCTTGCTACAAATCGGACTCCTAAACCATTCTGGTCTGACCTATGCCCCGGCCCTGTTCTTTTTATTTTTGCTGCCCTTTTTACTGGCTTATTGGATCTTTTCACCCATTTCCTTTTCTTTTGCCTTTCCGCAGCAGAACTTCAAACATTTAGAAAAGTACTTTTTCATTTTTTCACTTTTAGTGATTGTCCTGCACCTGTTTTGGCTCGGTAAAATTCCATTTGTCGAGGCATGGCAAGCCACTAAACTTTCAGAAGCCAATCTCATTCGCAAAATGAGTTCGGCGAGTTTACCAAAATGGTTGCATTATGCCAGCACCTGGACAATCAGGGCCTTACTCCCCACAACAGCATTGTTTTTCCTTGTTGGGAAGAATAAACTCGGGTTTTTCTTGAGTGTTGCTTTGGGTTGTTTTTATGGCTTGGCACTGCTGCAAAAAAGTTTGATCTTTTGGATGGGTTTCCCTGTAATCGTCTATTTATTGCTGAATAGAAAGTGGTGGTATGGATTGTTAAGCGGAACCCTCATGCTTGTTTTTTTTATTGTGGCTATTTATGCGAATAATCCGCAATTACACGGAGGTCAACACGATTTACAGGTCAATTTAAAAAAGCAAAATCAAAGCCAAACGGTTTCTGAAGGGATGCTAAAGCGCATTTTTATAGTGCCGGGCAAAACCCTGAGTATGTGGTTTGCGCATGTGCCCAAAGATAAACCATTCTTGTATGGTCAAGATTTTGGATTGTATACCAAAATCACTGGTCGCCAAACAAAAGATTACAATTTAGAACTTTACCCTTTGTTTTACCCCGACTACGCAGCTCAAGGTATTCAGGGAAGTGTCAATACAGCACATTTCATGCGTGCTTATGCCAATTTTGGCTGGTGGGGGCTTCCGTTTTCGGCTGTATTTCTTGCCGCATTCTTTCAATTTTTGAACATTGTACATAGGAAAACCCATGCAGCGTTGGCGTTTAGTCTGCAGATTTTCCCGCTACTTTTACTCAGTTCAGGATCCTTACTGACCTTGTTATTTAGTGGTGGTTGGGGCCTCATTTTATTGCTGTTATTAGCTCGCCAAAATACGGAGAACTCCTATGCCTAAGCAGTTGCGAATTTGCCATCTCACAAGTGTTCACCAGGACGGTGACATCCGCATCTTTCACAAGATGGCTCAAACAATGACGCCGTATTTTGAAACGCATGTAGTAGTACCCAATACGGAAAGCCGCATTCAAAACGACGTTCATATCCATAGTTTTGCAGCTGAAACACAAGTCCGAAGTAAACGGATGAAATACACCGTAAATGAAGTATTAAAAGTGGGTTTATCCATTCAAGCGGATATCTATCAGTTGCACGATCCAGAATTACTTCGCATTGCACCTCAACTTCAGAAAACCGGAGCTAAAGTTGTCTTTGACTCCCATGAAGATGTACCCAAACAAATCATGGATAAATTCTGGATTCCTTGGGTATTTCGTAAACTGATTTCATGGACCTATGCTTGGTATGAAAAAAGAAGTGTTCGACAACTCAATGGCATCATTTCAGTAACGCCGGGCATTTGTGCGCGCTTTGCCAAAATGAATCAAAAGGTAGCCCTCATTCGCAATTTCCCGCTGCGTGCTGAATTCCCAATTCCAGATTGGAGCCAGAAAAATACCAAGCATTTTTGTTACATCGGCGGGCTTTATGAGTCGAGGGGAATTCGCGAGGTGGTTTTGGCCATGAAAGACCTCGATGCGGTCTTGCACTTAGCTGGTACTTTTGACGATCCGTTATTGCTAGCCGAACTCGAAAGTTCCAGCGCCTGGAAAAAAGTGATCTACCATGGGCAAGTTGGGCGTTCTGCCATTCAGCAGATTTTGAGCCAATGTAGCGTTGGGATTGTGACCCTACACCCCACTCCAAGTTACAAAGAAGCCTACCCCATCAAAATGTTTGAATATTTAGCAGCCGGATGCTGCGTTCTTGCAAGCGACTTTCCCCTGTACCGGTCATTACTAAAAGAGGAATCTTGTGCTTTTTTTGTCGACCCTCAAAATCAACATGATATCGCACAAGCGCTCAAAGATTTCGCTTCGAATTCAAAACAAACAATTGAAATGGGTAAAACTGCGCGAAACCTCTTTGAAACACACTACAATTGGGAAAAAGAAGCTGAGCAACTCCACCAATTTTATTTAAACTTATAAACTTGAATTTACAAAGACTTTTCAATATCATATTGGTCGCATTTTGCGGATCATGGTTGCTATGGAAAGGCTTATCGGGCCCACTACTGATCTTGCTCTTGGGTATTGCTTTGGTAGGAAATCTGAAAAAAGAAAATCAAGTCCAATTTCAGTTGATTCATGCCCCATGGGTTTTGCTCTTTGTGTTGTACGCTTGCTCTTTGTATTGGTCAGGTACACCAGATTGGAGTGCACTTGAAAGAAAGTTAGCATTCTTGGCCTTTCCACTGCTGTTTGCTTTCAAATGGAAAAATCCTTTGCCTTTGGCCCAAATGTGGTTGGCGCATACGCTTGCCTGCTTGGTTTTGATTGCAATTGCCTATTACGATGCCATTATGTGCCAGCTCACCCTCGGCAACAGCGTGCGTTGTTTCAGCACGACCTATTTCTCTCAGCTGCATCATCCGTCGTATTTTTCAGCCTTTTTGATTTTTGCCATCATCGGTTTGCTCCTCGGTAAAGTGGCCTGGTTTCGTTTACAACCTCGCTGGCTTTCGTGGCTACTCATCATGTTGTTTGCAGCAATGCATCTTCATCTGGGTGCGTTGGCTGGCATCATTGCGCTTGGCTCCGTCTTGATGATTTTTGCCATTTATTATTCGATTCAATACTTCGGAACGACTAAAAGTATTTTACTGGGATCGCTCATTTTGATAGTGAGTATTGTACTTGCACTCTTTAGCAAAGACATCCGACTAGATGCGCAAAATGCAGCTCAGTTCACGAGCAGTTATCTTGAAAATCCGACCAAATTTGTAGAAGGCAGAAAAGAACCGCTACAAGGAAATGAGGTGAGACTGATCCTCTGGACAGCAAGTGTTGAAATTGGAACGGCACATCCGTTTGGGCTTGGCTTAGGAGGTTTGGAGCCTGCACTTTCCCAAAAACTCATCGCTTGGGACTATCCCCAACAGGCAAAAAAAGAATTCAATCCACACAATCAATTTTTACAAATTTGGAATGAAGTTGGGCTGCTCGGATTGGTCATTTTCATTGGTATTTTGTATGTAGTCCTGCAGCAATTTTACATAAAAAGGCAACTCAGCGGCTTCCTCCTTACCCTGGTTTTCATCATTTTCTGTTTATTCGAAAGCATCTTACAACGCGAGTCTGGCATCGTATTTTTCTTGTGTTGGTTTACCGCACTCAGTATGCAGCCAAAAATTACAGCACCATGAGGATCCTCGTCCTGACGCAATATTACCCACCTGAAATTGGCGCACCACAAAACCGCCTCCACGAACTCGCTGTACGGCTCAAGGCATACGGCGCTGAAATCGAAGTACTCACCGCCTTGCCGAACTACCCCCATATGAAAATTCAAGCTGCTTATCAGAGGGGCAAAAATCGGGAAGAACAAATCGATGGTATTCCAGTGCACCGCGCTGCTATTTACGTTTCTTCGTCCAAGCGTATTGTAGCACGCCTACTCAACTACTTTAGTTTTGTCTGGACCTCTTATTGGCGCGGCCGCAAACTCGACAAATTTGATTTTTTACTCGTAGAAAGTCCGCCGCTTTTCTTGGGTTATAGTGCCATGGCTTTGTCCAGAAAGTTAAGCGCTAAGCTCATTTTTAATGTAAGCGACCTCTGGCCTGAGAGTGCCGAAAAACTCGGTATTGTAAACAACCAAGCACTGCTCAAAATGGCTTACCGACTCGAGGCTAAATGCTACAGAAACGCAGCCCTCATTACTGGGCAAACCCAAGGAATTGTAGCAGATATCAAAACACGCTTCCCTGAAAAGGAGGTTTACTGGTTGCCAAATGGGGTGAATATCGATTATTACAAGCCTTCAAACTTAAACGAAAGCGATTTTAGAACCCGAAACGGATTTAAAGCAAGTGACCTTTTGTTCTTTTACGGCGGGATTTTAGGTCATGCCCAAGGACTTGAGGTTATATTACACGCCGCTGAGCAACTTTTAATGCATCCACACATCCATTTTATTTTACAAGGTTCAGGACCCGAAAAAGAAAAATTAATAGCACTCAAAGCATCCTTGAATCTCTCCAATATTCATTTTTTGGAACCCGTATCAAAGGCTGAAATGCCTGCTATTTTACAAGCTATCGACGTCGCATTGGTTCCTTTAAAAAACCTACCGCTGTTTCAAGGTGCGATACCATCAAAAGTATTCGAAGCACTTGCTATGGAAGTGCCGCTATTATTAGGGGTAGATGGTGAGGCACGCCAACATTTTATTGACAAAGCGGCAGCAGGTTGGTATTTTGAACCAGAAAATGCAAGAGAATTGGCAAATGTGATTCAATCTATTGTTGCAAAACCGGATGACATTAAAAGCGCGGGTAAAAACGGTCGAATATATGTGAGTCAACATTTCAATAGAGATCAAATTGCCGCATCTTTGTATCAACATTTAATTTCGCTCTCATGATTCCTTTTTCTCCACCTCGCATCGACCAAGCGGTTATTGATGAAGTGACAGCCGCGCTACAAAGTGGCTGGATCACGACTGGGCCACGCACCAAGCGCTTCGAAAAAGAAATTACAGCGTACTGTGGTTCGAAAACCACCATAGCCGTCAGCGCCTGGACCACTGGTATGGAAGTATTATTGCGTTGGTGGGGCATTGGCCCTGGCGACGAAGTTATTTTACCTGCCTACACTTATTGCGCAAGCGCAAATGTGGTATTGCACACAGGTGCTACTCCGGTTCTTGTCGATTGCGACCCCACTGATTTCAATCTGTCTATCGAGGCGGTAGCCGCTGCCATTACGCCACGCACCAAGGTAATCATGCCTGTAGATATCGGCGGCTTGCCCTGTGATTACGCAGCGTTATATGAAATCATCGAAGCGAAAAAATACATATTTGAAGCCCATTCAACAGCACAAGAAAAACTTGGTCGGATCTTAATAGCTGCCGATGCAGCACATAGTTTTGGTGCTTTATACAATAACCAGCGTGTGGGCAGCCTCGCCGACATCACTGTCTTTTCTTTTCATGCCGTTAAAAACCTCACTACTGCAGAGGGCGGTGCCATTACTTTTAATTTGCCCAACCATTTTGACCACGAGGAGATTTACAAGACTTTCAATATGAAAATTTTGCACGGTCAATCCAAAGATGCACTCGCCAAAACCCAAAAAGGAGCCTGGCGCTACGACGTCTTGGAGCCTGGCTTCAAATGCAATATGACAGATATACAAGCAGCCATCGGGCTTGTTGAACTCGATCGATATCAAGAAAATTTAGACCGTCGTCGTGAGATCTTCAGACAATATGAGCTTGCCTTTTCTAAAAAATCTTGGGCACTCCTACCCACTTATTCGACGGGTTTCAAGGAAAGTTCTTATCACCTCTATCAACTCCGCATTCAAAATTGCACCGAAGCGCAACGCGATGCCATCATTCAAGCCATTTTTGACCACGATGTCGCTGTCAATGTGCATTTTCAGCCTTTGCCTTTGCTCACCGCATACAAGCAATTGGGTTATCAAATCCAAGATTATCCAAATGCCTACTCCCATTATGCAGCAGAAATTTCGTTACCTGTATACTACGACCTCAATGATGCGCAAGTTCAGACCGTTATTACCGCTGTTTGCACTTCAGTTGAAATGATTTTAAATTTGTAACACATTTAGATTTCAAATGAAAAAGTTGTTACAACTCCTACTCATTCTACTTCCCTTGTTTTCCCAGGCACAAGATTGGCCCATCAGAGGTACTAAAGATTGGGATGCCTGGCCTACCAAAGACCTCAACGATACTTGTGATGTGATCCCATTAGGAGTGAGTTTTGGCTTTTGCGCCATGCCGCTGGGCTGGGCACTGACCGATACTGGCTGTGTGGTACTCTCGGGTTGCGGCTGGATTGGCAGCGATGGCATTGATTATACAAGTTCATTTTTTAGTTCCTCCTACGAATGCAACAGCGCGTGCTTACAAGACACAGTAGTCATGCTGAATTGCATTGATTCTAATTTAATTGACCTCCAAGTATTTTGCCCAGGAGTCATTGACCCAGTTTGCGGTTGTGATTCAGTTACGTATCAAAATTCCTGTCAAGCGCTGTATTACAACGGAATTACGTCCTACTACCAAGGTGCATGTGTAACGAGCAGCGTTCAAATGGTTGCAAGAAGTACCATAACGGTATTCCCGAATCCAAGTAATGGCTTATTTCATATCGATCTTTTACCTGTAAATTCAAAAATCTCCTGTTCGGACTTATTGGGAAAAGAAGTTTATCAAATCACTACAAGCCAAAAATCGATCGATTTAGAACTCGGATACCTGCCCAAAGGATGTTATTTATTAACGGTCAATGGTATTTTACAGGAAAAATTACTGATAGAATAAAGGGCTTTGGACCAAAGTGCGTTTGAGCTCGGTATTTCTACTGAATCCGTTTAGCTAGAGGATGAGGAACTTTGAATCAAATCAAGATTCATTATGTTCATCAAAACCTACTCCAGCGCCGTATTTGGCATTTCTGCCACCACCATTCAAGTCGAAGTTAACATCGATATTGGCATCAATTTTCATTTGGTTGGATTGCCAGATATCGCCGTTAGAGAAAGCCATCAGCGCATCAAGGCTGCTTTTCGCAACAACAAGCTCCATTTCCCAGGTAAAGAAGTAACCATCAACCTCTCCCCTGCAGACATCCGAAAAGAGGGCTCTGTCTTTGACCTCCCTATTGCTATCGGCATACTGGCGGTTACCAAGCAAGTCAAGGAAACCCGACTGAGCGAGCTGCTCTTGCTCGGTGAACTCTCTTTAGACGGGAGTATTCAGCGCACCAAAGGTGTTTTAGCCATTGCGCTACAAGCCAAGGCCGAGGGCTTCAAGGGCCTGATTGTCCCCGTAGAAAATGCGCCCGAAGCAGATATTGTCCAAGGATTAGAGATTTATGGCGTCAAGAACATTATTGAAGTCATTGCGCTACTGAATGGCAAATCAAACGTTCTACCCACACCAACTATTGGGCCTGCAGCGTTTGAGCAACTCGCCACCCAAACCAACCTAGACTTTGCAGAAGTTAAAGGGCAACTCCACGTCAAGCGCGCTTTTGAAATTGCTGCTGCGGGCTCGCACAACCTCATCCTCGTTGGGCCACCTGGCGCCGGAAAATCCATGCTGGCCAAGCGACTGCCCACTATTTTACCCCCCATGACCCTCGAAGAAGCACTCGAAACCACCAAAATTCACAGTGTAGCGGGCAAAAAAAGAAGTGCAGGAATTGTATCTCAACGCCCCTTTCGCAAACCGCACCACACCATCTCAGACATCGGCCTGATCGGAGGGGGTAATTTTCCTCAACCTGGCGAAATTTCTTTGGCGCACAATGGTGTGCTTTTTTTAGATGAACTCCCAGAATACAAAAGGCACAAACCACCCCGAAAAATCTTGTGGGTGCCACCCCAATGCCGTTCAGCGCTACTTGCAGCGCGTCTCGGGCCCACTCCTCGACCGCATTGATATGCACATTGAGGTGAGCCCTGTCAAATATACCGAGCTCAACCAAGCGAGCCCCGCAGAGAAGAGTCAAGACATCAGGCTGCGTATTTTGGCCGCGCGCAAGTTGCAACTCGAGCGCTACGCCAAGCAATCCGGCACCTATGCCAACGCACACATGAACAGGCGAGAGGTAGAACAATTTTGCCAATTAACAGCAGAAGCCCAAGGTATTTTGCAAAGTGCCATGAAAAAACTCGGCTTGTCTGCCCGTGCCTACGAACGCATCCTCAAAGTGGCCCGCACCATCGCCGACCTCGACGCCTCGGCAAACATCGCTACATGCCACCTATCCGAAGCCATACAGTATAGGAATTTGGATCGGAGCAACTAATTAGTAATTTGATTGTTAGTATGAAACATACAATATGTAAATAGATTTTATTCGCGCTTTATTTGCTTACATTTATAGAAAAGAAGCCTATGCAAAGTACTACATACAAGCTCGCTCTGATTACATTAATTGGACTTTTTCATACAACGCTTAGTTTTGCCCAAACCCTCTCCGTAGGCCACACTACCCTCACCTTCAATGACCCCAACCGAACAGGAGGTTTTGGAAGCGGGGCTGGT
>JAJTGF010000006.1:30757-65611 GCA_021299335.1 Cryomorphaceae bacterium
GGCCCGGGCGGCAAATCCAGACAGAAATTTACTATCCTGCGGCAGTGGCAGGAGAAAATGTGGCTGTTGCCAATGGTCAGTTTCCAATCATTGTTTTTGGTCACGGTTTTGCGATGAATTGGGATGCCTACTCGAATATCTGGAATCAACTTGTGCCACTTGGTTACATTATGGCTTTTCCACGCACGGAAAGCGGCTTGTTTCCCTCGCCGAGCCATGGCGATTTCGGGCAAGACATCGCGCTCGTTGCTCAAAAGATGACAACAGCGGCCCAAACCACAGGTAGTTTATTTGAAGGAAAACTAACGGAATACGCTTGTGCTATGGGGCATTCCATGGGAGGTGGCGCAGCCGTATTGGCCGCAAGTCAAAATAATGTTTTTGATTGCTACCTCGGACTTGCCCCGGCAGAAACCAACCCTAGTGCCATTGCAGCGGCAGCCAATCTGCAGGTGCCCTCCTTGATCCTTTCGGGCACCAACGATGGCGTGACGCCACCCAGCCAACACCATTTGCCCATTTACGATGCCATACCACAAGAGTGCAAGAGCTTTTCAAGTCTGATAGGTGGTGGGCATTGTTACTTTGCCAATACCAATTTCAATTGCGATTTCGGCGAAAGCACAAGCTCTACGGGTATCAGTCTGACAAGAGCAGCGCAGCAAAGCCTGATGTACCAGCAAGTTACACCATGGCTCGCCTATTTCCTCAATCGATCTTGCAGTGCCTATGAATCATTCGCTACCTATCCCATTTCGGGCATTGATCTCACTACCACCTGCCCCACAACTGTACCGACCGTCAGCATCAGTCAAAATGGAAACGTACTCAGCACCACCACTCAAGGCCTCAGCTATCAGTGGTATTTGAACAACACCCCTATTCAAGGAGCTAACAATGACAGTTTAACAGTTCAAAGTAATTTCTCAGGGGTTTATAATTTATTAGTCACTTTTGCATACGGCTGTGCTTTCAGCAACAACATTGCCGGTCTAGAAGAATCATTTGACGCATATCAGATTTTCCCAAATCCGGCCAATAAAACCTTACAAATTCAGGGTTCAGATGAACTCCAAACCTACTTCCAATTATTCGATGTCCGGGGAGCTGTCGTATTAACGGGCTTTATCAACAAGAGCCAAAACACCATTGACATCGAAAACATCAAAAACGGGACCTATTTGCTACAATTAGAATCTGCACCGACATCATTTTTCAAGGTCATTATTGCGCATTAAGTAGTCGCGAGAAATCAAAACTATTCATTATCTTCGGGAACTCTTATCTGAACAAATGCTCAAACGAATACTCCTACCCCTCCTGATACTAGTTTGCAATACCCTTGCTGCTCAAGATTATGTCATTCGCGGTTTTTTACACGACGCCTCTAATGGCGAGCCCATCTCCGATGAACGCGTCAAGGTCTTGAAGGCAGACAGCACCCCTGTGGCCGTTGCTTATTCAAACATTGCTGGCTTCTTTTCTATTCCCAAATTAGCCGTGGGCAACTACATTCTCAAAATTGAGAAGGGTAAATATGAGCGCAGTTTTTTGAATGTCCCAATGACCGCTGCCAAAAAAATATATGATATCGGTTCATGGAATTTGAATCCCAATACGCTCAACGTGCAAGATGTGCGCGTGAGCAACGAAAACAAAGCTAAAAAACAGCAAATCGGGATGTCCGAGATTAAAATGGACAAACAAGCTGTGGAGCGTATCCCGATGTATGGTGCGGAAAGTGACATTGTCGGCGCCTTGAGTGTTACGCCGGGTGTCATCACAACAGGAGACCAAGGTGGCCAGCTCTATGTGCGCGGTGGAACGCCCATCCAAAACAAAACTTTACTCGATGGCATGACCATCTACAATCCTTTTCACTCCATCGGTTTTTACTCCATTTTCGAAACAGAGCTTGTGAAATCCGTAGACATCTACACGGGTGGCTTTGAATCTAAATATGGTGGTCGGATATCTTCAGTAATGGACATCACCTACCGCGATGGCAACCGCAGCAAATTCGCTGGTAAAGTTTCTGCATCTCCATTTATGGCTAAAGCCGTCATTGAAGGTCCGTTGGGCAAAAAAGGGAAAGATGGTTTAGCGAGTGGTTCGTACATGTTAACAGGGAAACACTCTCTTTTAGACTACACCAGTAAATCGTTGTACCCAACCATCAACGATGGCAACGGGTTGCCTTTCAACTTTACCGATCTCTACGGCAAATTGACATTCAATGGCGAAGGCGGTTCAAAAGTCAGTGTTTTTGGTTTCTCGAATCAAGACTCTGTAAATTACAACGTTGCCGACCTCGACTGGAATGCATCTGGCGGTGGTCTCAATTTTACTTTGGTGCCAAGCAGTTCACCTATTTTTATTCGTGGACACGTCAATGGAAGTAACTACGAAACTACCTTTCTAGAAACGGGCCAAGAACCGCGCTATTCAAAAATTGGTGGCTTTGACCTCGGCTTTGACTTCACCTTTTTTCAGAAAAATGAAAGTGAACTCAACTATGGTTTCAATTTGAGTGGTTTCAATACACAATTCATCACCTTCAATGAGCTCGAACGCAAAATTGAAGCCAGCAACTTTACGACAGAAATTGGCAGCTATGTCAATTACCGATTGGTTACCCCGCGTTGGGTTTATCAAGGTGGTTTGCGCATGCAGCTCTACGCCTCCTTGAACACCGTATCTTTCGAGCCAAGAATTGGCGCCAAATACAATGCTACTGACAAACTGCGCTTCAAATTTTCGGGTGGTAGATTCTCCCAAAACTTCACCTCGGCCTCTTCGGATAAAGACGTAGTCAATCTATTCAATGGTCTGTTGTCGGCCCCAACAAACGTACAAGATCAATTTATCAATGAATTCCAACAGGTTTCCGAAATTAAAAACGGCTTGCAATATGCTTGGCACGCAATTGCCGGCTTCGAATACGACGTCAACAAATATTGGAATATCAATATTGAGGCATATTACAAGTATTTTGATCAACTCAGCAACATCAACCAAAATAAACTTTACAGCGACATTGCTCAATTTGAACTCATCGACGATGTCTTCAAGAAAGATTTTATCATTGAATCTGGGCAATCTTATGGTGTAGATGCACTCGTCAAATACGCCAAAGACCGCATTTTCCTCTGGGCTGTTTACTCACTCGGACACAACACCCGCTGGGATGGCTTTGACACTTACTTCCCGGTATTTGACCGCCGTCATAATGTGAATGTCGTGGGTTCTTACGCTTTTGGTAAGAAAAAGCAAACAGAGCTCAATGTCCGATGGAACCTTGGCTCAGGCTTGCCTTTTACCCCAACAGCAGGTTACTACCAACTCGAAAACTTTAGCGAAGGCCTCACCACAGACTACGTTACCAATAACCCGAACAACATTGCCACCATGCTCGGAACCTTCAACTCGCAAAGATTGCCGTACTACCATCGCTTAGATATCACGCTCAAACACAGTATTAAAACCAAAAACAACGCAAATCTTGAATTGGTTCTCGGCGTAACGAATGCATATAACCGCAACAATATCTTCTACGTCAATCGCGTCACCAACGAAATCATTTATCAGTTTCCAGTATTACCAAGTTTAGGCATCAGTTATAAGTTCTAGAAAATGGCAAACATTAGGTCATTTAAGGGAATTCGCCCTGTTCGCAGCAAAGTTCATCTAGTAGCGACCCGACCTTACTATTCGTATAAAAAAAATGTCCTCAAAGCCAAACTCGAAGACAATCCTTTTACCTTTCTACACATCATTAATCCAGAATTTGGAGCGCAAATCAAAACCAAGCCCAATTCAACGGAGCGCTTTTTACAAGTCAAACAAAAGTTCCAACAATTTCTAAATGAGGGCATCCTACTGACCGATGAACAATCCCATCTCTATATCTATCGACAATCGAGAGATGGCATGATCGTGTCGGGTTTCTTTGCTGGCGTTAGTGTTGACGACTATTTGAACGGCGCCATCAAAATTCACGAACAAACGCTTACCGCAAGAGAAGATGTGTTCACCAACTACCTCGATACCGTAGGCTTCAACGCAGAACCAGTTTTGCTCACCTATGAAGGTCAAGCACCTATTCAGCAAATGCTCGATACTTACCTGGCGAGCAGACCCGAATACGAGTTTACCACCACTGACCGCATCACCCATGAAGTATGGGTTTTAAGCGCACCCGACTCCGCTCAAATTTGTGCGGCTTTTCAAAATGTTCCTGCCCTTTACATCGCCGATGGTCATCACCGCTCGGCTTCTTCTGCACGCTACACCCAACAATTGCGCGCCAACAAACCCAAATACCCCGAGGCAGCCGATTATTTTTTAGGTTTTTTAGTGGATGAAAAAGAGGTTCAAATTGCTGCTTTTCATCGCTTATTGAAATCTACAAATGGGCTCGATTTAAAAGGGCTCATGGCCATACTGAGCAACGAAGGAAGTATAGAAAAATTAGCCGGCCCTCAGTTGCCCGAAAAGAAACACGACATCCATATCTACATGGAGAAAACTTGGCTCAAATTCAGACCAAACCTGAACTTCATCAACGACCAAGACCCTATTGAAACACTCGATTCATTCATTCTCTCCGACCTCATACTCAAGCCCATTTTTGGCATCGTTGACCTCAAAACGAGTGATCAAGTTGAATTTGTTCCGGGCATTGAACCACTTCAGAAAATCATAGACACAATTGATGCCAATAAATTTCAGGTTGCTTTTTTACTGCACCCTGCCAGTATCAATGACGTCAAAAAAGTAGCTGATGCTGGCTTGAACATGCCACCTAAGTCTACTTGGGTGGAGCCTAAATTGCGCAGCGGACTCACCATCTATTCGCTCGAAGCATGATCCAAGAGCAACTCGAATTACTCAGATCTGAAATTCCCGACAACGTGACGCTTATTGCCGTTTCGAAAACCAAACCACTTTCTGACCTTCAGGCAGCTTACGACGCTGGTCAGCGCCATTTTGGCGAAAACAAAGTTCAGGAAATGGTCGAAAAAGCGGCACAACTCCCTAAAGATACCCATTGGCATTTGATCGGCCACTTACAGTCCAATAAAGTCAAGTACATGGCTGGGTTCGTACACCTCATCCATGGGGTTGACAGCCTCAAATTACTGCAGGAAATAGACAAACAAGCCCAAAAAGCAGGTCGAATCCAAGACGTACTACTGCAGTTTCATATTGCCCAAGAAGAGACCAAATTTGGTCTCGAACTACAAGAGGCAAATGAAATATTAGAATCGAAGGCGTTCAAACAGCTCAAGTGTATCCGAATTTGCGGGGTCATGGGCATGGCGAGCTTTACATCAGATGTACAGCAAATTGCCAACGAATTCCAAGGACTTAAAAAAGTATTTGAAACACTGAAAGGGCAGTATTTCGCGGATGCGACGTACTTTAAAGAAATTTCGATGGGCATGAGTGGAGACTACCCCATTGCCATTCAAAATGGCAGCACGATGGTTAGAGTGGGAAGCAAAATTTTTGGCGGGCGCTAATGCCTGTCTATTCAGCTACATCAAAAACCAAATAAGACAACTGCTCTTTAAGAAAGTACTGATTGGCTAAGCTTTGGATTTCCTGAGCTGTGATTTTATCGATGGCCTGATGCATTTCTGCGATGGTATCAATTTGACCAAAAGCGAGCATGCTTTTGCCTAGCCCCTGCATCAGACCCGAATTGACATCCATGCCGAGCGCCAAATGACCTTTAAATTGCCTTTTTGCCTGTGCCAGCTGGCTAGTGGTAAGCGGTTTGCTTCTGATTTTGTCGAGTTCTTTGTCGATTAAGGCGAGGGTCTTGTCGATGTTTTTGGATTCAGAACCAAAGTAAATTTGCCAATAGCCGGTATCTGCAAAGGTATGGTAATTGGCTTCTATTGAATACGCGTAACCGTAGCGCTCTCGGACCGATAAATTGAGCCGAGAGTTGAGTGCCGGGCCTCCGAGAATATTGATCAGGAGCGACATCGCCACGCGTTCATCTTGGTGGTAGCTTGGAGCCAAACCACCCAATACAGCATGAGCTTGGTAGTTGGCCTCTTTGACGACTTCATGGAACGGAGCAGTGTTCTGAAAAGGGTACGGCTGCGGTCGGTTGGCCGTTTGGGGCATGGCTGCCAGAGCCGCTTCAAGAGAAGCCTTGAGTCTGGATAAGGAAACATTACCCACAAAAGAAACCACAAGATTGTCTGCAGTAAAATACTGCTGAACGTAATCTTGGAGGTCTTGTTGGGTAAAGCCCGCTACACTTTCTTTGGTGCCGAGTATGTTTTGTCCAAGCGGATGCCCACT
Organism: Cryomorphaceae bacterium; assembly: GCA_021299335.1. Taxonomy (GTDB): domain Bacteria; phylum Bacteroidota; class Bacteroidia; order Flavobacteriales_D; family Crocinitomicaceae; genus UBA952. Next base: position 37,079 of record JAJTGF010000006.1, read on the forward strand.
GAAAAGTTTGGCATCGAAATCATCGAAGATTTTATCGCTAGGAGAGTCAAGGTAAGAGTTGATTTCATCAAGAATCACTTCCTTTTCTTTTTCAATTTCTTTTTGCGGAAAAGTCGAGTGAATGGAGATGTCTGCCAATAAATCGATGGCGCGCTGGGTGTGTTCTTTGGAGAAGGAAGCGTACAAGCACATTTCTTCTTTGGCTGTGTAGGCATTGAGTTCGCCGCCAACGGCGTCTATTCGCGATAAGATGTGCAGTGCCTTTCTTTTTTGGGTGCCTTTGAAAAGACAATGTTCTAGAAAATGCGCCAAGCCGATTTGGCGTTCCGACTCGTGGCGAGAACCTGCTGCAAAGAAAAAGCCTAAGTGGGCTACTTGGCTCGGCACTTTCAAGTATACCAAGCGGGTGCCATTTGACAACACTTCACATTGCGGTTGATAGGCTTTCATTTAAGGGTTGAGGAGTTTGGATTTCCATTCGTTCTGACTGAGCTCATAGGCGCGGCGTTCGTGCAAGCGAGAGGGCTGCCCTTGCCAAAATTCAAGATAGCTAGGAGCGAGTGCAAAACCTCCCCAGTGTGGCGGTCGAGGAACGACCTCTGGGAATTGTGTATCATAGGCTTCAAAACGCGCAATGAGTTCTGCGCGGCTAGCGAGTTCGCTAGATTGATGAGAGGCCCATGCCCCGAGTTGGCTTTCGCGGGGTCTGGAGGCAAAATAAGCGTCTGAAATAGCGGCATCAATTTGTTGAACACGACCCTCTATGCGCACCTGGCGCATCAGTTGAGGCCAAAAGAAGAGCAGCGAGGCTTTTGGGTTAAGAAGGAGTTCCTGACCCTTGTGACTGCTGTAGTTGGTGTAGAAAACAAATTGTTGCTCCACTAATTCTTTGAGGTAGAGTACGCGCGAACTGGTTTGAAGTTCGGCGTTAGTTGTGCTCAGAACACAGGCGTTGGCTTCTTGTTCTTGCGCATTAACGGCCGCATCAAACCATAGCGAAAAGGCTGCGAATGGGTCAGCGGGCAGCGCATCGATGGCCGACGGCTGATCGAAATCGGCGTGGTTTTCGCGGTATGCTTTAAGCCACTCGCTCATGTTATGCTTGTTCGGTTTCGTCGGTGAGTTCGGAGTCTTCAAGGAAGACATCTTCGTCGAGGTCTGCGTCGAGGTCTGTGCCCGAAGCAGAGAATACTTGACGAAGGGGCGTATGGGTGCTTTCTTCTTCGAACTGCGGGGCCTTTTTTACTGGCGATTGCACGTCTTCTTCGCGGTATGGGAAGATTTCAACGATAGGAGAAGCGGTAATGGATACCACATTGAAATCAATCATGAGCGTAGCAAGGCTTTCTTCGATGCGCTCATAAGCTTCTTTGACATGCGCTGCACTCACCAAGAAATTTTGAGAAATTGTTTTGGCTTTTTCGCCGTCTTCGTCGATGCGGTCATAGGTGACCTTGCATTTGAACCATTGTTCGGCGTCGTCGTATTGGAAAATATCGTGTAAATCGGTGCGGGCTATGCCAGTTACTTGAAACTCACCTCTGATACTAGAGCCCAATTCTTCATAAATGCGCGCCTCGGCATCAGTGAAGGTCATGGCAGCGAGTAAATAAGGTTCAGAAACCCTTTTAAAAGTGCCGTTTTCGAGTTGTTTGGTGTATTTGACTTTGACGGTAAACCAGCTATTCATGCGTTATCAATTTGGACTACAAAGATAACACCCTAGTCGGAATTCTCACTACTTCGTGAAACCAAAAGGCAATAAGTTTTGAACGGAATCGAGAATGAGAATTTCACCTGATCTTTGGACCAAAAGTACCTCTATCGGATTATTTTGACGCGCTTCACTCTCCAACATAACTTGTCGGCACGACCCGCAAGGAGAGAGCAAAGCACCAGAAGGCATTAAGTCACCTTCTGCTACAATACAGATCTTGACAATAGGGTCTTCTGGATAATTGGCACCGGCATAGAACAAAGCCACGCGCTCGGCACACAAACCTGAAGGATATGCAATATTTTCTTGATTGTTTCCTTCTACAACAAGGCCACTTTTCAATAAAAGACTGGCGCCAACTTGAAATTTCGAATAGGGTGCATAAGCACGTCTCATCGCAGCTTGGGCGGCGCTCGCCAATAATTTATCTTCAGTAGCTAAATCTTGGAAAGAGGGCACTAAACGATAAGAAAAAGAGAACTGTTGCATCATCGAGGCGTTTATACGCAACTATACGCAAAAAGTTTCGCGATTTAATTTGGCAGCGTAAGGGATTTACAGGCCTTTTTTCGGTAAATTCGCGTTTTTACAATACATGGAAGCAGATAAATCAAAAGCATCATACGGCGTTGGCATGAGCATCGCCGAAAGTTTGTCCCAACAAGACCTTTCTACCCTAGATCTCGATCAGGTATTGGCAGGCATGCGCGCTATTTTTAGCGGTGAGCCCCCACTCATCAGTCCAGAAGAAGCCAATATGCATATCCAGCGTTTTTTAGACGCTCAAAAAACACAAAAATACGAAGCTGTAAAGTTGGCTGGGGAAGCCTTCTTGGCCGACAACGCGCAGCGGCCGGAGGTCAAAACCACTGCAAGTGGTTTGCAGTACGAAGTGCTGCAAGAAGGCGACGGACCCAAGCCGGGCCCAACGAGCCAAGTTACTGTTCATTACCACGGAACCTTAATAGACGGAACAGTCTTTGACAGCTCTGTACAGCGCGGTGCGCCTGCTACATTCGGTGTCAATCAAGTGATCCGCGGCTGGACCGAAGCGCTCCAGCTGATGTCCGAAGGCGCTAAATATCGCCTCTCCATTCCCCAAGAATTGGCCTATGGTGCCAACCCGCACCCGGGCGGAGCTATTCAGCCATACGCGGCACTCATTTTTGACGTCGAACTACTCTCTATTGCCTAAACCCATTGAACATGAAATACCTATCTATCCTTGCCCTCATTTTGACCCTCTTATCTTGCGGTGATGAAGTGGTTACCTTTAAAACCGATAAAGAACGCTACTCTTACTTACTAGGCGTAGAGATTGCCAAGCCGTTTATTACGCAGGCGCCATTTACCAAAATGGACAAAGAAAAAATGATCGAAGGTTTCGAAAACCCGGTCAAAGAAGCTGAACTCAAAAAATACTACAGAGACCTCGAATTACTTCTTGGTCAAACTGGCAAAAGCTTCAATGAAAAATACAAAGAGCAAGGCTCTTTTGCAGTAGGAAAAATCAACCGTGAGCGCTTTGACCATTACTTTGACGAACTCGATGCAAAAGAGCTGATCAACAGCGATTTCGTTAAAAAAGGATTCTCAGACGGACTCAACAAAAAAGATGCGGTAGCACTGAAAGGCCTCGATCGCAAAAAAATCATGGCCAGTTTTGAAGCCCTCATGAATGAAAAATACCAAAAAATCACAGCTGGATACAAAGCGGAGGGCGAAGCCTTTATGGCTGCAAATCAGAAAAAACCAGGCGTGATTACCACTGCAAGTGGCCTGCAATACATCGTTCTTAAGGAAGGTAAAGGACCAAAGCCAGGGCGCGACGCACGCGTTAAAATGAGCTACATCGGCATGAACCCAGATGGCAGTATTTTTGACCAATCACCGCTAGGCGAAGGCATTAGCTTCGGCCTTAACGAAGTCATCCCCGGCTGGACCGAAGGTATTCAACTCATGAGCGTAGGTACCAAAATTCGATTGTTCGTGCCGCAAGAACTCGGCTACGCAGGCAACCCACCTCAAGGTGCCAACATCAAACCATATTCTCCACTCATTTTTGAAATGGAACTCATGGCCATTGAAAAAGCAGCAGCTCCAAATACTGCTCTCCAAATGCCCGATCCAAGAATACAATAATTCGTAAATTAGACCATGCGTTTTTTAAAATACCTCTCCATTTTTGTTGCTGGTGCTTTGGCACTGAGCTCCTGTGAAGAAGACATCATTCTAGATGGCGACTTCGTTGAAACAGCAGTTGTATACGGTTTGCTAGACCAAGCAGATTCTATCCACATGATTAAAATTACCCGCGCATTTATTGGCCCGGGTTCTGCCCTCGACATCGCTCAAATACCAGACTCCAGTTATTTTGAGCAAGTAGAAGCTACGGTTTCTGAGGTTGTCAATGGTCAAGTAACCCGCACCTGGACACTCCAAGACACCCTCGTTCAGGATAAAGACACCAACGGTCTTTTCTATGGCCCCGAGCAAAAAGCATTTTATTTCAAAACCTTACCAACTGGCCCACTAGAAGCCATTCAAACATCTAGCAACCCTATGCTGAGTTCCCTGATTCCAACGGCAACCTATCGTTTCAAAGCCATCATCAATGGCGGCGAATTTGAAGTGAGCGGGCAAACCGAACTCGTTCACGGCATGACCTCCCCTGCAGCCTCGCAAAATTTTACTTTCAAATTTGCCGATGATCCCGGAGAATACATCTCTACCGGTGTCGCCGTTTCCAATACGGGCAACTCTCACATCACTAGCGCACACCTAGACGTGCTCTTCAACGAACACCAAGGAAGCACTATTACAGAAAAATCTTTTCGTTGGAAACTCGGGGAAGCGGCCGCCGAGCCCTATACCTCCCGCACCTACTCTGCAGTAGGCAGAACCTTCTACGACCTCGTTAAAGCAAATATCAGCAACAATCCGAGTATAGACAAACGCACTTTCAAAGCTATTCGCGTTATTTTAACAGGAGGTGCCGAAGAACTTTACAATTACATGAGTGTCAATTCACCCAGTTCAAGTCTGGCTCAGAGCAAACCAACCTACACCAACCTCAGTGTTACCAACGGTAAGCGCGTAGTTGGGATCTTCTCTTCGCGACAAACCGTCACCTATTACAAACCTTTTTACACCTCTCCGCAACAGGCCTACATCAGAGCCATCGATAAAAAATCGACCCGAGAACTCTGCAATGGCCCCATTACTGGGTTCTATCTATTTTGCTCTAACCATCCTGGCGACAACGTTGTTGGGCAAGAGGAGTCTTTTGCCTGTAACTAAACATGACTGAGCGCCAGACACTCTTCGCCGATGTCTTGCTGCCAGTCCCGATGCGGCAGGTATTTACCTATCGCGTGCCATTTGATTTCAACGGACAAATCCGTAGCGGCCTGCGCGTATTAGTGCCGTTTGGAAAGAACAAAATACTGACTGGCTTGGTCACCAACGTTCACCAAAACGTTCCTCAAACATACCAAGCCAAGTACATCGACACCATCCTCGACGACTCCCCGATTATCACAGGCAAACAACTCGCCTTCTGGGATTGGCTCAGTTCGTACTATATGGCGCCAATCGGCGATGTCATGAATGCCGCACTTCCGGCCAACTTTAAACTGGCAAGTGAATCTAAATTTTGTCTGCATCCCGACGCTCCAATTCCAAGACCTGAACTCAGTACTAGAGCTGCTGAAATCATCGAATTGCTCGAAGTTCAAAGTCAAATGAGCAGTAAAGAAATTGCAGAGCGCTTGGGCATCAAAACCATTCAACCCTATCTTAAAAAACTTCTAGAACTCAAACTGATTGCTGGCGCCGAAGAAGTCCAAGAGCGCTATACGCCAAAGACGCAACTTTTTCTCTTTTTACAGCAAGAATTTCAGGAAGAAGAACAACTCAGTGCCTTTCTCAATACCCTGGAGCGCAAACCTAGAACAGAAAAACAAGTCCAAGCCCTACTGCGCTTCATTCAATTAGCTACTGAAGCGGGTAGCTTAGCAGCACCCGTTTCCAAAACGCTGCTGCTCAAACACGACGTCAGCAGCTCTGCAATTGCCACGCTCGAAAAACAAGGCGTATTTCAAATTGAACGCCTTCAAGTTGACCGACATGCGCGAATGGGCGAAGGAAAAGGTGCGTTTAAACCACTGACTGCAGTCCAACAGGTTGCCTTAAATGACATCGAGAAAGGATTAGAACAAAAAGAGGTTTGCCTTTTTTATGGCGTTACCGGATCGGGCAAAACCGAAATCTACGTGCAGCTCATTCAGCAATACCTCGATTTGGGCAAACAAGTTTTATTTCTGATCCCAGAAATTGCACTCACCACCCAACTCATTGCGCGCTTGCAACATTACTTTGGCGATCTTGTTGGCGTTTATCACAGTCGTTTCAATCAGAACGAACGCATCGAAATCTGGAACCATGTTCTGGCCAATGACCCGCAGCAATTCCGTATCATCGTCGGGGCGCGCAGTTCAGTTTTTTTACCGTTTGCCGATCTCGGTTTGGTGATCGTCGACGAAGAACACGAAGCGTCTTTCAAACAATACGACCCTTCGCCGCGCTACAACGCGCGAGACGCCGCAATTGTACTCGCCAAAATGCACGACGCAAAAGTATTGCTCGGATCTGCAACACCTTCGCTTGAATCTTTTCACAACGCCAAGCAAGATAAGTACCATTTTGTGCAATTAGCGGAGCGCTACAAAGGCTTGCAACTACCCCTCATGCTCTGCGCTGATCTCAAAAGAGAGAAGCGGCTCAAAAATATGCAATCACATTTTTCGAGTTTAATGCTCGATGAAATGAAAAATACCTTGGCCAAGAAAGAGCAAGTGATTTTATTTCAGAACCGTCGTGGTTATACGCCTATTTGGTCCTGTGAGGTGTGTGCCTGGACGCCGCGTTGCCTCAACTGCGATGTCAGCCTCACCTACCACAAGCACAGCAATATGCTCAAATGCCACTATTGCAGCTTCACAACACCTCCTATTGGTTCTTGTACCAATTGCGGCAGCAATCGCTTGCGCATGATCGGCTTTGGAACCGAAAAAATCGAAGATGAACTGCAACTCATTTTCCCGAACACGGTCTTTAAGCGCATGGACCTCGACAGCACGCGTTCCAAAAATGCCTACGAAGAAATCATCGATGACTTCTCGAACCGCCGCATCGATGTACTCATTGGCACCCAAATGGTCACCAAAGGCCTCGATTTTGACCACGTATCAATGGTTGGCATTCTCGATGCAGATATGCTCTTGAACCGACCAGATTTTCGGGCCTATGAACGTGCCTTTCAGCTGATGTCACAGGTAGCAGGTAGAGCGGGTCGCAAAGAAAAGCAAGGAAAGGTGGTCATCCAAAGTGCGCAAGCAGAACACTGGGTTCTCGAACGCGTCATGGCCCATGACTTCATCGGTTTTTATGAAGTTGAAATTGAAGAGCGCGAGCGTTTCTTTTACCCGCCATTCTATAAAATCATACAGCTCACGCTCAAACACGAAAAAGAAGAACTCGTGCAAGAAGGCGCACAGTTTCTAGCTGATCAATTGCGCAACGTATTTAAAGAAAGAGTGTTGGGCCCCGAATTTCCGATCATCAAGCGCATTCAAAACAAATTCCTCAAAGAAATTAAGCTCAAAATTGAACGCGGCGCACCCGACAAAAAAGTCAAGGCTAAAATCTTACAAGACCTCGATACCTTCTACGAAAACGTCCGCTTCAAAGGCATCCAAATCAGTATTGACGTGGATCCGATGTAATTCGATAAAAGAATATTTACCCAAAACAAAAAAGGAACCTCGCGGTTCCTTTTTTTATTATCCTAGGTAGCTTTTCAGCACCTTATTTTTGTTGGTGTGTTTGAGTCGGCGGATGGCCTTCTCTTTGATTTGACGAACGCGCTCACGGGTGAGTTCGAATTTGTCGCCGATTTCTTCTAAAGACAACGGTGCTTTGCCGTCGAGGCCGTAGAACATACTGATGACTTCGCTTTCGCGCGGCGTAAGGCTCGTGAGTGAACGGCGGATGTCTGAGCGCAAAGACTCTAAGGTAAGGCTCGCCTCTGGGCCAGGGAGTGAGTCACCTTGCATGACATCGTACATTGTAGATGTCGAGTCGTCACCTTCAATTAACGGCGCATCCATAGAGATGTGACGACCATTTTGAGAAAGCGTTTGTTTCACTTCTTCTGGCGTGACATTCAAGAACTCAGCAAGTTCGTCTGCAGAAGGCGGACGCTCAAATTTTTGTTCGAGTTCTGAATAAGCACGGTTGATTTTGTTGATGTTGCCAATTTTGTTCAAGGGCAAACGCACAATGCGCGCTTGTTCTGCCAAAGCCTGAAGAATAGACTGGCGGATCCACCAAACAGCGTAAGAAATGAATTTGAAACCGCGGGTTTCGTCGAAGCGTTCTGCGGCTTTGATCAATCCTAAATTCCCTTCGTTGATCAGGTCTGGCAAGGCCAAACCTTGATTTTGATACTGTTTGGCTACTGAAACCACAAAGCGCAAGTTGGCTTTGGTGAGGCGTTCTAATGCGACGCGGTCACCGGCTTTGATTTTGCGCGCAAGCTCTACCTCTTCATCAGCGGTAATGAGGTCGACGCGACCAATTTCTTGTAAATACTTGTCTAAAGATGCGGTCTCTCTGTTGGTGACCTGTTTTGCGATTTTTAACTGCCTCATATTTTCTAATTGCCTTCCCTTGTACTGATAAAATGCAGAAAGGTTCGCCTTCAACGCATTTTTTTTTCATGCGTTACAAACTTTCGAGCCAAAGTGCTCTTTTACTGCATATTTTACGGAGTTGATCGAAGATTTTTTTTGGTTCTCACCAGAATTTCAGTGTATCAAATCAATGCACTATATACTAAACCCAATTAAATGCGTTTGGTTCATATGGATAGCTACCTTTCTAAACGATACTGTCGGGAATGCGGGGTGCAACTCAAAGGCAGACGCGATCAAAAGTTCTGCTCAGACCAGTGCCGCAACCAATTCAACAACCGTTATTATGCGCAAAAATTGGCGCAACAAAGACAAATCAATCGGATTTTAGTGCAAAACCAGCAAATTCTCGCCCATTACCTTCTGATCGAGAAACGCAGACGAGTCATGGAAATCGATTTGCGAACCAAAGGTTATCACTTCGAATACCATACCCACACCAAACAGGCCAAAAGCGGACAACAATATATATTTTGTTATGATTTTGGTTACCTTCGGCTCAGCGCAGACCTTGTTTATATTGTACAAGGTTCATGTTAATGATCAAGTAAAAACAATGGAAAAAAATATATTCATAGGTGCTCAGCAACGCAGAGCACTTTATGCTTTGGCACAAAGAGACCACGCCAAGGAATTAATTGTGTTTATACACGGATTTATGGGCTTCATGGATTGGGGCGCTTGGCATTTAGTCCAAGATTATTTCAACGCTGCCGGATATGACTTCTGCCGCTTCAACCTCAGCCATAATGGCACTGCACTAGCTCAGCCCACCGAATTTGTCGATTTGGAGGCTTTTGGTCAAAATACCTATTCGTTTGAAATTGCAGATACCCTTCAATTAATTGGTCATTTAGAAGCCACTCATCAAACCTGGGAGCGCATTCATTTGATCGGGCATTCACGTGGTGGAGGCACCGCCATTCTAACCAGCCAACATTGGAACTTTAAGTCCGCGCTTGGCCAAGTCTGTACATGGGCAGGCATCTGCGATATCGCAAGACGTTTCCCGACAGGCAATGAACTAAGCGAATGGGAAAAGTCGGGCATACGCTTTGTGAAAAATGGCCGAACCAATCAAAACCTTCCCCAGCAATATGGATTGTATGCCGATTTCATAGCCAATCAAGAAAATCTAGCAATCCTAAAAGCCGCAAAAAAACTAGGCAAGAAACTCTCTGTTTTTCACGGAGATCAAGACCTTTCAGTACCTATTTCAGAAGCCTATGAATTAGAGGAGGCATCGAGTACAAAGGTCCTTGAAATACATGGAGCAGATCATGTTTTTGGTGCCACTCATCCGTGGGAGAAAGATACTTTACCCCCATTTCTCGAAGAATTGTGTGAAAAGACTTTAGGGAAATTATAAAACAAAAAAGCCAGTAAAACTACTGGCTTTGTTTTTTGGGGAGGAAGACGGGTCTCGAACCCGCGACCTTCGGAACCACAATCCGACGCTCTAACCAACTGAGCTACAACCTCCATTTTGGTGGGTGCAAATATACAAAATCTTCTTGATATTATAAAACGCGCTTTTTGAAAAAGGCAAATAATCTATGCCTAACTTTGTGCCGCTAATCAACAATAACATGACGCCTATAACACCCGAAGCACTTTTTACGCCAGCACTTTTTGCTCAAGCCATGGACTTCAGCGCTTACATGCAACTTTCCGAGCAACTGGTCGCCGAAGGCCGCACTAGTGGGCCCAACCAAAGTGAAGCATACGTTTACTATACCAAACTGAATTTACAGCGCATGAAACGCCTCAACAAAACGGTTGAAGTGCCCGCTCAGCTCACCGAACTGATGAAGCAAAAAGCCAATAACTGGAGATGGATTACCATCACTGAACCATGGTGTGGAGATGCTGCGCAGTGTGTTCCGGTGATTGAAAAATTAGCTTTAGCCACCGGAGGCATCCAAACACATTATATTTTGCGCGACAAACACCCAGCAATCATGGATGCCTACCTCACCAACGGAGGACGCTCGATTCCTAAATTGATTTGCCTAGATGAAAAAGGAGCTGAAGTATTTACATGGGGGCCGCGCCCAGCAGTGATTCAAGAAGTCATGAATCGCTTGAAAGCAGACGGCGTTACCGAAATTGCCACAATTGTAGAAGCCATCCAAAAGGCTTACAACGACGACAAACAACAAGGTATTTACCAAGAATTCGAAGCGCTGCTTCAACAATTGTAGTTGAAACATACACCATAAAAAAAGGGGCTCCGATCGGAGCCCCTTTTTTCAAATCATTTTGTTCAACTTAGAGTGTGCCGCGGTTTTCTTGTTCGCGCTCGATGGCTTCAAATAGCGCCTTGAAATTTCCTTTACCGAAAGACTGCGCACCTTTTCTTTGAATGATCTCAAAGAACATTGTAGGGCGATCCACGACTGGCTTGGTAAATAATTGCAACAAATAACCTTCGTCGTCGCGGTCAATGAGAATTCCGTGAGACTTCAAGAGCTCGACGTCTTCATCTATCTGACCAACGCGATCGAGTAAATCTTCGTAGTACGTTTCGGGGACATACAAAAACTCTACGCCGCGGTCGCGCATGGCAGAAACAGTAGCAACGATGTCGTTGGTAGCAACTGCGATGTGCTGGACGCCTGGGCCGTTATAGAAATCGATGTATTCTTCGATTTGCGATTTTTTCTTACCCTCTGCAGGTTCGTTGATCGGGAATTTGATGCGGCCGTTTCCGTTGGACATTACTTTAGACATCAGGGCGGTGTAGTCGGTTGAAATGTCTTTGTCATCGAAAGAAACGATTTGGGCAAAACCCATTACTTTTCCATAAAACTCAACCCAATCGTTCATTTCATTCCAACCCACATTACCCACCATATGGTCGATGAATTTAAGCCCAACTGGCTCTGGATTGTAATGAGATTCCCACTTTTTGTAACCTGGCAAAAAGACGCCATTGTAGTTTTTACGCTCCACAAAAATATGAACGGTCTCGCCATAAGTGTAAATACCTGAGCGCACGACCCAACCGTTTTCGTCTTCTTCACGGGTTGGTTCCATGTATGGCTTGGCGCCTCTTTTGGTGGTTTCTTCAAATGCTTTGGTGGCATCTTCTACCCAAAGTGCAACGACCTTTACGCCATCGCCATGCTTATCGATGTGGGCATTGAGTGGGCCACCTTCAGTCAAAGGTGTAGTGAGCACCAAACGTATTTTATCTTGCTTGAGCACATAAGAAACGCGGTCTTTCATACCGGTTTCGAGGCCAGCAAAAGCCTCAGACTGAAAGCCAAAGGCAGTTTTGTAAAAATGAGCACTTTGCTTGGCATTGCCGACATATAATTCGACGTAGTCGGTACCTAAAAGCGGAAGGAAATCTTCGGCGTCGTGAAATATTTTCTCTAGACTGTAGTCGTAGTTTTGGATGTCTTTTAAATTTTTGATCTCTGCCATTATCATGTATTTATGTCAAAATTAGGGATTTCACAGGAGTTAGTGCTGCCAAGAAAACATGTAGTCTGGCAATTCCATTTCCAAACCGCGCTTGGTGAGCGAAAGCGGCTTGAAGGTATCCACCATGACGGCTAATTCTTCTGTTTCTTTTTTACCGATACTGCGCTCGTATGCCCCCGGATGTGGCCCATGTGGAATACCTGCCGGATGCAACGTAATTTGTCCTTTTTCAATGTTGTTGCGGCTCATGAAATCACCGTCTACATAATACAGAACCTCATCTGAATCGATATTCGAGTGATTGTATGGCGCAGGTATAGAATCTGGATGGTAATCGTAAAGGCGCGGTACAAAAGAACAGACCACAAAAGCGGCTGTCTCGAAAGTTTGGTGCACAGGCGGTGGTTGGTGAACACGACCCGTAATTGGTTCGAAGTCGTGTATAGAAAACGCATACGGATAATTGTAGCCGTCCCAACCTACTACATTGAATGGGTGATGTGCATAAGTATAGTCATAGAGCACGTCTTGTTTTTTGATGCGGATCAAAAAATCGCCTTCTTCGTTGTGGGTTTCGAGTTCATGCGGTGGGCGAATGTCGCGCTCGCAGTAAGGAGAGTGCTCTAAAAGCTGACCAAACCAATTGCGGTAGCGCTTCGGCGTGTATACTGGATGAAAAGATTGGATGATAAACAAGCGGTTATTTTCATCGTTGAATTCCAATTGGTAGATCATGCCGCGCGGAATCACGAGGTAGTCACCGTAGGCAAAATCGATGTTGCCCATTTGTGTGCGCAATTTGCCAGAACCCTTGTGGATAAAAATGATTTCGTCGGCATCGGCATTTTTGTAGAAATAATCTTTCATGCTCTGTGACGGTGCGGCAAGCTCGAGGTAGACGTCAGAGTTGCCCAAAACAGGAACACGGCTTTCTACGTAATCGGCGGCAGGCTTGAGGTCAAAACCTCTGAAACTGCGCATGAGCATATTTTTTTGGATGCCAATTTCGGGTGCAATATTGGTTTGTGCACCAATTGACTTCACTACCGTTGGTGGTTGGACATGATAAAGAAGTGCAGACATGCCGTCAAAGCCAATAGTACCAAAGAGCTGCTCGTGGTAAAGCGAGCCATCAGGTTGACGAAAAACAGTATGGCGCTTGTGCGGAATTTTCCCTAGTTGGTGATAAAATGGCATGTTTCAAAGTTTTATGACACAAAACTAAACCAATACGCGAATCCAAGAAATGATTTTGGTCAGTTTTCGTATTTTTGTCCCTACATCAAATCAACATTATGTCAAAAATCCTGGTACTCGGTTCTTGTGGTCAGATTGGAACCGAACTCGTTTTAGCGCTCCGATCAAAATATGGAAATGAAACAGTTGTTGCCGCAGACCTCAGAGATGAGTGCCCCGCAATTTTGCAAAACGGACCCTACATTCAACTCGATGCCCTCGATAAAGAAAGTGTTCGGGCCTATATCATTGAACAAGAAATTAAAGAAGTTTACTTATTAGCTGCCTTGCTTTCTGCCACGGCAGAAAAAAATCCTGACTTCGCCTGGAAACTCAACATGGAGGGCCTGTTCACCATCCTCGACTTGGCCAAAGAAGGACACCTCAAAAAAATATTTTGGCCGAGCTCTATTGCCGTCTTCGGCCCCACTACCCCTGCCGACCTCACGCCGCAGCACACCGTCATGGAACCCACTACCGTTTATGGTATCTCCAAACAAGCAGGCGAGCGCTGGTGCGAATACTACCACAATAAGTTTGGCGTCGATGTGCGCAGCATTCGCTACCCCGGCCTTATTTCTTACAAAAGCTTGCCCGGCGGCGGCACCACCGACTACGCCGTAGATATCTTCTACAAAGCCAAAGCAGAAGGTAAATTCACTTGTTTTTTAAGCGCCGAGACCAAACTGCCTATGATGTTCATGGACGACGCCATCCGCGGTACCATCGAACTCATGGAAGCACCATCCGAACAAATTAAAATCCGTTCGGCCTACAATCTAGCCGGTTGCAGTTTTACACCTGCCGAGCTCGCTTCAGAAATACAAGCACTACAACCTGATTTCAAAATAGCTTACGAGCCTGATTTCCGCCAAGCCATCGCAGATAGCTGGCCGAATTCTATTGACGACAGCCATGCTGCAAATGATTGGGGTTGGAAAGCACAATTCGACACCAAAGCGATGGTGAAGGTGATGTTGGAGAATGTAGAATAGATATTATCTATAAAAGAAATAGAAAAAAATTATTGTTTTGTTTAAAGTTTTTCTTGTTTTGTTAAACAAATAATGTTTAACTTTATATCGTAATTGTTAAACAAAACAAAACGATATGTCTACAATTGAATTCAATGAAGCTTTAATTGGTTTGGAAAATAACCTGCAATCCTTTGCATTATCTTTTACCCGAAACCGAGAAGACGCAAGGGATCTAACACAAGAAACCATGTTGAAAGCGATTACTTATCGCAATTATTATACGCCTCAAACAAACTTTAAGGCGTGGGTTTTCACAATTATGCGTAACTTGTTCATCAATCAATACCGCAGAAGAGTAAAATCGGGTGCTATTTTCGATCACAGTAAAGAAGTTTTCTTGATCGGCAACATCCATAGCCACGAAGACAGCGCAATAGAGAAGATTGGTGTAAAAGACATCAACAGACAAATCAACTTATTAGGAGAGGAGTACCAAGCACCTTTTGAAATGCATTTTCAAGGGTTCAAATACAAAGAGATCGCAGACAAACTAGGTATTCCAATCGGAACCGTGAAGAGCCGGATTTTCATCGCTAGAAAAAAGCTGATGGAAGCATTGCCGGAGTTCGCATTTTCGGCAAATTAATTTATGACAAAAAAAGTACACGTTATTGGTTCGGGTATCTCGAGCCTCTCTACCGCTTCATTTCTTGCCAAAGCAGGCTATGACGTTCAAATTTTTGAAAAAAACAGCAGCATTGGCGGCCGTGCGCGTCAGTTCGAAACGCAGGGCTTTGTTTTTGACATGGGGCCGTCTTGGTACTGGATGCCCGATGTTTTTGAGAAATTTTACCAACAATTTGGTTACACCACTTCTGATTTCTATGCGCTCAAGCGCTTAGATCCTTCATACCGCGTTTACTGGCCAGATCACAGCTACACCAACGTTCCGGCGCAAATGCCGAAGCTAGAGGAATGGTTTGAATCTTTAGAACCCGGAAGCGCAGGTCAACTCCAGGCTTTCTTGAAAGATGCCGCTTACAAGTATAAAGTAGGAATGGAAGACCTCGTTTACAAGCCCAGTCTCAACCTTACCGAATTTATAGACAGTCGCGTACTTGGCGGTTTGTTTAAAATGCACCTCTTCTCCTCCTTTTCGACTTTTATCCGAAAATATTTCAAGCACCCAAAAATCTTGTCGCTGCTCGAATTTCCTGTTTTGTTTTTAGGTGCAATGCCCAACGAGACACCAGCGCTGTACTCCTTAATGAACTACGCCGATATCCAACTTGGCACGTGGTATCCAATGAATGGCATGCACGAATTCATCAAAGCCTTCGCGCGAATTGCCCAAGAACAAGGCGTCAAAATAGAAACTTCGGCCAATGTCGAACGCATTGTCATTGAAAACGGAAAAGCAGTGGGAACAATCGTCAATGGGCAATTACACCGCGCTGATATCGTCATCTCTGGTGCAGACTACGCCCACACCGATCGAAAATTGCTCAAAGAAAACGCCAACTATTCAGATGCCTACTGGGACAAGCGCACTATGGCACCGTCTAGTTTACTTTTTTATGTGGGCGTCAATAAGAAACTTGAAAACTTAGAGCACCACAACCTTTTCTTCGATGAATCTTTAGAAGAACACGGTAAAACCATCTACAAAGATCCGAGCTGGCCTCAAAAACCACTCTTTTACATGAGTGTTCCTTCCTTGACGGACCCTAATGTAGCACCCCAAGGATCAGAAAACCTTTTCTTTTTGATTCCGCTGGCCCCTGATCTCCAAGATGACGAAGCCACTCGTGAAAAGTATTTCGAGCTGCTTTTAGAGCGACTCAAAAAACTAACGGGTAATGACATCAAAGACCATATCGTCTACAAAAGAAGTTTTTGTGTCGCCGACTTTAAAAGCGATTACAACGCTTTCAAAGGCAACGCCTACGGTTTGGCTAATACCTTGCGCCAAACTGCGATCCTAAAACCGCGCATGCAACACAAAAAAATCAAAAACCTATATTACACAGGTCAACTCACCGTTCCTGGTCCTGGCGTTCCACCCTCTATTGTCTCCGGAGAAGTGGTTGCCAAACAAATCATCGCTAAATACCACTAAACCCATTCTATGAAAGCTTTATTCGACAACGTATGCCAAGAAATGAGCGAGCTGACTACCAAAAGGTACAGCACCTCTTTCTCTTTGGGCATCAGCTTTTTGCACAAGGATTTGCAAAAACCGATTTATTCCATCTATGGTTTTGTGCGCTTTGCCGATGAAATTGTAGATACTTTCCACGGGTACGACAAAGAAAAGCTACTCGCCGATTTCAAGGTTCAGACCTACGAAGCGATTGCTGCTGGCATTTCCCTCAATCCAATTCTCAATAGTTTTCAGTGGGTAGTCAACAAATACAATATTCCAATGGAGCTCATCGATACTTTTCTCGATTCCATGGAAATGGATTTACAAAAACAAACCTATGACCAAGGGAAGTACGAGACCTACATCTTGGGATCGGCAGAGGTGGTGGGCCTGATGTGCCTGAAGGTTTTTGTGGAAGGAGACCAACAATCATACGACGACCTCAAACCCTACGCCATGAAGCTAGGGGCTGCTTTTCAAAAGATCAACTTCCTGCGCGACCTCAAAGCAGATTACCAAGAACTCGGACGCACTTATTTTCCAGGCATCAATCTTTCTGAATTCAATAGTGCCATCAAAAAAGAAATTGAAGCAGACATCGCACTCGATTTTCAGAAAGGCTACGAAGGTATTTTATTGTTGCCCCGGAAGGCGCGCTTTGGCGTCTACATGGCCTATAAATATTACTTTAAGCTGTTCAACAAAATCAAGCAAACACCCGCAGAAAACGTACTCAATGAGCGCATTCGCATTCCTAATTACCGTAAAATGCGCATCCTTCTCACTTCGTATGTCCGACACAATTTAAATTTGCTTTAATGCCCGACGAATACGTTGTTTTGGTAGATGAACAAGACCAAGATATTGGTCAGCTCGAAAAAATAGAAGCGCACGAATTAGGCCTTCTGCATCGTGCTTTTTCTGTACTCCTCTTCAACGACCGCGGTGAACTTTTACTTCAACAAAGAGCGGCACACAAATACCACTCGCCTCTGCTCTGGACCAACACCTGCTGCAGCCATCAGCGTCCTAATGAAACAACTTTGATGGCCGCAGAACGCCGGCTCAAAGAAGAAATGGGCATGAGCGCTCCAATGCAAACTGCTTTTAAGTTTCAATACAAAGCAACGCTTGACCAAGGGCTCACCGAACACGAACTCGATCATGTGTTATTTGGCTACACCAACCAAGACCCCAACATTAATCCGGAAGAAGTCGCTGCCTTTCGCTGGATATCCATGGCGCAATTGCTCCAAGAACTCCAATCGAAGCGAGATTCATTTACCATTTGGTTTCAAATTTTACTCGACCAACACCTAGAAAAAATTACAAAAGCAGCTAATGAAAGTATGTAGAAGAGCGACCTTTAATGCGGCGCACCGCTTGTATAGACCAGATTGGTCCGACGAAAAAAACAATGCGGTTTTTGGAAAATGTAACAACCCCAATTACCACGGTCACAACTACACTTTAGAAGTCTGGATCGACGGCGAAATAGATCCTGAAACCGGCTACCTCATCGACCTCAAACTCGTCAAGGACCTCATTGGTATAGAAGTTCAGGATCGATTTGACCACCGTAACTTAAATCTAGATTGCCCTGAGTTTGCCAACCTAAACCCGACTGCTGAGAACATCGCTGTCGTGATTTGGAATCTGTTGCGCGCGAAGCTAGAAAGTAAATATGGACTCAGCGTTAAGCTCTGGGAAACTCAAAATAACATCATCGAATACGACGGAAAATGAGTACTGCTCTTTTTTGGCACCGCCGAGACTTGCGCATTCAAGACAACGCCGGGCTATACAAAGCCCTGAAAAACAACCAGGCTGTCGTTCCAGTGTTTATTTTTGACCACCAGATTCTGGAGGCCTTGCCACCAAACGACCAACGCGTGCTGTTCATCCATCGAGAAATCGAAAAAATCAAGGAAGAATATCGCTCTTTCGGTTCCGATATAGAAGTGCTCTACGGCGATCCTAAAATAGAAATTCCAAAGCTGGCTAAAAAATATGGGGTCAAAAACGTCTACGCAAATAGAGATTACGAACCTCGTGCACTTGCAAGAGATCAATATATTTATGATGCGCTCAAAAAGGATGATATAGATTTTATTGGGGCGAAGGATCAAGTTATTTTTGAAAAAAGTGAAGTAAGCAAAGACGACGGCAAACCCTACACGATTTACACCCCCTATGCCCGCAAATGGAAGGCCCAACTAACAGCCTACCATTTGAAAGCATACCCGACAGAAAAATACCTACAAAATTTACACAAATTCCAAACTCGAGCGCTGATATCACTCCAAGAAATGGGTTTTCAGGATAGCGAAACACACGCTATTCCTGAAAAAACAACGCCAACCGAAGTGATCCAAAAGTACCACCTTCAACGCGATTTACCAGCGGTATCAGGTACCTCCAGACTCAGTTTACACTTGCGTTTTGGCACCATTTCAATTCGAGCCCTTGCACTTCAGGCAATGCAGCTCAATGAAAAGTATCTCAACGAACTCATCTGGCGCGACTTCTATCAAACGATCTTATTTCATTTTCCAGCCACAACCGATCACGCCTTCAAACCACAATATGACCGCATTGTTTGGGAAAACAACGAAGCAGATTTTGCTGCATGGTGCGCCGGAAAAACGGGATACCCTTTGGTAGATGCCGGAATGCGCGAACTGAATGCGACAGGATTTATGCACAACCGTGTGCGAATGGTGGTGGCCAGTTTTCTCACCAAACACCTCCTGATAGATTGGCGTTGGGGAGAGCGTTATTTTGCCGAAAAGTTATTAGACTTTGAGCTCGCGAGCAACGTTGGTGGTTGGCAATGGGCTGCAGGCTGCGGTTGCGATGCTGCGCCTTATTTTAGGGTTTTCAATCCAGAAGCGCAACAAAAGAAATTCGATCCGAAATTTGAATACATCAAAAAATGGGTTCCGGAATTTGGGACACCCGCATATATCAATCCGATTGTCGATCACAAAATGGCGCGCGAACGCGTTTTAGATCGATTCAAAACAGCCCTACAATCATGAGCCAAGCCATTCAAATTGGAGACAAATGCCCTGCATTTAGTTTACCAGACAGCCAAGGAAAACAAATTCATGTCAATGAATACCTCGGCCAAAAAATATTAGTATTGTTCTTTTATCCAAAAGACGATACGCCAGGTTGCACCAAAGAAGCATGTGCTTTTCGAGATGCCTATGCCGATTTTCTCGATCTTGGATGCGAAGTCTTTGGCATTTCATCAGACGACGGCCAATCCCACCAAGCATTCCAACAAAAACACAAGCTGCCGTATCCGCTACTTTCTGATACACAAAAAAAGGTACGCCAGCAATTTGGCGTACCTAAATCTTTGTTTGGACTTATCCCGGGAAGAGTGACTTATGTTGTCGGGCTCGATGGAAAAGTCGCGGGAATTTTTAATTCACAAACCAATCCTGTGGGGCATATTGAAGAAGCCCTGCGCGTGGTTCGTAATTTACTTACTGCTTGATCAACTGAAGCTCTACAGCTAACTTGATTTCGTCGCCAACCACTACATGACCAGCTTCTGTAACTGCGCTCCATGTCAGACCAAAATCGCTTCTTTTGATACTTCCGCTAATGGTCATTCCTGCTTTGATTTGTCCGTAAGGATCAACAGCAATTCCTGCATATTCCGCTTTGAGAACAACTGGTTTGCTTTGACCCTTGATTTGCATTGTACCCGCAATTTCTAAGGTATCGTCGTTGATTTGCGTTACTCCTGTTGAGCTAAAAGTCAGTGCAGGATATTGTTCGGCATCAAAAAAATCTGCTGATTTGAGGTGGCCATCGCGATCGGCAACGCCCGTGTTAATGGAGGCGATATCTGCTTTAAAGCTGAATTGTGCTGTCGAAAAATCGTCGCCAGCTGTGGTCGCGTGGGCATCAAGACTTTTCGAAGAGCCGCAAAAAGCGTATTTTTGAGTAATGAAATATTTTTACTTTGCTTGCCTTTTGACAATCGCTTTTGGTTCTCGTGCCCAAATCATGAATGGCGCGCTCAACGAAACTTATGCCAATCGCTTTTATTTTGAATCCCAGCGCATGGACATGTTCAGAACATTGGTATCCAACGATGATTTTCTGCCAACACCTCTAGGCGAGCGCGCGAACGAAATCCCTTTGAATATATGGTCACATCAATTGGGAATTTGTATAGGGCTCTCTCGGCACCTTTACTTAGATGGTGGCGTTTCATGGCTACAAAATGGGGAAGCTTATGCATTTGAAGCGCTTGATTCTGACTCTACTTTTTCCTATCAAACGCGCTATCGCTATTTAGCCTTGCCACTTCAAGTGAAAATGACCTTCGGAGATCAATTCAAGTTCTACGGGGGTATTGGAATCATACCAGCGCTTTATCAAGGATTTCGACAAGACCTCCAGTGGTCCAACGCATTAGGCGCTAAATACGACGAGGAAGTCAAGGTCAATAATGCCATGAATAGCTTTGCGTTTTCGTGGATGGGTTCTGTTGGTGTAGAAACCCAATTAGACAATTATTATACATTGCGTTTTGGCGCATTATACAGACAACAGCTCAATAATTCTTATAGCCCCTACGAAGACTACATGCACAAAAGCGTTGGTTGGGGTCTTAATTTGGGTCTTGCCAAAAAACTATAACATGCAACTTCAAGAAATAACGTGTTTTTTAGAGGCAAAATATCCGCTTCAATTACAAGAAAGCTATGATAACGCAGGTCTTATTTACGGTAGGCCAACACAAGAAATACGAGGTGCTTTGGTGTGTCTTGATGTGACGGAAGACATCATTGAAGAGGCCTTAGCTTTGCAATGTAACTTGATCATTGCGCATCATCCAATTGTGTTTAAAGGCTTAAAGCGGCTGAATGGCAAAAATTATGTCGAGCGCATCGTGGAAACTTGCATTCAAAAGGAAATTGCTTTATATGCCATTCACACCAACCTCGACAATCACATTCATGGTGTGAATGACCGTATTGCACAACACCTCGGCTTGGAAAATTGCCGCATTCTGCGCCCAATGGAAGCGCAATTATTCAAATTGGAAGTCTACGTGCCACAAACAGATTTTGCAAGCCTAGACAACGCCATTTTAGCAGCGGGTGCAGGTCAAATTGGCAACTATAAGAACTGTCATTTTCGAACACTAGGTACCGGAACTTTTGAACCAAACGAACTTGCGCAACCGCACATCGGCGAGGCGGGCAAACGCGAATCTGTCGAGGAATACAAATTGGAATATGTAGTGGAGGCCAGTTGTGTAAGTCAAGTGCTTCAAGCCATGCGCCATGCGCATCCTTACGAAGAAGTTGCCTATCAATTGCTCCCGACTCAAAACGATCATCCAGATCGTGGTGCAGGTCTTCTGGGTTCGCTTCCCGAGCCCATGGAGCCTCTTGACTTCTTGCAAATGGTAAAGAAAAAGTTCAACTGTGGCGCCATTAGATACACCAAATTACTTCCGCAGAAAATTCAAAAAGTAGCGCTATGCGGTGGCGCCGGTAGTTTTCTTTTGCCTGATGCCATTCGAGCCAAAGCTGACATTTACCTTTCTGCAGACTTCAAATACCACGAATTTTTTGACGCCGATGAACAACTCATTATTGCCGATATCGGACATTATGAAAGCGAGCAATACACAAGTGAACTTTTAGCTGAACAACTTACAGAAAATTTTCCTAACTTTGCGGTCCGTTTAACTAAGTTGAATACGAATCCCGTTAACTATCTATAGCCCATGGCAGCAGCAACTAAAAAAGAAGGTACCATCGCAGAAAAATTGGATGCGCTTTTTGAACTCCAGAAAATCGACTCTGAAATTGACCGCATTCGCACCATCCGTGGTGAACTTCCTTTAGAGGTGCAAAGTCTAGAAGACGAAATCATCGGACTCAACACGCGCGTCTCCAAAATCAACGACGAAATCAAAGAAATCGAAACTGAAATCGCCGATCGCAAAATCGCTGTTAAAGACGCAGAAAGCGCAATTGCCAAATACAAAGAGCAACAAAACAACGTGCGCAACAACCGCGAATTCGAATCTTTGTCAAAAGAAATTGAGTTCCAAGAACTCGAAATCAAACTCCACGATAAAAAATCAAAAGAGGCCAAACTCAAAATTGACCTCAAGAAAGAAACCCTTACCGAAGCTGTAGAGCGCGTTGAAATGAAACAAGGAGACCTCGATGGCAAAAAAGCCGAGCTCGAGGCCATCGTCAGTGAAACGCAAAAAGACGAAGAAAAACTCATGAAAGCTTCTGACGCAGCCAAGAAAAACATCGAATCTCGCTTGGTATTCGCCTATGAGCGTTTGCGCACCAACGCCAAAAATGGCTTAGCTGTTGTACAAGTGATGCGTGGTTCTTGTGGTGGTTGCTTCAACAAAATTCCACCTCAGCGTCAGCTCGATATCGTTACTAAAAAGAAAATTATTGTTTGCGAGCATTGTGGTCGTATTTTGGTCCCACAAGAAGCAAGCGAAGCATAATTCTCAGACACCTATTTATAAAAAAAGCGCTCCAAAGAGCGCTTTTTTTATGTCCTTACTTTTGCTCGAGGAGCCCAACTTTCTGATCAGTTCAATTTAAATTGAATATCTAATCTGGCGAGCTCTTTGAAGAGCTGGCTAGAAGGTTGCACTTTTACACTTCGTGACGGCAACGAAACTTCTACGCCATCTAAAGGGTCAAAGACCGTAAAATGCAATTGGCAGGCGCCAGGATTGGCTTCGAATAGTTCGTGGAGCTGCTCGATGACCATTTGGTCGAGTTGTTTGGCCGAAAAACGCAACTTGAGCATTTTGGCGCGTTTGTCGCGGAGCTCTTGTAGCAATTCGATTTGATGCACAACGAATTCTGGGTATTGTCTGAATCTAGGAACTTCTATTCGACCTTTAATGGCAACAAAGGTTCCGGGTTCCATAAAGTGCTTGAACTTTAAGTAGGACTCATTGAACAAATTGAGCTTGAAAGCCTCTTGGTAATCTTCGATGATCAAAGAACCAAAGGCATCACCTCTTTTGGTAATACGGTGCTCTGCATTGGTAATAATGGCGGCAATCAGGAGGTCGCGGCCGAGATATGCAGCAGGGTCATTGAGCATCGAGACTGTTCCAGTACAAAAAGAACTGATCTCTACTTTGTAGTCGTCTAGGGGGTGTCCTGAAATAAAAATACCCACGACCTCTTTCTCTCGATTGAGCTTGTAAATGGCGGGCCATTCTTCAGTGCGCGGAAAAGTGGGCGCTGGCATTGTGGTACCCGTAGCTTCGCCGAACATGCTGTGTTGGGCGGATTGTGCTTGTTCTTGAACACTTGCGCCGTAGCGGATGGCAGCATCTAGAAAAGTTCGGCCGTTAGCATCTGCGACCATGTATTGGGCGCGATGTACGTCTTTAAAAGAATCAAAACCACCTGCGTAAACTAAGCTCTCAAAAGCGCGCTTATTGCAGAGTCTTAAATTGATGCGTTTGGTCACGTCAAAAATAGATTCAAATGGGCCATTTTTGCGTTCCTCCAGAATGGCTTCTACTGGGCCGCTGCCCATGCCTTTAATAGCCCCGAGGCCAAAGCGAATGGCGCCCGCAGCATTGACCGAAAATGTAAATCCAGACTCATTGATATCAGGGCCCAAGACCTCGATGCCCATGCGGCGACACTCTTCCATAAAAAAGGAAACTTGTTTGATGTCGGACATATTGTTACTGAGCACAGAGGCCATGTATTCGGCAGGGTAATTGGCTTTGAGGTAAGCCGTTTGATAAGCTACCCAAGCATAGCATGTGGAGTGCGATTTATTAAAGGCGTAGGATGCGAAAGCTTCCCAGTCTTTCCAGATTTTTTCTAGGGTTGGTGCGGCATGACCTTTAGCTGTGGCGCGCTCAATAAAAGTTGGCTTCATTTTATCGAGTACTTTGCGGTCTTTTTTACCCATGGCTTTGCGCAAGGTATCGGCCTCGCCCTTGGTGAAATCGGCAAGTTTTTGGGACAAAAGCATAACTTGCTCTTGGTAGACGGTAATGCCGTATGTTTCTTGAAGGTATTCTTCGCAATCCTGAAGATCGTAGATAATTGGCTCTTCGCCGTGTTTGCGCTTGCAATAAGACGGAATGTATTCCATTGGACCAGGTCGGTAAAGCGCGTTCATGGCGATGAGGTCAGCAAAGAGGGTTGGGCGCAACTCTTTGAGGTGCTTTTGCATACCTGGTGATTCGTATTGGAAGATACCAACTGTTTCACCGCGCTGAAAAAGTGCGTAGGTGGCTTCGTCGTCTATGGGAAAGGTATCTGGATCGAGGTCGATGCCGCGGTTTTCTTTGACCAAACGCACGGCGTCTTTGATGAGTGTAAGGGTCTTGAGGCCTAGGAAGTCCATTTTGAGAAGGCCCGCGGCTTCGGCAACTGCGTTGTCGTATTGGGTGCAGACCATGTCGGAATCTTTAGCCGTAGCCACCGGCACAAAATTAGTGAGGTCGTCTGGAGTGATGATGACCCCGCAGGCGTGAATACCCGTGTTGCGCACCGAACCTTCAATTTCCATGGCTTTTTGCAATACTTGGGCTTGTAAGTCAGAACCTTGGTATATGCGACGCAGTTCTTTGGCATTGCCAATCGCCTCTTGGTTGCGGAGTTTGTCAATGAGCTCTGGTTCGGGCATTGAAAAAAGCTTGCGCAAAGACAAATCGGGAATGAGTTTGGCCAGGCGGTCGGCTTCCGGAAGCGGCAGGTTCATGACACGGGCGGTATCTCGGATCGCGGATTTGGCAGCCATGGTGCCGTAGGTGATGATCTGGGCAACTTGGTTAGCTCCGTATTTGTTGATGACGTAGTCGATGACGCGCCCACGACCTTCGTCGTCGAAGTCGATATCGATATCGGGCATGGAGACGCGATCTGGATTGAGAAAACGCTCAAAGAGGAGATCGTATTGGATGGGGTCTACGTTGGTGATGCCAATGCAGTAGGCCACTGCCGAACCCGCTGCCGAACCCCTACCCGGCCCTACAGAAACGCCCATTTGTCTGGCAGCATTACAGAAATCTTGAACGATCAGAAAGTAACCAGGGTATCCTGTTTTTTCAATTGTTGCGAGTTCGAAATCGATGCGTTCGGTGATTTCGGTGGTGAGTTCGGTGTAGCGACGCTTGGCGCCTTCATAGGTTAGGTGCCTTAAAAAAGCGTTTTCGCCGCGCTTTCCGCCGTCGATTGCGTCCTGGGGATCAATGAACTCGGCTGGGATGTCAAAGGCAGGTAGTAATACTTCGCGAGCCAAACCATAGTGTTCACATTTCTCGATGATTTCTGCAACATTGGCAATTGCCTGCGGCAAGTCAGAAAAAAGCGCCAGCATTTCTTCGGTGCTGCGCATGTAGTAGGAGTCGTTTTCAAGACCGTAACGAAAACCTCGGCCCCGACCCTTTGGGGTTTCTACAAGTTCGTTGTCCTTGACGCAAAGCAATACATCGTGGGCAATTGCATCCTTTTGTTCGACGTAATAGGTGTTATTGGTGGCGACAATTTTGACCTGATGTTGATCAGCGAGCGAAACAAGCATAGGATTAAGCCGCTCTTCGACCTCTAGACCATGCCGGCCAATTTCGATGTAAAAATCGGAGGCGAACTCGGATTTCCACCATAAAAGTGCTTCTTCTGCCTGACGCTCCCCTACATTGAGAAGTAAACTTGGGATTTCGCCGTAAAGGTTGCCACTCAGGACAATGAGGTCTTCTTTGTATTGAATCAGGAGCTCTTTGTCTATTCTTGGGACATAGTACATGCCTTGGGTATAGGCAATAGAAGCCAACTTTATCAGGTTTTGATAACCGTTTTTATTCTTGGCCAAACATACAATTTGGTATCCGTTGTCTTTGACCGTTTTATCTTGGTGACTACGACAGACATTGAATTCACAGCCGATTATGGGTAAGATCTCTTGTTGGTCGAAGGGTTCTCCGTTTGCTTCTGCCTCGGCGCGGGCTGCCTGAACTTTAGCGTTGTGGGCAGAGGCGATTTTTTCAAATTGAAAAGCCGCCATCATGTTGCCGGTATCGGTGAGCGCAACAGCGGGTTGTTTCAAGGTAACCGCTTTATGGATAAGGGCACTAACCTCAGCAGTTGATTGCAAGATGGAGTACTGGGTATGGTTGTGCAGGTGGGCAAACACAAGCCCATCGCTATCCAAAGAAATTGCGGATTTGACTACTGGAGGATCTTGTGCGGGGCGCTTTGCTGCGCGCAGCTTCTCACTTTCAGCCTTCAGATTGACGTGTTGGATTCCGATTTTTTGGATGGGTGCCGGATTGAGTGTGAGGTAAGACTCAAAATAACCAGGCTCTTGCAGGATTTCTTCTAGCGTGTAGTGTTCTTGTCGAAGTAATTCTAGAAAACAACGCGTGGTGGCCTCGACATCTGCCGTTGCGTTGTGTGCTTCGTTAAAGGGCTCGTTAAATAAATGTTGATGCAGCTCTGTGAGCGTCGGCAACTTGAATTTACCCCCTCGGCCACCAGGAATTTGACATAAAAGCGCACTGTTTTCTGTACAAGTATCGAGTACGGGTTTGGTGAGGGGCGTCTCTTGGCCCATACGCAGGTATTCTGCACCCATGACATTGAGGTCGAAACGCAGGTTGTGACCAACCATAAATTTGGCCCGAGTGAGGTCTTTGTTAAAAAGCGCAAGAACATCGGAAAGGCTTTCGCCAACTGCTAAAGCAAGTTCGGTAGAAATACCATGTACGCGCTCAGATTCAAAAGGAATATTGAAACCCTCTGGCCGGATAATGAAGTCTTGTTGGGAGATGAGCTCACCGGCTTCGTCGTGGAGTTGCCATGCGAGCTGAACCACGCGAGGCCAGTTGTCTAGATCGGTGATTGGCGCGTTGAAATTACGCGGAAGGCCCGTGGTTTCGGTATCAAAAATGAGGTACATGACTGCAGCTAAAAGGGAACTTTAAATTTAGGGATTTCTGCAGCAAACCCCAGCAATTGTTGAAAACTATTGTGTGGCTTTTTCCCAATAATCGTTGAGCAACACCACCAATTTTCGCGAAATATTGTTTTGATAACGCTTGGTGCGGTAACCCCCCACCCAATTGATACCTCGAATGGCGTTCGTCAGGAAGACTTCGTCGGCGGCGAGTAAGTTTTGTGGCATAATGGCACATTCATACACTTTTATACCGTTGGCCAATGCTAAATTGATTACCTGCATGCGCATGGTGCCCGCCAAACACCCTTCATCCAAACCGGGCGTATAAAGTACACCATTGCCGATGATAAAAAGATTACATGAAGAGGTTTCGAGAATTTGGCCGCGCAAATCGGTCAGAAAAAGATCATCTAGGCCCTGTGCTTTGGCAGCCAACGCCGCCATGATATAGGGCAAACCCATTTTGGTTTTGAAATTGGATAAAAGGTTTTTTTGAAGCTTGATGTCTTGATAGATATCGAGTTCGAGACCGCGCGCATTGAGTTCGAAATGATTGACATCGTACGGATAGACCTCAATATAGTAAGTGGCGTCATTGGCATCTGGCAAATAGGCACCACCGCTAATTCGATCGAGTGACAAACGGCAACGCCCACCCTCTTGAATGCCTGATTCAGCGCATAATTCAAGGATTTTAGCTTCAAAAAATGCCGTCGTATAACTTGCCGAAGGACGCATATGAATGGCGCGCGCACCTGCCAAAAGACGCAAGATGTGATTCTCTAAATTGAGCGGTCTGCCATTGATGATGCGGATGCTTTCAAATACGCCATCGCCGTACAGATGTGCGCGATTACCAGGTAAGATGGTCGGTGCATCACCTGCGAGAATGGAACCGTTGTTATTGACGTAAAGCATTGGCGACAAAACTTTTAGTGTAACAAAGATGCAAAATATTGCGCATAGCCCGGCATAAAAAGCAGAACGAATAAAATCCCCGCTATTGCACCTGAAATATGTGCATCGTGCGCGATGCCTGTATTCCCTTTTCTGAACGCATAATACTCGATCAGTAAATAGATGGGGCCAAATAGGTAAGCTGGAATGGGAATTGGGATGAACATCAGCATAAGCCCTTCCGTAGGATGCGCCGTAATAAATGCGAAAAGCACCGCTGTAACCGCACCCGAGGCGCCCAAGCTTCTGTAAGTGGGTTGATCTTGATGTCGGTAATAGGAATAGAGTGTGGCAAACAAGCCACCCATTAAGTAAAGTGCCGCGAAATAATAGGTTCCTTTTACGAATCCAAAAATGGCG
>JAJTGF010000007.1 GCA_021299335.1 Cryomorphaceae bacterium
AACTGCCAGCATTGTCTATTTTTTGAAACTTTGCACCTTGACTTTGAAAGTATTGTTCAAGGCTAGCGCCTTTGTCACCTTTAAGAATTGACCTGAAATAATATTTATAACCAAAATAGAGTTGCTGCCGACGGGTCATCTTGCGCGGGTCTTCGTGGTGGCCCTTCAGCGGATGCAGCCAATCTTTACCACCCAATAATTTGCGAATGCGAAATAGGAACCTCACCAGACCAACCAAAAACCTTCCCTTCAGCGTAATGGGCCGAACGGGGTTGTATTTTGTCGGGTGGAACAGTTGAGACATATTGTAAAAATAGAAAATAAAAAAACCCCATCTGTCGATGAGGTTTTGTGTCGGGATGACAGGACTTGAACCTGCGACTTCTCGCCCCCCAGACGAGTACTCTACCAACTGAGCTACATCCCGAAAATTTTGAATTTATGTGAAACAAAAAACCCTTAACTCGTTAAGAATCAAGGGTTTATTTCACAATAATGTACTCGAGGCGGGACTTGAACCCTTGTACAATATTAACCCTTAAATGTATGTCAAATAACCATATAAGTCCCGCCAATGCTACATCAACAAATCATTAAAACTCATTGAACTCTAAAAATAAGTTAAAAATATCGGATAAATAATCGGATAATGTTTAGTTTTGTCCAAAGAGGAATATGAAAGTAGTTTTTACATTCGGAGCTAAGAACAGCAAAAAAACGCAAATTCAAAATATCAATATTCGTGTTTATCATAGTAGCTTGGATTTCCGAGGCACAACCAACATCCAAATAAATAAAGATGAGTGGGATTTCAAAAATAACAAAATTATAGATGTTACTAAAGGAAAACGAAGCCACGAAAGAACATCTTATTTGCTGAACGTTAAGAATAAACTTGAAAGGATAGCTTCGAGTTTTGAAATTAGATTTTTGAACTTTGTAGTTGAATATGACATCAAAACATTACCGACCAGAGAATGGTCCTTGTGGTGTAGGTCTATACTTGGTGAACACACAAAATCAATACAATCAGAAAGCCCCGACAATTCAATTTTAACAAAATTCAAACAATACATAGAACAACACAAATATTCTTGGGCTTCTAATACCTTAAAGGGTTACAATAGCAACCTAAAGGTGTTAAATGCTTTTATGGACTTTGATTATTTAGTTGAGCACTTTGATGTAGGCCAAGAAGAGGCCTTAAAATTATGGTATAAAAGAGAGTATGGGCCCAAGCTATCAAAGGATTATTTGTGTACCGAATTAGACCTAAATTTCTATCACCTATTTGAAGAGTGGTGCAAACTAAGGGGCTTTAAGGATAATTACAGAGGAAGTGTAATTCAAAAAATCAAAGCGGTGATAAAATATTTTGCAACATCTGATGAAGGATTCAAATTTCACCCCAACATTAATCACCCAGCGTTCAAGACAGTTAAAAAGGAGGTAGACCACGAGATTTTAACCCCTAATGAAATTGAAATGCTTAAAGATTTTAAAGGCGCTGATTACCTTGAGAACACACGAGATTTAATGTTGATTCAGTATTATACTGCGATGAGATTTAGTGAGTTAAAAAGCGAACTATCTAAAGATTTAAGCCAATTGAAATTGTTTCTGAGAACAGTGATAAAAGACAATGAACCAACCGAAGTATTACATTGGGAAATCAAACAACAGAAAACAGATAAATTCAAGACAATACCTGTACATTCTGTTGTAGAGAATATCTTATCCACGAAGTATCCACGAATCATAAGTTCTCAAAGGTACAATAGCTTCATCAAAGAACTTTTGAGCGTCAGTGGTATTCTAAAAAAAGATATCTCCTCACACACTATGAGACGTAGTTTTTGCACTAATATGTACAATGGGGGCCAGAATATACTTGACATATTACAGTATTCTGGACACCACACAGAAGATGAATTAAGAAAATATATTCAAGTTAAAAATGTTAATAGAGACAACTCCATACCTTTAATATGACACAGAAAACCGTGTTAATATCTTTCTATGGTCTGTGCAAAGTCGCTATAATCCAAGCCTAATAAATGATTTGAAAAATTCCTGTTGATACTTGATAAAAAACGTTAATTTCTTTAAAAATCACATTGATTATTATTAACCAATTTTGCCCCGTAGTAATGATTTAAATACCAACTAATAAAGCATAAAAGAATTTAAAAAGAAAGGGTTCAAGAACAGAGACTTTGGCGAGACGATGTTCAAGAACCCCGAGAATCACAAACAGGAATGTAACCACCCCTTTTGCATTTCAAAAGTAGTGATTCATATTGAATAGTAACGTTTAAACTAAATATATGAACACGTTTAATTTGGAACATCTCGTAGAACACCTGACTGATTTAATTGCAGTTAAGGTAATTGAGAAAGGAACAACGCAACCTCTACAATACACTGAGGTTAAAAATGTTCAGAGACCAGAACAAGAGTTTTTGTCAACCGATGAGGCCCTTTGTCTTTTAAAAATCAAATCAAAAGTTACTCTAAGAAGCTATGTTAGAGCGGGACTTATTCCGCAACCAAAAAGAGTTGGCGGGAGGAAGCTGGTATACAAGAAGTCTGACCTACTTAAATATTTAGGAGATGAAAAGTAACACATTTCCTTTAGAGTATTTGCCAAATCATTTGGCTAAAATTGTTGAAGAACTTGAGATAAATAGTGGTTATCCCCGAGAATTTACTGCTTGTTCAATTTTGTTTGCTACATCAGTTGCAATCGGCAATAACTTTAAAGTTCAGGTATTTCCCAATTTTCAAACCACTTCAGCTCTATTCCTTGTGCTTGTTGGCCCCGCTGGAGCGTCTAAGTCTCCGCCATTAAAATTTGCAGTTGAGCCCCTACTTAAAATCAATTCTGAATACATAAAAGAATATCGAGAGGAGCTGAAAAGATATGAATTAAGTAAAACCACACTTGACAAAGATAAAGACGGCGCAAATAGTTTGAATTCTAATGCTCCAAAGTCAAAGCAATTTATTGTTCAAGATTCAACGTGCACAAACCATTTGGTAGTCTTGCGGGAACTATTCAAACTAATCTAATGAATGATTTATTCGACGAGGAAAATTCTTCAAGTGGATTCCTTGACCGTTTCTTGTTTTGCAATCCAGACGGTCTCAGAAGAATAGAAAGAAAGAACTATTTTAACCCTATACTAATTGAGAATTATACCAATTATATAAAAGCAATTATGCGACTTGAACAAGGATTAGATGAGTTTGGAAATGTAGCCACAAGAGTATTGCGTTACCATCAAGAATGTAATCAAGATTTAGAATTACACGAAAAGCAAATCACGGATTTAATCAATTACTATATAAACAACTTCCCTCGCAAAGCGCAGTACTTATCTAAAGTAGATACTTACACACATTGACTTGCTTTGATATTCCAAGTAATGGCTCATATACTCGAAGATGAAAGCTTAAATTCAATTTCAGTGATTTCATTTCGTAGGGCGAAGAAATTAATGGAGTACTTCCAGAGAAATATGTTTGATTTAATAGACAAAGAACAAGACAAGGAGCTTAAACGAATATGTAAAACCACGGAAAAATATGATTGGTATACATCACTTGAAGAACAATTCCGCACACACGAGGCCAAGGAATTACTTCAAAGCATTCGTGAGGTTAGCGCAACTGAAAGCACCAGTAACGATGCTACTGATAGAACAACAGTGAGATGGTTGAACGATGACATTCTGTTTGAAAAACTATCTCAAGGATTGTATCGGAAGAAGTTCTAAAACAATGTCCTTCTTGTCCTTCTTGTCCATTTTAATACTTACAAAAGGACGTAAAGGACGTAAAGGACACAATCATAAGCGTAAATAATTTTAAATTTGATAAAATAAATCCCCTATGCAAGTTAAAATATTCCTTTTTGCCATTTTAATAGCGCCAATAGCTTATGGGCAATCCAAAAAAGAAATTATAGAAAATTTGACCAATTTAAATAGCAAATTGATGTTTGATTTAAATCAAAAAGAAATAGACATCAAAAAATTAAATCAAAAAGAGGAAGAATATAGATTGCAAATAGAAAAGTTAACTAATCAAGTAGAGTCTTTAAATACCAGTTTGAGTTCTACCAAAAAAGAACTTTCTATTGCCAATAATGACAACGAAAAAAACAAAGCCTTAATAAACGCACTTAGTTCATCTATACAGCAAAAAAATGACAGTTTAAATCTATTATTAAAGGAAATAGAGGCATTAAAACCAAAACCAATAGTAAAGCCTGCCACGTCTATCCCTGTTCAAAACGGTCCCTACAAAACGGTTAATATTGGCACACAAGTTTGGATGACTCAGAATTTAAATGTTTCCACTTTTAGAAATGGCGACCCAATACAAGAGGCGAAGAGTGCTGAAGAATGGAAAGCAGCTTACGACAATAAGCAACCCGCTTGGTGCTATTATGATAACGACCCAAAAAACGGTAACAAATACGGTAAATTATACAATTACTATGCTGTTTCTGACCCAAGGGGTGTTGCGCCATTAGGCTTTCATATTCCGAGTGTTTCTGAATTTGAAGAACTTGAGGCGTATAGTAAAAGTGAATATAACGATAAATATGCCTACTTGCTGGGCTTTACTTCGAGTAATTTGAGAAGTCAAAGTGGTTGGGGTATGAAATCAGCACGTTGCTCAAATTGCAAAAATGCAAGTTCAGAATACCAAAAAATATGTCCAAAATGTAAGGGAACAAAATACTATGGTGAAGAAAATGCTGGCGGTATAAATAAAACCGGTTTTTCTGCATTACCATCAGGCCAAAGAAAGTTTGGATGGCAAAATTCTTCAGTAAATATACATTTTGAAGGCGGTTTAAATGAGTGGTATCGCCACGCAAATTTTTGGAGTTCTGACCCAGGTTATATGACAATTGACTTGCAAATGGTATTTATTGGTTTGACGGAAGATTATGATAAATATTATTATGGACAATCCATTCGCTGTATTAAGGATTAGAATTAGTTTTTACACCATCAATTTTTCAAAAATTTAATTTGAGCACTCTTCGGAGTGCTTTTTTATGCTCCTACATTTTGAAAGAAAGTCAGAAACTGATTTATCCATTTTTGTATTGGGAGTAATTTTAATTCAATTGCATTAAAAACGCAACAGATGGATAGTAAAGGACTTCTCAATATGTAAACCAATAAAACACGTATACAATGATTAAACATTCTATTTATTCAATCAGGCTCACCGAAGACCAAAGAGTCAAGTTAAACCGCAAGGCAACCGATATGGGGATGAAGCCATCGGAACTATTAAGAACTCAAATTTTCAAACTACTCGAATATGGCTCAGGACTACCGAATAGCAATAGCCATCGCAAAGGCTAAAGCCAAGAAAGGCAAAATGATTACTAAATACACTAAAGCGATACACCCGAAAGATGTACTAACTAAAAAAGAATTTGAACAGAAACCATTTTTAATATATAAAGACCAATGAACCAAGAAATTTTAACGCTTATGCAAACTATCATAACCCAAACTAATGGAGTTGCAAAGCTAACTACCCAACAAAAGGACGCCCAAATTTTAGCCGACAACTCAATGATTGAACTTGAGGCTTTACAGGTAGAACTCGAGAAAAACACGAATGATTTAATTACCCTACTAAATCAATAAAATGAAAAAAGAATTTACACCCATCGCAGTAAGCAGAGACGTAACCGCAGAAAATGAGTTTAGAACGGATGTAGAGCGTAAATACAGGCTCTCTAATGAGTTTTTTGAATACATAGATAAGTTCATAAAGACGGAGGATAGAAACGTTCTTAAACACGAAAACCCATATAGCTACTTTGTAGACAACTTCACCGCCAAATTCGAGGGGAACTTTCCTCCGCAACTATCCGTGAGAAAGCAGATGGAGTTACTTGAGGTAGACACGGCAAAGATTGACTTTTTAAGCAATGAGATTGCATCTATAAAAGTGGAGATAGATTTCAACAATGGACTACCTGAAGACGAACCCGACTTTAAAATCTATACACAAAGCGAAGACCAGAACAAGATGTATAAATACCTTACATCAGTTGCAGATGCGGTAGCGAAAGCAGAGCAGTTTGGGATAACTACATACCCTGCAAATATCTGCGGAGGCTTCAACGGATGGTTAGGTTTTGACTTCAATACAAACAAGATTGTACCGAACATTTCGAGAGTGTTGGGTAATGAAAGAAACTTTTGATTTTTTTCTGTTCATAGGCAGATGCTCCCTGATTGATTTCTAATCTCGATGGGGGCAGATGCCATTGCAAACAACAATAGATTTTTAGCAATATAGTTATGCCATTTCAACCAAACCAAAGTGGGAACGCCAAAGGCCGAGAGCAAGGCGTACCGAACAAACTTACTAAAGCAACTAAAGAACGCCTGAAGGCAGTTTTGGATGCAAACCTAACTCACCTACAAAACAATGACTCCGACCTCACTAATGGGGAGCGTATCGCCTTTGTAAAAGCGATTCTGCCTTTCGTAATGCCCAAACTACAGAGCGTGGTTTTGCGAGAGGGTGAGCCAATTAATCATTTTAAATCTATCGACATAAATATCGTGAAATGAAGATAACTAACGCCACAGAATTAAAAACCTTCCTGAAAGCAAATTATAAGCATCTAACCGATGCACAATACATTGAATTGATGTCTCATACTCTCGGGGTTTATGAATACGGCAAACCTAAAGACCTTGAGCAACTAATGAAACGAATAGACTTACAGGCGAAGCTACTCGATGAGTTACCATCGCACTATGAATTGCCCTTATTTATGGATGGACTATGAAAGAACTGTACTTTTTCAAAATTCAAAATACCAGTACAAAGCAAGTTAAGGTTCGTCAATTACTTATATCACAAGAAGTCTATGACCGATTAAAATTGAAACTTGGAAAAACTGAAAATGGATATATTCTCCTTGAAATTTGGAAGTAATTATATGTTACTTTTAAAATCTCAAATATTGCAGTATGAAATATAAATTTGACATTAGTTCTAAACCTAATCGATTGGCTTTTGCACTTGGAATATCTATAATTGTTGGCGTTATTTGTGGTAAAATCACAGAACGGAAAGTATGTAAAATAGCAAACTTTGTTAGAGTGGTGGAAATTAAATGTGATGGACATATCGGCCCAAGGGAAATAATCACTTATAATTTTAATACAACCAATGCCATTGTGTCTGGAGCTCTAACCTTTGGTGTGTTACTTGTTCTGAATGGTTTTGTGAGAAATCAAGAATAAATTCCAGATAATGAGCAATTTATTTCTTTATTTTGGATATGGATACACGGTATGAATCGCTTATCGAGTCGCTTTCGTCATTGAAGCCAAATTCATAAACCCCATTTGAAAACATAATTTCGCCACTATCCTTTATTCTACTGTATGAATAATTTTTATTTCCATTAATTGCTTTCATTGTCATATCTGTTAAACTCCTACTTTCGGAAGTTATTGAGAAAGCCATAACAGAAAAATCCTTTGTTAATATAATTGAGCCAGCTGAATAATATTTATCTGTCCCTTTGTTCATATAAAGAAATACTATAAAATCATCCCTATCTTGAACATAATCGAGCGTTAATCCAAGCGATTTCATTTCAGAATGGGCATTTCCTACTGAATTGATTAATATACTTTCCATAGCTTTAACAATATCTTGGGAAAAACCAATAGAGGTAATCAAAAGAGATAGAACAAAGAAAATAGATTTCATAAAATTGTATAATTGACCATAGATTACGTTGTAATTGTTTTGCAGAAATTTTTACTGCAATACAATTTTCCTGACGGTAACCTCGTTGCTTTGGGAATCAAGTAATTTAAGATAATACACACCATTACCAGACCAACCGTTCAAGTCAACATAAAACGTCTGTTGATTTAGTGGATTTGTAAAGACAACTTGACCAAGACTATTTTCAATTTTAATTGAATAGTTTGACATCAATGCATAGTTTCCTGTGTGAATGGTAATATGGTCATTTGTGGGGTTTGGAAACACACTTATTGTATTTTGAGAAAGTGGATTAGTACCAAGCGTTGTTTCAATAAATAAGGTGTCTGTTACTGAAACAAGTACTGTGTCAAAAATATTTGTTGTAATAGTATCATAAATTGTAGTTGTAATAGTATCATAAACTGTTACAGAGTCGTAATGGATGCAGTTTCCATCGTAGGGGTAATCTAATTGAGAATTAGCCACAATTGGAACGTTGAACGTATTTTCATAATACCAACCGTGAACGATAACATCTCCATTCGATGAGATTGTATAATCAATGTAACCGTATTTGTAACCCAAAGCTCCATTTGCTGGATTTGTTAATATTAATCTAAAACCTTGTTTGTGACTTCCTGTGCCAAGATTAAAACACAAGTTGGAAGATGCATACCATCCTTTGTAAAGATTACTTTGATTATTCCATAAGTCCAAAACATTTAACGTGTCATTTGTGCAATCAATACCAATAGGCGTAAGACTACTAGGGCCATTAACTTTATTTTGACCAAATGTATTTGTTAAGCCTATAAATGACGTTAGATGCCAACCTGTACCTGTAGTGCTTCCGCAATTTATAGAAGATGTAGCATTATGATTTAAATACAATTTAATGTCATTTTCAGAGTCGTTATTCAAATCAAGATTAAAGGTTGTGCTACCCGATGTCAAAGGGTATACTGCATCGAACCAGTCAACATAAGTGATTTGGGAATATGTGGATAAACTAATGATTATTGCAAAAATAGACGTTAGGAATTTCATAATGTTTTTTATCAAAGGTAATGAATGTCAACTAACAAAAAATAAATTAAACGGAATAGTAAAAACTTTGATTTTAGAAAAAATCGGATAATTTGTCGGATAATACAAAAACAAAAAACCCTCAATTCTAACAGAATCAAGGGTTTATTTCACAATAATGTACTCGAGGCGGGACTTGAACCCGCACGGGCAAATGCCCACAGGATTTTAAGTCCGGCGTGTCTACCGATTCCACCACTCGAGCTCAAAAGAGCGAGAAACGGGATTCGAACCCGCGACCCCGACCTTGGCAAGGTCGTGCTCTACCAACTGAGCTATTCTCGCTTGAAACTCCCATTAATGCTTGGCCTTTGCCTTGCTAGGGGCGACAAAGTTAAGGATTTTTTTAATTTTTCAAAACACTATTCAATTTTTCCTTGCGATTTTTTAAAGAAAAATACATCCAGGTCAGCGGCAAGAGCAAAGCATAGTTGTAATAGAGGTCTTCAAATGGAATACTGATCATCCGCCATCCAATGAGGTGTGCCTCGCTGTACCAAACAATAGGTTCTGGCGTGGCGGCGCCAGTAAGAATACCATTGACAATAAAAAAGGGAATCAAGCAGAGTAAATAGGCCCACATGAAGTCTTGATACCAATGTCGATTTCTAAGTAGCAACGTGAGAACGGCACTTAAAAAAGTGGCTAAAGTTGTGTAATAGTTTTCGCTATGGAGGATAAGCCATAGTATGGAGCTCCCGAGGAAAACAAAAGCAAAAATGGGAGCGATGCGCTTGGTATTTTTATTTCTATCTGGAAAATAGGCCTCAATGACTTTCAAGATGAAAATAAAGTTGTAGGGAATGACGACAAAAAACAATACTTCTTCGAGTGGGAGTTGTCCAATATAAATTTTCAAGAGATAAGTAGGGTTGAAGCCCCAAACCCCCCAACGCGTGAAAAATTCGTCCCAGATCAAAAAGGGTACAGCAACGATGAGTGCTGCAGTAAACACATAGCGCCATTCTTTATAGAAAGCTACTTTGCGATCAAAGCTGAGCGCAAAAGGGCCCGCAAAGGAAAGGAGAATGACCCAACCGTATAGACTCATGCGCTTTGTTGTTTTTTGAATTGCTTGCGGCTATCGATATAAAAGCGAAAAGGAACCAAAAGCATTCCGAAACACTCGCCATGTTCTTTTCCTAAATGTTTGTGGTGTATTTTGTGAGCGCGCCTAATTGCATAAAAGTAAGGATGTTCGATGTCGCGCAGCCACTTAAAACGGCGGTGGATATACACGTCGTGAATCAGAAAATAAGCTAATCCATACGCCGCAATGCCGAAGCCTATCCAGACAGGGAGGTAGTTTTGATTCATGAGCCCAAGCATGATACAGAGCCAAGATGGAATCGCATAAATCAAAAAGAACACATCGTTTTTTTCGAAGAAGCCGGGTTCAACCTGATGGTGGTCTTTGTGAAAATACCACATGATGCCATGCATGACATATTTATGGGTGGCCCAAGCCATGAATTCCATTCCGAAAAAAGTGATAAGCGTAACAACCGGACCCCACCAAGTCATAAGCGAAAATTTAAAAAAGTGAAA
Organism: Cryomorphaceae bacterium; assembly: GCA_021299335.1. Lineage (GTDB taxonomy): Bacteria > Bacteroidota > Bacteroidia > Flavobacteriales_D > Crocinitomicaceae > UBA952. Next base: position 10,414 of record JAJTGF010000007.1, read on the forward strand.
AATATGGTCATATAAATAAACAACGCCACAGCCACATTGTTTGACTCGTTCAGGCGCCATTTTCTGTAGACAAATTGTAAGAAAAGCGAAATACCTAGCCAGCAAATGTAGTTGTAAGCAGGGATCACACCATCTTTCCAATACCAAAAACCAAGTTTAACAGCAACGGGTTCCATCAGAAAGTCCAGAAAAACCATTAATAACGCTCCCAGTACGACTTCTATCCAAAACCCAAGGCTTAAAGAGGCTAAAAGCGAAACACTAACGATACTGAGCATGGCCCAATTGACACCAATAATGAGCGGAACACCCATTAATTTGGGACCCAAAACGTTGCCGTATTGATAACTTCCAAAGAGTATTCCTGTATGAATGCCGATCCATTCAACGAGCATCCCAGTGGCAAAAGCCAAGCCGATAAAAGCCCAAAGCGAAGCAGTTTGCTTTTTTCTGCCTAGCAATAGAATGCCAAACGAAAGCAACAAATGAAAAAATGAAAGCCCCGTGAAAAAAGACCTATATGGACCAACCGACATCCCGATGATGCCCACGAGATAGAAGATTCCGATAAAAATGATCAGCTTCCGACTCAACGTTTTGTGTTTTTTTCAATGAATACTTGTCCGGCTAACATATTGCTAACAATTTGGTCTAATGGGGTATAATCAAAAGACAATTGTTTTTCAATTTTGTTGCGGTCATAGCGCAACACCTCATGAGAAGAGCGCGCGGTTTCAATGGTGAGCCCATCTCGTTTGCCGGACAAATGGCACCACAGTTCATGGAAAGCGGCAACAAATAAAGTCAGTGTTTTAGGCGCTTTGATACGGGGCGGTGTTTTTCCTAGTTTTTCGGCAAAAACGCTGAATAAGTCTCTAAACGATTGTTGTGGACCAACGACTAAGAATCTTTCGGCATGCACATCCTGGCACACCAATTCTACCATTGCCCAAGCTACATCGCGCGCGTCAACAACAGCGTTGGCACCACTGGTATAAAATTTTAAGCCTTTTTTTGCGGTGTCGAGCATTTGCAACGAAGGACTGCCGGGCGCCGCTGGCCCTAAAATGACACAAGGATTGACAATAACTGCACGCAAGCCTTCTTCAATGCCGCGCCACACTTCTTTTTCGGCCATTAATTTTGAAATGCCGTAACCACTGTGCTGCGCGCCTTCTTGCCATTTACTTTTTTCATTGACCAGTGCTTCTTTGCCGCCGATAGCTGCAGTAGAGCTTACGTGGCAAAAGTGTTGAACACCTGATAGATTGGCCAAATCTACAAGGTTGGCTGTGACGTAACGGTTGTGTTGAATGCAAGCTTCGAAATCTGCTTTAAAAAAAGAGACTAATGCGGCACAATGATAAACAAATTGGCAGCCGTTGATCAGCCTTTTGAGGTCGTCTATATCGCGCAAATCTGCTTGAACCCATTCAATTTGTTGCCATTTTTTACTGGCATCTTCTTTCAAGTAATAATGAAAAAGTTGTTCGACAGCTGCTTTTTTGGTGTCGCTGCGATATGCCGCACGGATGGGTTTGTCGCGTTTTGCGAGCTCAATTAAGACATGACTTCCTAGAAGTCCGGTGGCACCTGTTACTAAATTCACAGCTTAAAGCTAGGGATTACTTTTGATAGAAAGCAGTAAGTGCTGCTTTGATTTGTTGGGCGGCGTAGTCGAGTTGTGCATCTGTGTGGGCAGATGATACAAAACCAACTTCGTAGCCACTAGGCCCAAAATAAACACCCACATCCAAAAGGTATTGGTGCATGAAATTAAAGGCGCTCATGTCTCCGTCGATTTGACCGGCAGCTTTGATTCGTTTTTTACCATTAAAAGAGAACCAGAAAATGGAGCCCACACAAACGAGTTCCATTGGGTATTCATGGCCAAGGGCAAAAGTGTTGATCTCATCGACGAACTTCTGGGTGCGTTGGGCTTGGCGAGCATAAAAACCTTCTGCCGCACATAACTCTAGCTGTGCAAGCCCAGCAGCCATTGCCACCGGATTGCCAGAAAGTGTTCCGGCTTGGTAGACAGGCCCTTCTGGCGAAACATTGGCCATGATTTCTTTTTTGGCTCCGTATGCACCAACAGGCAAGCCTCCTCCAATGATTTTACCATAGGTGACAATATCTGGCGTGATACCATACAATTCTGCCGCCCCGCCAAACGCCACTCTAAAGCCGGAAATCACTTCATCAAAGATGAGTAATACTCCGTATTCAGTACAAAGAGAGCGCAGCAGATTTAAAAACGTGAGGTCTTGGAGTAACAAGCCATTGTTGGCAGGAATAGGCTCGATAATGACCGCCGCGAGATCGTGGTGCTGGGCCTCAAAGCAAGCGGTAAGGGCGTCCGCATCATTGAGCGGCAAAACGAGCGTTTCGTTAGCGAAGGCTTCTGGTACGCCCGCGCTTGAAGAAGTTCCGAACGTAACCAAGCCGCTGCCCGCTTGAACCAATAGGGCATCTACGTGGCCGTGGTAGCAACCTTCGAATTTGAGTATTTTATTTTTGCCGCTTGCGCCGCGCGCCAAACGCAGTGCGCTCATGACGGCCTCTGTTCCCGAGCTGGTAAAGCGGATTTTGTCGATGAAAGGCAGTCTTTGGAGCATAAAAGCCGCGAGCTCGTTTTCTTTACGCGTGGGCGCGCCGAAGCTTGCGCCGTTTTGCAGTGTTGAGACAATTTTTTCAAAGACATACGGATGGTTGTGTCCGTGAATGAGTGGACCCCAGCTGCAGCAGAAATCGATGAATTCGTTCTGGTCTTCATCCCAGATTTGAGCGCCATTTCCCTTGGCAATGAAAAGAGGCGTGCCTCCGACGGACTTAAAAGCGCGCACCGGAGAATTGACGCCACCCGGGAAGAATCCTTTGGCGGCTTCGAATAATTCAGCGGAACGGCTGCGGTCAATTGGAGAGGGAGTCTTCATTCTTGTGTATATTTGTGGCCATAAAGTTACGAATAAAGCTGCGCATATGATATTTGAAAACAACCTAACTTTTGCTCAAAATTTAGACCAAAACGATCCTTTAGCGGCTTTCAGAAACCGTTTTCATTTCCCGACTTTTCACAGTCAAAACCCAGTTTACTTTACAGGAAACTCTTTAGGACTTCAACCCAAAACGGCGGCCACATACATTCAAGAAGAATTGGAAGCCTGGGCCAATTTCGGTGTAGAAGGTCATTTTTTAGCAAAAAGACCATGGTTTGCTTATCATGAAAATTTAACAGAAATGGCAGCAAAGGTTGTGGGCGCGTTGCCTATTGAGGTGGTGATCACACATTCCCTTACAACCAATTTGCACCTCTTATTGGTTTCTTTTTATCGTCCACAGGGAAAGCGCGTCAAAATTCTTTGCGAAGAGAAGGCTTTCCCAAGTGATCAATATGCGTTGGCCTCACAAGTTGCTTTTCACGGCTTGCCTGCCGATGCACTCGTTGAAATTGGCCCCCGACCGGGAGAGCACCTGATCAGAGAAGAAGACATTCTTAAAAAGATAGCTGAATTGGGCGATGAACTTGCGCTCGTCATGATCGGCGGCGTCAATTACTATACAGGACAGTATTTCGATTTACAGAAAATCACGACAGCCGGCCACGCTGTTGGAGCAGTTGTTGGTTTTGACCTCGCTCATGCCGCTGGCAATGTCAATTTAGCACTCCACGAATGGAATGTGGATTTCGCAGCTTGGTGCGGCTACAAATATTTAAATTCTTCACCAGGGGGTGTTTCTGGCTTATTTGTCCACGAGCGACATGCTCAAAATAAAGATTTACCTCGTTTTGCAGGTTGGTGGGGCCACAACAAATCGGTGCGTTTTCAAATGGAACCTGGCTTTGATCCCATACCGGGTGCCGAAGGCTGGCAATTGAGTAACGCGCCTGTTTTAGGAATGGCTGCCCATCTGGCTTCGTTAGAAATCTTTGAGGAAGCAGGCATGGACCGCATTGGTCAAAAGCGCGACCAACTCACGGCTTATCTTGCATTCTTAATTGAAGATGTTTCGCTTCGAAATCAGGAGAAGTGTTCCTTTGAAATCATTACACCAAAAGAAATAAAGAACCGCGGGGCTCAGCTTTCGATTTTAGCAAAAGGGCAAGGCCGTCAGCTATTTGACAGGCTCACTGATTTAGGAGTTATCGCCGATTGGCGAGAACCAAACGTGATCCGTATTGCGCCAGCACCACTTTATAATTCTTACGAAGATTGCTATCGTTTTGCGCAATACTTAGAGCAGGCCATTATTTAAGCGCGCTGACGTAAGTATCGAGGTCTTTAGCGAAAAACGCCAATTCTAGTGCCCGAACTTGCTGTTCAACCTCATTAGCTGTACTATTGGGTGCCAGGGCTACGGCATGCTGAAACAAAAGCTTCCCTTTATCGAATTCTTCATTCACTAAATGAATGCTGATGCCACTAAATGCTTCTTTTGCTTCACTCACAGCCCGATGCACGTGCTGACCGTACATGCCAGCACCGCCATAGCTTGGAAGTAACGAAGGGTGTATATTGATGATCCGGTTTGGATAGGCAGAAATAAACTCAACGGGTATCTTTTTGAGAAAACCGGCTAAAATGACCCAGTTGGCATTGAGTTCGTGGCAAATTTTTAGGTACGCCGAGAAATCTTTATTGGATAAATCATAGAAAGGAAGTTGCTGAGTCGCACAAAATGCTTCCATGGCTAAATTAGCTTTACTAGAGAGCACGCCAACCACCTTAACTCGTTCATTATCTTTGAAATAGTCGATGATTTGCCGGGCGTTACTGCCTCCTCCGGAAATAAATAGAATGAATTGTTCTTGCATTTCGGCCATAAAGTTAAGCATAGTGTAGGATTCCTGGGCTTTGAGCTGCAAAGTGTTGATAAATTAAATGAGGATAAGTTTTGTTTATTGGGGGATAGTTTTTTTCTTTGCAAGCTGAAACCTTTAAATTTTAAAAAATGTCTGATATCAAAGCTAAAGTTATCGCGATCATCGTTGATAAACTGAATGTTGAAGAAAGTGAAGTAACTAACGAAGCGAGCTTCACCAATGACTTGGGTGCCGATTCACTTGACACTGTTGAGTTAATCATGGAATTCGAGAAACAATTCAACATTTCTATTCCAGACGATAAAGCAGAAGGTATCCAAACCGTTGGTGACGCTATTGCTTACATCGAAGCGAACGTTTAATAATTCCCACTAATTCTTTAGTTTACGGGTATGCAATTGAAAAGAGTTGTTGTAACAGGTCTCGGCGCGCTTACACCTATTGGCAATACAGTACAAGAGTACTGGGATGGCCTCATGGCTGGAAAAAGTGGCGCGGCCCCAATCAAACAATTTGATGCTGCTCTATTCAAAACGCAGTTTGCTTGTGAACTAAAAGATTTCAATGTAGAAGACCACATTGACAAAAAGGAAGCGCGTAAGCTTGATCAATTTTCGCAGTATGCCATAGTTACCGCCACGGAAGCTATGGCAGACGCTGCCTTGCTTGAGTCCAACCCAAACCTCGATCGCATTGGCGTTATTTGGGGTTCGGGTGTAGGAGGCCTCAAGACATTCCAAGAAGAAGCCAGAGAATACTTTAGTGGCGACGGCACGCCTCGCTTCAACCCTTTCTTTATTCCCAAAATGATTGCCGATATCGCAGCTGGCCATATTTCTATTAAATATGGTTTGCGCGGTCCAAATTACGTTTGTGTTTCGGCATGTGCTTCTGCAACCAATGCCATCATCGATGCATTTAACCTCATTCGTTTAGGTAAGGCCGACGCCATCGTTACTGGTGGTTCTGAGGCCGGTGTGAACGAAATGGGAATGGGCGGCTTTAATGCCCTCAAAGCGCTTTCAACGCGCAACGACTCCCCAGAGACAGCCTCTCGCCCTTTTGACCTCGATCGCGATGGTTTTGTACTTGGCGAAGGTTCTGGTTGTCTTATTTTAGAAGAATATGAGCACGCGCTCAAACGCGGTGCAAAAATTTACGCTGAGGTAATCGGCGGCGGCATGTCCGGTGATGCCTATCACATGACTGCACCACATCCAGAAGGTTTGGGCGCCCGCAACACCATGCTTGCCGCAATAGAAGACGCCGAAATTGATCCGTCAGAGATCGATTACGTCAATGTTCACGGTACCTCTACGCCTCTCGGCGATATTGCAGAGGTGAAAGCCATCCAACATGTTTTTGGTGAGCACGCTTACAACCTGAACATCAGTTCTACCAAATCCATGACTGGCCACCTACTTGGTGCAGCCGGTGCAATTGAAGCAGTGGCTTGTGTATTGGCAGTCAAAAACGACATGGTGCCACCTACCATCAACCACTTTACCGACGACCCCGAACTCGATCCTAAGCTCAACTTTACATTTCATCAACCTCAGGCGCGCACGGTCAATATTGCGTTGTCTAATACCTTTGGTTTTGGCGGTCACAACACCTCCATCATTGTAAAGAAATTTAAAGCCTAAGTTGCTGAAAATCCCACTCTTCAATAAGAAAAAAACAAACGAAGAGCTGCAAGTCATTCGTTTTGTCATCGCTCAGTTTGGGTATAAACCCCAAAACGTTTCCTATTTTATCCAAGCGCTTACCCATAAAAGCTCTTTAAGTGACCAGCACCAGCTTTCTGCCAATGAACGCCTTGAATTCTTAGGTGATTCCATTTTAGATGCTGTGGTGGCATCTTTCGTATATGAAAAATACCCAGATATTGACGAAGGTCAACTGACCAAAATCAAAGCCAAAATAGTGAATCGCAAATCGTTGTCGGCCATTGGAGAGCGCATGAAAATTCGCAATTATCTGATATATAGCCAGGGGCGCAGCATCAACTTAGCAGGTCTAGAAGGCAACGCATTTGAGGCTTTGATTGGTGCAATTTACCTCGATGGTGGTTTTATCAAAACCCAAAAAGTTTTAAAAAATACCGTATTTAGAAAGCACCTCAATCTCAATAAATTACTAGAAGAAGAATTGGATTTTAAATCCGCGTTGTTCATTTGGTGTCAGCGTAAAAAATTAAACCTGGAATTTGTTTTAGTTGATGAGCAATTCATAGAAGGCAAGGCCATTTACCAAATGAGTGTCCAGATCAACAGAACGGTCTACGGAAAGGGTAAAGGACCGTCAAAAAAAGAGGCAGAACAAGCCGCTGCTAAAGAAACTTTGGCTTTGATGGGAGAAATATAATCCCTTACTCTATTTATTAAAATTTGTAGTACATTTGCCATATTAAAAGAACGACACATGACTTGGACAGACTTCGTATACAAAATTGGTGATACTTTTCAATGGGCTTTTGGCTTTTTTGAATTCATCCAAAACTACTTTAACACTGCTCTCATTTTATTAGGCTTTTTTGGTTTTTATTTCTGGATGCGCACTCAAAAACGCCTCAGCGATCAATCCAATGTGCCCGTAGAAATCAAGGATAACGAAGGTTGGTATAAAAAAGAAGGACAACAACTGAAGTAAAGTCAGTTGAGTAGAAATAAAAAAGGGCGGTCAATAACCGCCCTTTTTGTTTGGAAAAATTTTCTTATTTGTCTGAAGTAAGCGAAGCACTCAAGAATTCACGGTTCATGCGCGCAATATTCTCTAAAGAAATTCCTTTCGGACATTCCACTTCACAAGCCCCTGTATTGGTACAGTTACCAAAACCTTCTTCGTCCATTTGACGCACCATATTGAGTACGCGGTCTTTGGCTTCAACTTTACCTTGTGGCAATAATGCATATTGTGAAACTTTCGCACCAACAAATAGCATCGCAGAGCCGTTTTTACAGGTAGCTACACAAGCACCGCATCCGATACAAGCCGCCGCTTCAAAAGCTTTATCAGCATCTGCTTTGGGAATTGGAATGGCGTTCGCATCCATAGTGCGTCCGGAAGTATTGACCGAAACAAAACCACCTGCTTGTTGAATGCGATCAAACGCAGAACGGTCTACCACCAAGTCTTTTACAATTGGGAATGCACGAGATCTCCAAGGCTCAACGTAAATTGTATCGCCGTCGCTGAAGCTACGCATGTGAAGCTGGCAAGTAGTGGTGCCGGTTTCTGGACCGTGTGCGCGTCCGTTGATGTATAGCGAACACATTCCGCAAATCCCTTCACGACAGTCGTGATCAAATGCAACTGGTTCTTTTTGCTCGTTGATGAGTTGCTCGTTGAGTTGGTCGAGCATTTCTAGAAATGAGCTATCTGTCGAGACATTTTGAAGCCCGTAGGTTTCTATGCCACCTGTTGCGTTGGCATTTTTTTGTCTCCAGATTTTGAGTGTAATATTGATAAATTTTGAAGCCATATCTTCTTATTTATAGTTGCGTGCTGCAATTTTAATGAACTCGTAATTGAGTGCTTCTTTGTGAAGCGCTGCTTTTTGGGCGTCGCCATCTTTGTATTCCCAAGCGGCAACATACTTGAAGTTTTCGTCGTCGCGAAGGGTTTCTCCTTCACTGTCTTGAAACTCTTCACGGAAATGACCTCCACAAGATTCTTGTCGGTGCAAGGCGTCCACAGCCATAAGCTGCCCAAGTTCGATGAAATCTGCCACACGCATGGCTTTATCGAGCTCAGGATTCATTTCGTTGGCATCGCCAGGTACAAAAACATCGTTGTAGAACTCTTCTCGTAAAGCTGCAATTTCTGCGATGGCTTCTTTCAAGCCGGCTTCGTTGCGCGCCATGCCCACTTTGTTCCACATGATAAGGCCAAGGCGTTTGTGGAAGTGATCCACGGACTTGCTTCCTTTATTTTGTAGAAAACGATCAATGCTCGCCTTTACCTCTGCTTCTGCTGTCTCGAATTCAGGTGAATCCGTAGAAATTTTACCCGTGCGGATATCGTTAGCAAGGTAATCAGAGATGGTGTAGGGCAAAACAAAGTATCCATCCGCAAGACCCTGCATGAGGGCAGAAGCACCAAGGCGATTGGCGCCGTGGTCGGAGAAGTTGGCCTCACCGGTTACAAAACACCCTTCAATGCTACTTTGTAGGTTGTAATCTACCCAAACACCACCCATTGTGTAGTGAACTGCAGGGTAAATTTTCATTGGTGTTTCGTAAGGGTTGTCGTCGGTAATTTTGTGGTACATCTGAAAGAGGTTACCATATTTTTCTTCGATCCATTTTTTACCGAGTGAAAGAATTTTTTCTTCTGTCGGGTTGTGGTCACCTTGTGCAAAAGCTGATTGGCGACCTTTATTGCGGATTTCAGTAGCGAAGTCGAGGTAAACACCTTCGTTGGTATCGTTGGCTTCAATTCCGTAGCCGGCATCGCATCTCTCTTTGGCAGCTCGTGAAGCGACATCTCGCGGCACGAGGTTACCGAAAGCAGGGTAGCGTCTTTCTAAGAAATAGTCGCGGTCTTCTTCGGCAATTTGAGTCGGTTTCAAGCGACCTTCGCGAATGGCTTCGGCATCTTCTTTTTTCTTTGGTACCCAAATACGCCCCGAGTTACGCAAAGATTCTGACATAAGTGTCAGTTTGGACTGGTTGGTGCCGTGAACTGGAATACAGGTAGGGTGAATCTGTACGAAGCAAGGATTGGCAAAATGCGCTCCTTTTTTATGCACCTTCCATGCAGCAGACACGTTACTGCCCATGGCGTTGGTAGAAAGGAAGTAGACGTTTCCGTAGCCTCCTGATGCAATAACCACAGCGTGAGCTGAGTGGCGCTCGAGTTCACCGGTAACTAAGTTTCTTGCGATGATACCACGTGCTTTACCGTCGATTTTAACGAGATCCATCATTTCGTGGCGGTGGTACATTTTGACACGCCCCAAGCCAATTTGGCGAGAGAGTGCTGAATAGGCACCAAGTAAAAGTTGTTGGCCAGTTTGCCCTGCTGCATAAAACGTACGCTGAACTTGTGTTCCGCCGAATGAACGGTTGTCTAGTAGGCCGCCGTATTCGCGTGCAAAAGGAACGCCTTGAGCTACACATTGGTCAATGATGTTGCCAGAAACTTCCGCCAGACGATATACGTTGGCTTCGCGAGCACGGTAGTCACCACCTTTAATGGTATCGTAGAATAAACGGTAGATGGAGTCGCCGTCGTTTTGGTAGTTTTTGGCTGCGTTGATACCACCTTGTGCAGCAATGGAGTGTGCTCTGCGCGGTGAATCTTGGAAACAAAATGCTTTGACGTTATAGCCCATCTCGCCGAGAGAAGCCGCCGCCGAGGCACCTGCCAAACCGGTCCCTACGACAATGACATCGATTTTGGGGCGGTTGTTGGGTGCAACCAACTTCATGTGGTTTTTGTGGTTGGTCCATTTCTCTGAGATTGGACCTTCTGGAATGCGCGAATTTAGTGTTGACATAGCCTGATTCCTAGTGATTCATGTAAATAATAACGGGAATGATCGCAAACAAAAATGGAACTACAACGGCAAAGCCAGTTCCGATGATTTTGATCAGGGGAGTGTATTTCGGGTGATTGATGCCAAGTGATTGAAACGCACTTTGGAAGCCATGTAAGAGATGGTAGGCGAGTACAATCATGGAAATCAAGTAGAAAAGGACGGCAAATAAAGCGCCTTCATTTTTGCTTTTGCTGAAAAAGTCGATGACCAAACCGTGGAGGTCGCGGTAGCCTTCTGCAACTTTAACATTGGTCCCTTTGATGTAAAGATCTGTGCCTTTTTCAATGATGTTCTTGCCGTCTTTTGGAATGGGCTGAATACCCGGTACATGTGTGTAATAGAGTTCAGCGTTGGCGGCACCCATCATAGGGTTGTCCATTTCTAATTTGTAAGTATGAAGTGGAACGTCTTCTTTGATTTTCATTTTCCACCAGAAATTGGCCATGTGCGTAGCTAAGAAAACCAAGATAAGTGTTCCAAGGATAGCCATGCTGCGACTTGCAGAGCTAGAGTTTGCTCCTGGTTTGTTGTAAGCGTAGCGCACTGGTCGCGCTTTGCGGTTTTGAATCGTTAAGGCAAAGCCGTCGATCACGTGAATAAGCACCGCTGCGTAGGTAACGTAAGATAGGATTTTGATAAATGGGTTGTGCCCCATGAAATACGCGTATTCATTGAATGCACGGCGACCTTCTTCACCAGTTTTGAGAATAAGTTGCAGGTTACCAAGCAGGTGGCCGACCAAAAACGTACACAAGAAAAGACCGGTTAGGGCCATGAAGACCTTCTTTCCGATAGAAGATTTAAATAATACAGAGTTACTCATAAGAATCTTTCATTTGTAGTGGTGCAAATTTAACTGAACAACATTTAATTGTAACAAATGTTGGCAATATAATCTGCTTAATTCAGCTATTTAGAACAATTATAGATAGCTTAAGATGGTCTGCTTGTCACGCACTTCTAGCGTGACAGTTGCTCCTAAAATGAGCGCCTGATTATCAGCAATGTGCCCCGCAGGGAAATCAAAGCAAATCGGGATTTTTCGGTATGAAAAGTGAGCCAAGATTAGCTCCTCGATAGATTGCCCAAAAGGTACGTCGGTATCTTCTAAATCGGTCATGCCGCCGACAATGAGCCCTTTAATTTGCGCCAATGCACCTTGCCTGCGCAGCGCGTGCATCATGCGATCGATATGATAGAGGTGTTCGGCTAAATCTTCTATAAATAAAATGGCATCGCGAAAGTCATAAGTATCTGGGCTCGATAGCATGCTGTAAATGATACTGAGGTTTCCGCCAATTAAAGTACCGCTTGTTTGTCCTGTTTGGTTAAAAGGGCTAGGGTTCAATTCAAAAGTTGCTTTCTGTCCGAAAAGAAGGTCGCTCAAGCGTGTTTTTGCTGCTTCACTATTGCTTGGGATATTCAAGCCCATGGTGCCATGTATACTCTGAAAACCAAGTGACTGAATTTTGTGATGCAGCACACAAATATCAGAGAAGCCAATCAACCATTTGGGCTCACGGATCAACTGCGCCCATTGCAAACCATCTAAAATCTGAACGCAGCCATACCCCCCTCGAACACACCAAATTGCTTTCGCCTCTGGATGGTCAATACCCTCTTGTAAATCTGAAAGGCGCTCGTTCTCCGAACCAGAAAAGTAGTGGTGTCGGCCCGTTAAATGCTTGCTTCGAATTGACTGAAGACCAATGCTTGCAAGCCAATTTTCTGCTGCAAGCACCTCGTTTTCTTCAATGGCTTTGGCCGGTGCACACAAATAGACGAGGTCACCTTTCTTTAAATGGGGTGGAGCAATTAAATTCATGGTTCTAGCAGTGCATGGAGTATTTTTAAATCAATCTGGCTTGTGATTTTAATGTTTTCTTCATTGCTCAACACCAACAATGGACCAATGCCAATTTCCTCAACAACACTTGCGTCATCTGTAAAATGTGCTTGATAACCTCGCTCATAGGCTTTCTGAAGAATACTTGCTTCGAAACATTGAGGGGTGTGCACGAGATAATGTAAAGATCTATCTACACTTTCAGAATTTTCTAGTGTTCCCATCCGTAGTGAATCTTTTAGGGGCAGAACAGGAACCACTGCTTTTGAAGTTTTCAAGCCTTCAAAGCAACGTGCAATTGTTTCCAGACTTACAAGTGGCCTCACACCGTCATGAATGGCAATTTGATCACCATTGCAAATAGCCAATGCATTTTGAATGGAATGAAATCTTTCGGTTCCACCATCCACCAACTCGTGTGGAATACGGATATTAAATCGTACTAAAAGTTCTTTCCAGTAGATCACCCAATCTTTTGGGAGTGTCACGATGAGTTGTGCAGTGGGGTCGAAGTCAAAAAAACGTTCGAGCGTATGGATCAGAACAGGCTTAGCACCGAGCAGCAAAAATTGTTTGGGCAGTTCGCCACCCATGCGCTTACCAATGCCTCCTGCTGTAATGATGATGCTTTTTTTCATTGTTGTTCAAAGATAGCTAATCTATGCTTTGTTCATGGCGAGCAACTTGATCTTAGCAGTATGCAGCGTTACTTCAAAACTTTGTCCGCTGATGTATTCGCCATCTGTTTCTGCGTGCAGTACACCTTCCAAAGATTGCAATTGAAGGGGCGTTGACACTTCAAGATAATGTGCCTCCGGATGCTTGATTTTTTTGCCCCGCTTTACTTTGACCACATTCTTGAGGTAGTCGAATAACGAAACCTTGCCCAACAGGGTGAGTTTAAGTTGGCCGTCATCTATTTTTGCACCTGGATGGATATGCAAGCCGTCTCCAAAAATACTGCCATTGCAAAAAGCAGCAAGCAGCAGCTCTCCTTCATAACGGAAGTCCGCAGCAGTCATTTGAACCAACGGCCTTTTATATTTCAGAAAGGTCTTGACAATGGCCAGACCATAAGAGAAATTCGTGCCAAAACGTTTGCGGAAGTTTTGTAATTCAATCACGACCGCTCCGCCAAATCCAACATCCGTTATATTGGCAAAATAGCGTTTTTCATGGGGGGTTTCGATCAAGCCGACATCAATTGTCCGAAAAGCGCCAAGGCCGATACTTTCTAAAAAATCGAATGCTTTATTCAAGCCTGCAGATCTGAAAAAATCGTTGCCCGTACCGTTTGGAACAATACCTATAATTGGTTGAAAAGCTTGGTCAGGATGTGTGCAGACAGCATTCAAAAGCACGTTAAAAGTTCCATCGCCACCAACGCCAATCAGGTGAGTGCAATTGGAATCAAGCGCATGAATAAATGAAAGCGCTTCCGCCGAATCGGAACTTTTGAAAAGATAAAAGTTAGCGCCGAATTTTTCTTTTAAAGCGGCAAGGATATGCCGGTTTTTCGACGTGATTTTTTTGTTTCCGTTGGTGATGCAGTAGATAAGCGGCATCTGCCAATTTACGCAATAATTTTAGTACTGAATTTGTAAGTTGCTAGATTGCTGCCATTTTTGGCCATCGATCACTGCGGATACGAAGTAAATGTAGTTTCCGCGCGGAAGTTTCTCTTCGCCTAGATCTGTGCCATTCCAGCTGAATTCAGGATCGCTGCTTTTAAAAACCACCTTGTTTTGAGCGTCGAGCACCACAATGCTGAAATCTTGCACTTCTGCCCGATCCCAATTGATTTGTAAGGCTTCGTTTTGTCCGTCTCCATTCGGAGTAAAAATATTGGGCAATGAGATTGGCGTTGTCTTTTTTGCTTGCGCTTCTTGTATTGGTGCAATTTGAGAAGGCGTAGCAATTTGTTGAACTAATTGGCCTTGAGTTGGATTTACAACTGGAACATTTTGCGGTTCGATCGCTGATGTGAATGCTTGCACTTCCGCATTAGTTCCCGAATAAGGTTGCGCGTCAAAATCAGGAATTCCAAATTCAGTGTCATCAATTATAGGAAAACATCCGATCGGCAAAGGATCATAGTGCAAAGTTTGGATAGATGGTTTTGTTGATTTTGTAATGATGATTTCTTTACTTTCTATTGGCTTTTTTGCTTCTTGTAGCGTTTTTCCCTCTTGCTTTTTAGGCGCAGGTTTGTCTTGCTCCAATGATAAATAAACAGCACCTGCAACTACAGCACTTGCTGCCACACCAATAAGTGTTTTAGCTAAAAGCCCAAGCCCCGTTTTGGCAGCGCCTGTACCTATAGATGACGAAATAGAAGACCATAATGCTGGGTCTAACTGGACTTGGTGGTCCTGGAGGCCTTTGGCAAATAGTTCTTTTATTTGGTCTTTTTCAGTCATATTAATCTATGTTTTCAATGCGTTCTTTCAAATAGGCCCTTGCGCGCAAGTATTGTGTTTTGGAAGTGCTTTCAGAAATGCTCAGTTGTTGCGCAATTTCTTGGTGAGAGAATCCTTCGATGGCAAAAAGGTTGAAGACAGTACGGTAGCCATCTGGCAGCGCCTGAACAAGTTTGAGCAGGTCGTCGGCCATGAGTTTTTCGGCGCTGTAGTCTTGGTGTGCCAACTTGTGCGAGACATCGTCTAAGGAGACGTCAGTGAGTAATTTCTTGTCTTTGCGCAGTTGGTCAAGGCAAGTATTGACCGCAATTCTTTTGAGCCAACCTTCAAAAGCACCCTCCGATTTGTAATTGCCGATATGGGCAAAAATTTTGACGAAGGTATCTTGCAAGACGTCTTGTGCGCGCATTTGGTCTTTTAAATAACGCAAACACACGACGTAAAGCTTGGGGGCATAGATGTCAAATAACGCTTTTTGAGCCTTCGGACGAGCAGCAATACAACCTTGTATGAGTTCTTGTTCATCCATGACTCTTAGCACTGACGTTTATTATTTTGAAAAAGTTGCATGCGCAAAGCAAGATAGTTTATTTCTTTTAATTTAGTGGTTCAACCTAATGTCGATTTAAGCCATGAGATTCTTTATTTATATAATTGTCATCCTATTCCATGCAAATTTCCTTTTTGCCCAAAACGCAACAACGCTGCCTTTTATTGCAGAAATACAACTCAATGACCGCTTGCAAATTCAAGTAATTGTTGCTCTAGCCGAAAAAAATCCAAATTCACCGATTACCATTGTAAATGGTAAAGAAGTGTATCAGTTGTCCGTAAAAAAAAGGATAGGAGACACCATCGTTTATCAATTCCCTGCACAAGATGCCGAATGGCGAGTTGCTTTTGAAAAGGATTTTTCTGAGGCCAGAGGTTGGTGGATCAACTACAATAAAAAAGTTCCGGTTCGCTATCCTGTTCACTTGTACATGACGCTTTCTGAAATGATTCCAAAACCTGATACCATCTTTCCGGAATTATTCGGTAGATGGAAAGTAGTGTTTGAGCCCGGAACGCCAAATGAAGAATTGTTGGTCGGTGTATTTCAGCAAGAAATGAATGGGCGCATTTTCGGAAGTTTTTTAAGCGAAACCGGAGATTACCGGTATTTGCATGGTTATGCCGCAAATGGAAAATTGCATTTACAGACGTATACTGGCTATTGGGCCTTTGTGGTGGAGGCAGATTTAAATGGCAGCAATGAAATGACCGGGGTGTTCTACAGTGGAGGAAAATCAAGCACCTCTTTCAAGGCAACTAGAGATGAAACCGTTCAATTAAGAAATGAGGCAGAACTCACTTATTTGATCAAAAGAGATGAAAGGGTAGTGCTCAATAATTTGATTAAACTCAATGGTAGAAAGACCAATCTTGATTTTTCAAAAAAAGGACAAGTAACCCTGATTCAAATAATGGGAACATGGTGTCCGAATTGCATAGATGAAACGAATCTTTTAAGGGCACTAAAAGAAACCTACGGACCAAAGGGTTTAGAAATTATAGCGCTGGGCTTTGAAGTAGGTGCCGATTCTAAAAAGCAAAGAAGTCGTTTAAAGAAATTTGCCAAGGACTTACAGGTCAATTACCCAGTTTATTTGGCAGGGACTTCCAGCAAAGAAGCCGCGGCAGCCTATTTTCCAATGTTGAATGGCATCATGAGTTTTCCGACCTCGATTTTAGTTGACCGACAAGGAAAAATAATCGCCATACATACTGGCTTTAGTGGCCCAGCGACTGGAACAGCTTATACAGAACTCGTAGAGAAATTCAAGCAAGAAATAGAAGGCGCGCTTAATGAATAACGGCTTATCTGCCCATTAAGAACGGATACTTATCGATATTCTTGAGTGCGATGCTCGTGCCACGTGCCACCGCTCTAAGCGGATCTTCTGCAATGTGAACAGGTAGTTTTGTTTTGGCAGAAATACGTTTGTCAAGACCGCGAAGCATTGAACCACCCCCTGCTAAATAGATACCTGTTTTGTAGATATCTGCAGAAAGCTCTGGTGGCGTCATTTCAAGTGCGCTGAGGATCGCTTCTTCAATTTTAGAAATTGTTTTGTCAAGCGCATGTGCCACTTCTTGGTAAGAAACCATAATTTCTTTAGGGATACCGGTCATGAGGTCACGACCGCGAACCGCGAAGTCTGCTGGTGGGTTTTCTAGTTCAGGCAAGGCAGCACCCACTTCAATTTTAATTTGTTCGGCAGTGCGTTCACCGACCAAGATGTTATGTTGGCGGCGCATGTATTCTTCGATGTCGTTGGTGAAGTCATCGCCGGCAATTCGGATCGATTTGTCACAGACGATACCACCAAGTGCAATAACGGCAATTTCGGAAGTACCACCGCCTATGTCGATGATCATGTTACCCATTGGTTCTTCTACGTCAATACCAATACCAATAGCCGCAGCCATTGGTTCGTGGATGAGGTAAACTTCTTTTGCTCCGGCGTGTTCTGCGGAGTCTTGGACAGCGCGTTTTTCAACTTCTGTAATCCCAGATGGGATACAAATTACCATGCGGAGAGTAGGGTTAAACAAGCTACGACCTGGATTGATCATTTTGATCATGCCTTTGATCATTTGTTCGGCACTCTGGAAGTCGGCAATTACACCATCTTTCAGCGGACGAACCGTCTCGATGAGTTTGTGTGTTTTACCGTGCATTTGTTGTGCCTTTCTTCCGATGGCAACCACCTTACCCGTTTGGATATCTTTGGCTACAATTGAAGGTTCGTCGACAACAACTTTGTCGTTCCAGATAATCAGGGTGTTTGCTGTACCGAGGTCAATGGCAATTTCCTGTGTAAGAAAGTTAAAAAGGCCCATTTTAAGCGCTTATTGGTTTTTGTAATTTCTTCTTATTCGAAGAATATGTTGAAAGGTTACGTTTATAGTGTGGTTTTGTAAAAAACTTTCACTTTATTTTTTAATGTTTGAAATGGCGCACTCCTGTGAATACCATTTTCATCTGATTTTCATCACAATAAGTGATTGAAAGTTCGTCTTTGACTGAGCCACCTGGTTGAATGACAGCATTGATGCCTTCTAAATGAGCGATTTCTACACAGTCTGGGAAGGGGAAAAATGCATCGCTGGCCATAGCCGCACCGTTGAGGTCGAAACCAAAGCTCTTTGCTTTGTGAATGGCTTGTTTGAGCGCATCAACGCGCGAAGTTTGACCTGTGCCGCTCGCGAGAAGCTGGCCGTTTTTAGCCAAAATAATGGTATTGGATTTGGTGTGCTTTACGAGTTTGTTGGCAAACAGGAGGTCTTCTACTTCTTGAGCAGAAGGAGCAAGTTTGGTTTTCACCTCTAAATTTTCAGCGCTTTCTGTAGCTAAATCGGCATCTTGTACGAGGTAGCCGTTGAGCGCGCTGCGCACAAGTGTTTGAGGCAAGGCTACGTCGTGTTGAATAAGAATGATGCGGTTCTTTTTGGATTGCAAAAGTTCCAGCGCGTCTTCTTTGTATGACGGCGCAATGAGTACTTCGCAGAATAATTCATTTACAAGAGCTGCTGTAGCCATATCAATTTCATCATTGGCGATGAGAATTCCCCCAAAAGCACTGACAGGGTCGGCTTCAAGGGCGGCTTCATAGGCTTCTTTTAGTGTGGGGCGCGTGGCTAATCCACAGGCGTTGTTGTGTTTAAGAATGGCAAAAGTGGGGCCGTCAGTTTTGAATTCTTGCATCAGGCGAACAGCTGCATCGACATCAAGTAGGTTGTTGTAAGAAAGTTCTTTGCCATGAAGCTTGGTAAATAGCGCATCGAGATCGCCAAAGAAAACTCCTTTTTGATGTGGATTTTCGCCATAGCGCAATGGACTTTGCTTCTCCTCGCTAATTTTCAAGTAAGCGCTTTCTTGACTCATGAAATATTGATGGATCATGGTGTCGTAGTGTGAAGACACATGAAAAGCTTCGGCTGCAAAGGTATGTCTTTGCTCAAGAGTCGTTTGAGCACCCTGTGCGTCTAGAATTTCAGCGAGTTGGGCATATTGCTTGACACTTGGAATGATGACAACATCGTTGTAGTTTTTAGCCGCCGCTCTGATGAGCGAAATGCCGCCAATATCAATTTTTTCGATGATGTCTTCGTGTGTAGCTCCTGAAGCTACAGTTTGTTCAAACGGATATAAATCGACGATCACTAAATCGATGGATGCCAAGCCATGGGCTTGCATATGCGCTTGATCAGGAGCGAAATCGCGGCGATTGAGAATGCCTCCGAAAATAGCAGGGTGCAAAGTTTTCACGCGCCCACCTAAGATTTCTGGAAATGCAGTAACGTCTTCAACGGCTGTAACAGGTATGCCCATATCGCTTATAAAAGCGAGTGTGCCACCTGTAGATAATATTTCTACGTTATTGGCATGTAGTTTTTCGACGATTGGAGCTAAGCCATCTTTGAAAAATACGGAAATAAGGGCGCGTTGAATTGGTTTTTGGACTGTCATGATATTCAGGAAAGTGCAAAGGTAAGTGGTATAATTAAAAAGGCCCGCAAATTGCGAGCCTTTTTGTAATATCTATCGTGAGAAATCTAGCCAAGAGAATTAACCGGCTACCGCCGCTTCTATCCGGAACACATTTCACAACCCTCTGGGTCGTCTAATGAACAAGCGATGGCTGCTTGTTGGTCTTCGATTGCTTGAGCCTTAGGTTCTTCGACGACTGTTTTATCGACAGTAAATTTAATGGCATCTGTTGCTGCTTTGGTACGAAGGTAATACATACCTGTTTTGAGGCCTTTTTCCCAACCGTAGAAGTGCATGGAGGTCAGTTTGCCGAAGTTGGCATTTTCCATGAAGATGTTGAGAGATTGGCTCTGACAGATGTAAGCTCCGCGGTCGGCAGCTTGCTCAATGATTGCTTTTTGAGAGATTTCCCATGCAGTTTTGTAGAGGTCTTTGAGGTGCTGTGGGATTTCTTGGATGTTTTGGATAGATCCGTTTGCAGCCATGATTTTTTGACGCATGTCTTTGTTCCAAAGGCCTTCTTTGACGAGGTCTTTGAGTAGGTGTTTGTTGACGATGATGAATTCGCCAGACAATACGCGACGCGTGTAGATATTGGAAGTGTAAGGTTCAAAACACTCGTTGTTACCGAGAATTTGAGCTGTAGAGGCTGTTGGCATTGGCGCAAGTAAAAGTGAATTGCGCACACCGTGTTTTTTAACTTCTTCTTTGAGGACATCCCATTCCCAACGGCTGGTTGGCGTAACGCCCCACATGTCAAATTGGAAGATTCCTTTTGATACAGGTGATCCTTTGATGGTTTCATAAGGGCCATCTACTTTGGCGAGGTCTTTAGACGCCGTCATGGAAGCAAAATAGATGGTTTCAAATACTTCGCGGTTCAAAGCACGTGCTTCTTCAGACTCGAACGGATAACCAAGCATGATGAAGGCATCGGCTAAACCTTGAACGCCTAATCCGATCGGACGGTGACGCATATTGGAATTGCGGGCTTCTTCTACTGGATAGAAGTTGTTGTCGATGATGCGGTTGAGGTTGAGCGTTGCTTGATAAGTAACTTCGAAGAGTTTGTCGTGGTCAAAGGCGCCTTCTTCTGTAACAAATTTAGGAAGTGCTAATGAGGCAAGGTTACAAACCGCGACTTCGTCAGGCGCTGTGTATTCGATGATCTCTGTACATAAGTTTGAAGACTTAATAGTGCCGAGATTTTGCTGATTTGATTTGGAGTTAGCCGCATCTTTGTAAAGCATGTAAGGCGTACCGGTTTCGATTTGTGATTCGAGGATTTTGAACCAGAGGTCTTGTGCTTTGATCGTTTTACGACCTTTTCCTTCTTGCTCGTATTTGGTGTAGAGCTTTTCAAAGGCGGCACTGTGAGAATCTGAAAGACCAGGACATTCGTGCGGACACATGAGGGTCCAGTCGCCGTTTTCTTTAACGCGCTTCATGAATAAATCTGGAATCCAGAGGGCATAGAAGAGGTCGCGAGCGCGTTGTTCTTCTTTACCGTGGTTTTTCTTGAGATCGAGGAAATCAAAGACATCTGCATGCCATGGCTCGATGTAAATAGCAAATGAACCTTTTCTTTTACCTCCACCTTGATCGACATAACGAGCGGTGTCGTTGAACACACGAAGCATGGGCACAATACCGTTAGATGCGCCGTTTGTGCCTTTGATGTATGAACCCGTTGCGCGGATGTCGTGGATAGACAAACCAATACCACCAGCAGATTGCGAAATTTGAGCGCAAGACTTCAGTGTATCGTAGATGCCGCTGATGCTATCTTCTTTCATGGTGAGCAAGAAACAAGAAGACATTTGCGGTTTGGGTGTACCGGAATTAAAGAGTGTAGGTGTGGCATGTGTAAACCAACCTTCTGACATCAGGTTATAGGTTTTGATGGCAGCTTGGATATCATCTTTGTGAATACCCACAGCAACGCGCATCAGCATTTGTTGCGGACGTTCTGCAATTTTGCCATTCAAGCGCATGAGGTAGGAGCGTGTCAAGGTCTTGAAGCCAAAGTAGTCGTAGCGGAAGTCACGGTCATAGATGATGCTGGAGTCGAGCACTTCTTTGTTGGCCATGATGATTTGATAGACGTCGTCTGCTAGGAGCGCAGCAGATTCGTTCGTCTTGGAATCAACGTAGTGGTAAAGATCGTGCATGACTTCAGAAAAAGTCTTTTTGGTCTCTTTGTGTAAGTTAGATACAGCGATGCGAGAGGCTAATAATGCGTAGTCTGGGTGATCAATAGTTTTGGCAGCGGCAACTTCAGCGGCGAGGTTATCGAGTTCGGTTGTGCTGACACCATCAAAAAGCCCTTCGATGACCTTCATGGCAACGGCTTCTGGCGATACGAGTGGGTCTAGGCCATAACACATCTTGACGATGCGGGCCGTAATTTTATCAAATTTGACGGCCTCTTTTTTTCCGTCTCTTTTTACAACGTACATATGCTCCTTATATTAATAGTGTTAGTTAGGTTAAAAATCTTCGTCAAGACTAAATGCTTGATTTTCTTTGCCGGCCAAAACGCCTGCTTTTTGGTATTCACCCACTCTTTTTTCAAAGAAGTTCGTTTTACCTTGGATGGAAATCATATCCATGAAGTCGAAAGGGTTGGTCGCGTTATAAACACGATCGTTACCTAGCTCGACTAATAAGCGGTCTGCTACAAACTCGATGTACTGACCCATGAGGTCGCTGTTCATGCCGATGAGTTTTACAGGAAGAGCGTCGGTGACAAATTCTTTTTCGATTTCTACTGCATTGGTGATGATTTCGCGCACTTTTTCTTTGGGTAATTTATTGACCAAGTGCTTGGTGTAAAGTAAACAAGCGAAGTCGCAGTGAAGGCCTTCATCTCGGGAAATGAGTTCGTTCGAGAAAGAAAGACCTGGCATGAGGCCGCGTTTTTTGAGCCAGAAAATGGAACAAAACGACCCGGAGAAGAAGATGCCTTCCACAGCAGCGAATGCAACTAAGCGTTCGGCATAAGAACCTTGATCAATCCAACGAAGGGCCCAATCCGCTTTTTTACGGACGCAATCGACAGTATCAATGGCATTGAAAAGGTAATTTTTTTCTTGGGTATCTTTGATGTAGGTATCGATGAGTAGCGAATAGGTTTCGGAATGGATGTTTTCCATGGTCACCTGAAAACCATAAAAGAATTTGGCTTCGGTATATTGAACCTCATTGAGAAAGTGCTCAGCTAGGTTTTCATTGACGATGCCATCTGAGGCAGCAAAAAAGGCCAAAACGTGTTTGATGAAGTGACGTTCGTCGTCGGTGAGTTTGTTTTCCCAGTCGATGAGATCCGGGGAAAGGTCGATTTCTTCTGCAGTCCAAAAACTAGCCTCAGCTTTTTTATAAAAGCTCCAGATGTCGTCGTGTTGAATCGGGAACAGTACGAAACGGCTTTTATTTTCTTCAAGAATCGGTTCGTGTAGTGTTTTTGTCATGGCTTTTGGGTTGCAGATTTCTATTTAAATCAGGGATACAAAAATTGTTAAAATTCGGGCTCAAATCAATTAAAGAAATTAACATTTATTCGCGGTTTTCAACACTAAAAAGCGCAAACCTTTCACGGACAAACCCTTCAGCGGATTTCAACACGCCGCAGAAAGATATTCACATGGTTGGGCAGTAAGTTTTGATAATTTTTCCGAAGAAAATTGTGGCGATTAACAGATAATTTTTGTATGACAGAGAACCTCAATAAAGTTAACACATTCACGTTTGAATTGTTGCGGACAGCATCCGCACTTTTAAACATCGAATTGTTAAATCTGCTCAAACGATGGCTACATATATTCAGCGGCTTGGATTGGTCTTGAAAAATTATTCAGATGGCTTGGGCCATTTAGTTTTTACCAATGTTTGTTTGCATTGTAACAGAGAACTTGTGCGCGAAGAGCGCTATTTGTGCTGGATCTGTTGGCAAGCACTAGAACGCACTTATTTTGAATTGCAAAAAGGTCCGACCAAACTCGATCAATTGTTTTGGAGTCGCGTAAAAATTGAACATACTTGTGCCCTGTATTTTTATGGAAAAGGAACGGTGAGTCAATCTTTGATTCGCGCGTTGAAGTATGATTTCAAAGCGCCGCTTGGCCTTTACCTAGGCGAACACATGGCAAAAGTGCTCGATGCACACCCGATTAAAAACATCGATGGAATTATTCCGGTTCCAATTCACCCAAAAAAGAAGTTTGCAAGGGGCTATAATCAAAGCGAATTATTGGCTAGAGGACTTGCTAAAGCCTGGGGTGTGCCCGTCTTAAAGAGTCTGGTCAGAAAGAGAAAAAATACGGCAAGTCAA
The DNA here is from genome assembly GCA_021299335.1 of Cryomorphaceae bacterium. Lineage (GTDB taxonomy): Bacteria > Bacteroidota > Bacteroidia > Flavobacteriales_D > Crocinitomicaceae > UBA952. The sequence goes on from JAJTGF010000007.1 coordinate 33,917, forward strand.
ACAACGAATGACCGTTTTGGGCGTTGGGAGAACGTTCAAAATATTTTTTTTGCAACGGCCCAAACAGGACAATACCAACATATATTAATCGTCGATGATGTCATTACGACCGGAGCAACACTGGAGTCTTTAGCAAATGCAATTAAAGCGGCAGATCCGCAAGTTCAAATTAGTTTGCTTAGCTTCGCTTTTACGAAATAACAAATGGCAAAAAACGCACTTATTATTGGCGCTGGTTTAGCGGGAACTTGTTTGGCGCATCGCCTGCTTTCTAGCGGAATCGAAGTTCAAATTTTAGATCAAGGCAGCAATCATTCGAGCGCCATCGCCGCCGGTATGGTCAATCCTATGGTGTTTCGACGCATGAATAAATCTTGGCGCCTGGACGAATTTTTACCCGAAGCCCAAGCATTTTATAGAGATATAGAGCAGCAACTGCAGACCAAATTTTACCATCCGATTGTGATCCGCCGTTTTTTTTCAAGCGCCGAAGAACGCGATAGTTGGCAGCAAAAGGCCAGTCAAGAAGCGTATCAGAATTATTTGGAAAAGTTAAGCCCAGCAGACCTCGAAAATCAAGCGGCAATCAATCTCTTCGGAAGTGGCCGAGTGCGCAATGCTTTTTGGATCGACGCTGCCAATTGGGTGAAGGAGCATCTGGCGTATTTTGCTGCACAGGGCAACTTATTGCAAAAGCCATTCGAAGCTAAAGCTTGGGACCCCGCAGCCCGCAAATATGATGGAATAACATACGACTACGTGATTTTCTGCATGGGATATCAGCAAAAAGAGGAGCCAACCTTTGCCTACTTGCCTCTGCAACAAACCAAAGGTCAAACACTGTTAATTGAAAGCGCTTTGTTGTCGGACGCAGAGTCATTGAATCGCAAATGCTTTGTCTTGCCCTACGGGAAGGGGCGTTTTCGAGTTGGTGCAACTTATGAATGGAATAATGCTACCTTACACCACACGCCCGAAGCCCGCGAAATATTGCTGCAAAACCTCTCCGCACTTGGTTCATATGAGCCCGTGGTGATGGAACAAGCAGCAGGTGTGAGGCCAACTGTTTTGGACCGCAGACCACTTATGGGCAAGCATCCTGATTTCGACGGCGTGTTTGTGTTCAATGGACTCGGCACAAAAGGCTACATGATGGCCCCAACTTTAGCACGTGAATTAGCGGCATTTATAACGATGAACACTCCCCTGCATCCCGAAACCAACATCAGTAGATTTACGGAAAGCAAGGTGTGATTTACACCTTGTTATATGGCTTAGATTCCGTACTTTTGCAACCTATGAAGCACATCCGCAATTTTTGTATTATTGCCCACATTGACCACGGCAAAAGCACCTTGGCAGATCGCTTGCTCCAAACGACCGGCACCATCTCTGACCGCGAAATGCAAGCCCAAGCCCTCGACGACATGGATCTCGAGCGCGAGCGCGGCATCACCATCAAGTCTCACGCCATTCAAATGAGCTACAAACACGAGGGCCAGGACTACATCCTGAACCTCATCGACACCCCCGGGCACGTCGATTTTTCTTACGAAGTTTCGCGCTCTATCGCTGCATGCGAAGGGGCCTTGTTAATTGTAGATGCCTCTCAAGGCATCGAAGCACAAACGATTTCTAATCTCTATTTGGCGCTAGAGCACGACCTCGAAATCATTCCGATCCTCAACAAGATGGATTTACCAGGCGCCATGCCAGAAGAGGTCTCTGATCAAATTACGGAGCTCATCGGTTGCGACATCGAAGACATCATTCAAGCTTCAGGTAAAACAGGTTTAGGTGTAGACAAAATTTTGGAAGCGGTTGTCAATCGCATTCCGGCGCCAAAAGGCGAAGAGTCTGCTCCTTTACAAGCCATGATTTTCGACTCCGTATTCAATCCTTTCCGAGGCATCATCGCTTATTACCGCGTCAAAAACGGCGTGCTCAAAAAGGGTCAAAAGGTCCGATTTTTAAATACCGGACGCGACTACAACGCCGACGAAATCGGGATCCTCAAAATGGACCTCTCCCCTAAAAATGAAGTTAGAGCTGGAGATGTAGGTTACATTATTTCAGGAATCAAAGCCGCCAACGAAGTTAAGGTTGGCGACACCATCACCGGCTCAGACAACCCTTGCGAGACCGCCATCAAAGGTTTTGAAGACGTGAAGCCGATGGTCTTTGCAGGCATTTACCCCGTCGACACCGAAGACTATGAAGAGCTGCGCTACTCTATGGAAAAACTCCAGCTGAACGATTCTTCCTTGGTATTTGAACCAGAGTCGTCAGCAGCGCTTGGTTTTGGTTTCCGTTGTGGCTTCCTTGGCATGCTCCATATGGAGATCATTCAAGAACGTCTCGAGCGCGAATTCAACATGACCGTCATTACCACGGTGCCGAACGTATCTTACAAAGCGTACATGAAAAAAGATCCGGATGAGGTTTTGATTGTCAATAATCCTTCTGAATTACCAGACCCTTCTGGCATGGACCGCATCGAAGAGCCGTACATCAAAGCACAAGTCATTACCAAAACGGAATATGTTGGTTCTATCATGACCCTGTGCATCGAAAAGCGCGGCGAGCTTCAAAATCAAGTGTACCTTACCCAAGACCGCGTCGAAATCACTTTTGAAATGCCACTCGCCGAAATCGTCTTCGATTTCTATGACCGCCTCAAATCCGTTTCTCGTGGTTATGCTTCATTTGACTACCACCCAATCGGTTACAAAGAATCCGACTTGGTCAAGATGGACCTCCTACTCAATGGAGAACAAGTAGATGCGCTTTCTGCTTTAGTACACCGCAGCAACGCATTTGATTTAGGTAAGAAAATCTGTATCAAATTGCGCGAACTCATCCCCCGTCAGCAATTCGAAATTCCAATTCAAGCGGCTATTGGCGCCAAAGTCATTGCGCGTGAAACCATCAAAGCATTGCGCAAAGACGTTACAGCCAAGTGCTACGGCGGTGACATCACCCGTAAACGTAAACTTTTAGAAAAACAAAAGGCAGGTAAAAAACGCATGCGCCAAGTGGGCCGTGTAGAAGTTCCACAAGAAGCGTTTTTGGCTGTCCTTAAACTCAACGATTAAACCCCTAAACACATCAATATGCAAGCACTGATTTCTGCTCACTCCGGACTGCGTTGGATCGCATTACTTTTATTGCTTTTGGCTATTTTCAATGCGTTCACTGCTTCTAACTATGAAAAGAAACACCGTTTGGTGAACTTATTCACCATGATCGCTTTTCATACAAAGTTGTTGCTCGGCTTGGTTCTTTACTTTACCTCTGAAAAAGTCCAATTTGTTGAGGGCTGGATGAAAGAAACTATTTATCGC